>NZ_JARWKZ010000003.1:0-353744 GCF_050577975.1 Rhizobium sp. BR 315 | reverse complement strand
ATGGCAGGCGGACGTTTCCTGACCAGAAACCTCAAGGGCACCAGAACCGAAATGGCCCTCTCGGTGCTCGCCTACAACATCAGGCGCACCATAAACATAACATCAAAACCCGCATAGACCCAGAAACCAAAAGAGGCCCCGGTCAAACCGGAGCCTCCAAACGTTTCCACACAGGCTGTTCGGCGGGGCTTTTCTTTTTTGTAGCAAGTGACCTGCGTCGCGATGAGGTCGCCATCTCCTGGCTGCGGTCAGGGCGTGCGGCTTGCGCCGAGATGCCGGCGAAAGAAGGCCAGGACCTCCGCATCGAACGAGCGGTGAAACGCCGCCCTGTCAAACCCCGCCTGATCCTTGCAGATCTCCGGCTGTGAGGCAGCCAAGGCGGCCGGACATGGCGCCAGGAAGGCGAAATGCGCCGAGCCGGGCACGGCATGAAAGTCGGGCCTATCCGGTAGATTGACGGCCAGCGCCGCGACGCTTTCCGGCAGCACGCCATCGCCGCCATGCTCGGAACTCCAGAGCTGGATGGGCGCGCCGACAGCTTTCAGGCTCTCCCTGTTCGAAAAGAAGCTCAGCGGATCGGCAAGGACAAGTGCCCTTATACGCCCGTCGCGGGCAAGCGGCTTTGCCGGTATCTCGTTCCGGCGAATTTCACCGCAGATGGGAGCAGGCTCGGGACAGGGAACGTTAGGGTCGCGAAAATCAGGGACCGCGCCGGCGAGCACGAGGCCGGTATAGCCGCCGCGCGAAAAGCCGAAGAAGCCGATTCGGTCGGGATCGATCTTTGCCGCCTCCGGCCATTTGCCGATGATGAAATCGATCAGGCGCTTTATATCCGTCGGCCGCTGAAACATGATCGAAATGTCGCCCGCCCGGCTCAGATCGGAAAAGTTATCGCCCGGATGGTTCACCGCGACCACAAGGAAGCCTGCATCCGCAAGCGCCTCCGCAGTATCGTGATGATTGAGGGAGCCACCGCCATGTCCATGCGAGATGATCACCAATGGCAACTTGCTCCCGGCAATCGGGCAGCCGCGAACGGCGGGCAGCGCGACTGGCCCCAGCTTGACCTCACTTGGCGGCGTCGCACATGGCGACCAGACGAAAGCTTTAAGAGCAGGACCGTCTCCATTCGCCGGAACGTCGATCGATGCCAGTCCCGCGGCCCGGACCGATGTCGTCGCCAAGGCGAAGGCGATGAGAAAGCCGATTTTCGTAATGCGCATTTTCTTCTCCGAACAGGGTAGTGAAAGGCAAAAATGAAAGGCCTCGGCAGACGCTTCACGGTCAGCCGCATATCAGGGATCGAGATGTCAAAGGATATGGATCGTTAAGTCGTGTCGGCGCCGCGAAGCGGGATCAGCAGCTCGGTGGCAATCTCATGCTCCATCACCGTGGCCGGATGGTTGAGATAGACCTCGATAACCGGGCGGTCATCGGGTTCAAAGCCGCTTTGCGGCAACCAGCTACCGAACAGCGTCTGAAAGGTAGAGGAAATAAGGGCGTAAGATCCCATGAGCCTGTAGCATGCATAGCGGCCGCCGGGCAGATCGTAGCGCTCCAGCCCTTCCAGTGTGGTGCTTTCCAGCGGAAGCACGACCCCGGCAAAGTAGGTAAACTCCTCTCCTTGCTCCGGATCGCCGGATCCGACACCGACCCTTGTCAGATCGCTCCACGCCAGTCCTCGCTCCGACAGCATCTGCGCGAGGCGACGGTAGGTATGCGGGATGGTCTGTGCCGGACCCTCATGATGCAAGCCGTATACCCTTGCCTGCGGACGATCGCCGATCGTCACCAATGGCAGGTTTGCCGCAATCGACTGTTGTTGTTGCTGGAAAGCCGTCGGGGTGAGGCCCGTCAGGCTGCGAAAGGCGCGGGCGAAGCTCTGCGAGCTGTCATAGCCAGCCTCCAAAGCCGTCTCGGTTATCGAGGCCGGGCTCACGGCCAATTGATACGCCGCCTGCGCAAGCCGCACCCTGCGTATGGTGGCGGCAACGCTTTCGCCGGTCATGGCACGGTAGAGCCGGTGAAAATGAAAGGGGGAGAAGCGGGCCACTGCGGCAAGGCTTTCGACGGAATGCGGCGCCGAGGGATCGACCATGATCGCCTCGATGACCCGCGCTATGCGCCGACGATAGTTCTGTTCCGTGGTCGTTTTCATGGCATCGAGCCTTAGCACGACTTATGCGGCTCTGCGGTGCAGCAATTGCGGATTTTGCGCTGGCGGCGTCAAATTCAGAAGACACGAACGAGCCAGCCAATCCCGTCCAGCGATCAAAACTTGACTTTCGCGGATAAAACCCCGAAGCCAGTCCACTCATCCAAGCAAAAGACCGAGAGCATGGCAGACCAGACGACAAAAGACGACAAGCCGCTTTTCGGGCGTCCGTGGATCTTCATCCGTGGCGTACCGTCGATGAAGTTCCTGCCGCCGGAAGGGCCGTTCGAAGTGGCCTTTGCCGGGCGCTCGAATGTCGGCAAGTCGTCGCTGATCAATGCCCTGGTCGGACATAGGGGACTGGCGCGTACCTCGAATACGCCGGGACGCACGCAGGAACTCAACTATTTCGTTCCCGATGGCTTTTCCGGCGAAGGTGGTGATCTGCCGCCGATGGCTCTGGTGGATATGCCCGGCTATGGCTACGCCGAAGCACCGAAGGACCAGGTCGACGCCTGGACCAAGCTGGTGTTCGACTATCTGCGCGGGCGCACGACGCTGAAGCGCGTCTATGTGCTGATCGATAGCCGCCACGGCATCAAGAAGAATGACGCGGAAGTCCTCGACCTGCTCGACAAGGCCGCCGTTTCCTATCAGATCGTGCTCACCAAGACCGACAAGATCAAGGAAGCGGGCCTGCCGAAGCTGCTCGCCGACACAGCCGAGAAGATCCGCAAGCGCCCCGCTGCCTATCCCGGCATTCTTGCCACCTCCTCGGAAAGAGGCGTAGGCCTTCAGGAACTGCGCGAGGCCATCGGCTTGACGGTCGGCATCGAGGTCTGAAAATGCACCGGTCGCATGTGGCCGCCGCTCATTACGCCGCCAAGTAGGAGCGACGGCCGTGTCGCCGCGAGATGACTACATCTTCGGCAACAACACCTTATCGACGACATGGATCACGCCGTTCGACTGCTTGACGTCGGCGATGGTGATGTGAGCGGTGCCGCCGGCCTCGTCGGTCAGCGTCAGCTTGCCACCTTTTTCCATGGCCTTGATCGTGCAGCCGCCGACCGTTTTCAGATCGTATTCGCCACCCTTGCTCATTGCCCATTTCTTGAGGGCGGCGGCCATGTCATCGCCAGCGACGACATGGCAGGTCAGCACCTTGACCAGCTTTTCCTTGTTCTCCGGCTTCAGCAGCGTCTCGACCGTACCGGCCGGCAGCTGCTTGAAGGCTTCATTGGTCGGAGCAAAGACGGTGAAGGGGCCTTTGCCTTCAAGAGTGTCGACGAGGCCAGCAGCCTTGACGGCTGCAACGAGTGTCGTGTGATCCTTCGAATTGACGGCGTTCTCAACGATATTCTTGCTGGCGTACATCGCTGCACCGCCCACCATCGGGTCCTTGGCATAGGCAAGGCTGGTTGCGGCAGACAGAATTGCGGCAACAGCGGCAACGCGAAACACGGTCTTGGTCATAACGTTTCCTCTTCCTCTTTGTTACCCCGATCAGGTGGGGTCGGAAGAAGATACGGAGCGCACGGAGAAAGAGTTTCAGCGGCGATTGCTTTTCGCGGAAGGAAATTCGTCAGGGCAAGTGGATCGTGCCGGAAGCGATCACATCGCCTGTGGGCTTGCCGGTCGGAGAGCCGCCGAAGGGCTCGACGCTGACGGCGATGATGGCGCCCTCGGTCAACTTGCCGTGAAGGTCCGGCGGCAGGACAATTTCGCCATCGCCGGTCTGCGGCAGGATGCCCAGCGCCTCGGCCGGATCGCTGCCGCGAATCAGCCAGAGCTCCAGCGACTTCTCACCAGACTTGCCGGCCGCGACCGGCGTTACCTTCAAACGGCTGTTGGCGATGTCATAATTGGCAAGGAGATTGATGGGGTTGTTCTGGCCGGCAAGGGATGCAGAGAGCTGCTTGCCGGGGGAAGGACGCAACACACCTTCGTTTGTAATGGCAAAGACCAGAACGCTGGCCGCCAGAAACAGCGAACCGAAGGCGACGGAGCGCCAGAGAATGAGCGAATTCCAGAGCTGGGCGCCGCGGGCAGCTTCCCCGAAAATCCGCTTTTCGATCTTCGGGAACACCGAAGCCGCGGGCGTCGCCGATTCGTATTCCTCGTTGAATTCCGAGAGGTTCTGCTCCCATCGGCTGACGATGGCGGCAAACTGGCGATCGCTGCGCATGCGGCGCTCGACCTTTTGCCGATCCTCCAGTGAAAGCACGCCAAGCACGTATTCTCCGGCCAGGACTTCATCGCGGGAGCGGCCTCCCTTGCTTTGATCGGGGGTACTCATCTGTCCATGCACTCTCTTAGTCTGATCAGGCTCCGGCGCAGCCAGGTGCGCATGGTATTCAAAGGTACCGAATATTGATCGGCGAGTTCCTGGTAGCTCAAGCCCTCGACATAGGCGCTGCGAACAGCCCGGGCACGATCAGCTTCCAACTCTTCCATGCAGCTGTCAATCCGCCTACCCTCTCCCTTTACGATTGCTTGCTCTTCAGGGTCGAGTTCTCCATCGGCAAGATCGTAGGCGGCATCGATCTCGTCGGCCACCGGCTTGCGGGCGCGGACAAAATCGATGGAACGATTGCGCGCGATCGTCGCGAGCCAGGATATCGCCGACCCTTCCGAGGCGGAAAACTGCTCTGCCCGCTGCCAGATCTTGATATAGACTTCCTGCAAGACCTCTTCTGCATCCGCCTTGTTGCCGATGATACGTAAGCAAACGCCGAGGAGTTTCGGGCTGGTGCGCTTATAGAGCGCGGCAAAGGCTTTCTGGTCACGCATGGCGACACGGCCGATCAGCGCTTCCATCTCCTCGGTTGCCATCCAACTCCCCGGTCGCGACACCTGCGCCATCTTTAAGAGAAAAGCGACGGCTGGCAAGCTTGCGGGTGCGATCAATTTTGATAGCGCTAGTGTGACACAGCATCAACTTATACCGACATCATTATTCCCTCTGTCAAAAACTTGAGATAAAAGGCCGCGAACATTTTCGAAGGGTGCACCATGTCCGAAGCCCACAGCGAACTCCAAGCCAGCCTGCTCGCACAGGCGCTGCCCTACATGCAGCGTTACGAAAACAAGACAATCGTCGTGAAATACGGCGGCCATGCCATGGGCAATGTCGAGCTCGGCAAGGCATTCGCAGCCGATATCGCGCTCTTGAAGCAGTCGGGCGTCAACCCGATCGTCGTTCATGGCGGCGGACCGCAGATCGGCGCCATGCTGACGAAGATGGGCATCGAATCGAAGTTCGAAGGCGGCCTGCGTGTCACCGACGCCAAGACGGTCGAGATCGTCGAAATGGTGCTCGCCGGCTCGATCAACAAGGAAATCGTCGCGCTGATCAACCAGACCGGCGAGTGGGCGATCGGCCTTTGCGGCAAGGACGGCAACATGGTCTTCGCCGAAAAGGCGCACAAGACCATCAAGGATCCGGATTCCAACATCGAGCGCGTGCTCGATCTCGGCTTCGTCGGCGAAGTGGTCGAAGTCGACCGCACGTTGCTCGACCTGCTCGCCAAGTCTGAGATGATCCCCGTCATCGCACCAGTCGCTCCGGGCCGCGACGGCGCGACCTATAACATCAATGCCGACACCTTCGCCGGTGCGATTGCCGGCGCGCTCAGCGCCACGCGCCTGCTCTTCCTGACGGATGTCCCGGGCGTGCTCGATAAGCAGGGCCAGCTCATCAAGGAGCTTTCCGTCGCCCAAGCGCATGCCCTCATCGCAGACGGCACGATTTCAGGCGGCATGATCCCTAAGGTCGAAACCTGCATCGACGCCATCAAGGCCGGTGTTCAGGGTGTCGTCATCCTCAACGGCAAGACAGCCCATTCGGTCCTGCTCGAAATCTTCACCGAACGCGGCGCCGGCACGCTGATCGTTCCATAAGGAAAATACGCCCTCCCAGAACGGGAAAGGCGTATTTTGTCATTGCCCGCAGCGATACGCTCAACCGAAATCGGTTGAGCGGGTCAGATCTTCCCAGGCGGCGATCTCCTCGCTCAAGGCAGCGATCTTCCCGCGCGCAAGGTTCAGCGCGTCCGTCCCGAGCAGCAGGTGTACGGGCGGATTTTCAGACGCGACCAGCGCCAGTATGGCGGCGGCGGCCTTTTGCGGGTCGCCGGCCTGATTGCCGCTCTTTTCCTCGCGCGCCTTTCGGATCGGATCGAACAGCTCATCGTAGTCCGCAATGCTGCGACCGGAGCGCACCATGGAACGGCCCGCCCAATCGGTGCGGAACGAACCGGGCGCGACGGCGGTGACATGAATGCCGAAATCCTTCACCTCTTTCGCCAATACCTCGCTGATCCCCTCCAGCGCGAATTTGCTGCCGCAGTAATAAGGGATACCGGGCATGGTGATGAAACCGCCCATCGAGGTGATGTTGATGATCTGGCCTGCGCGACGGCGGCGCATGAAGGGCAATACCGCCTTGATCATCGCGACCGCGCCGAAGACGTTGACATCGAACTGGCGCCGCATCTCGTCGAGCGGCGATTCTTCCAGCGTGCCCTCATGGCCGTAGCCGGCATTGTTGATGAGTACATCGATCGGCCCCATCTCCGCCTCGATGCGGGTAACGATGGGCTCGATCGCGTCAAAATCGGTCACATCGAGCAGCACGGCCTTCGCGCGATCCGGCGCGATCGCTTCGAATTGTGCCTTGCCATCGGCATTGCGAACTGTGCCGACGACACGGTGGCCAGCAGCGAGCGCCGCTTCGGCGAAAGCGCGACCGAAGCCGGAACTGACGCCGGTAATCAGGAAAAATTTGCTGTCTTTCGAACTCATGGAAGCCTCCTGGCTGTTGGCGCGCTCCACGCTCGATGAGCGGTCGCGCTCCATCTAGGTGGATATGGCGCGACCGGCAGTCCAATATATTGCCGTGGCTTTGTTCATATCTTAAAGATATCACGCTGCTAACCCGGAGAAGGTCGGATGGAACTGCGCCACATCAGATATTTTCTTGCCGTTGCCGAAGAGCTGAACTTCACGCGCGCCGCGCGACGGATAGGTATCGGCCAACCGCCGCTCAGCAACCAGATCCGCGATCTGGAAGAGGAAATCGGCGCGTCGCTGTTTCGTCGCATGCCGCATGGGGCGGAGTTGACCCAGGCGGGCCAAGTTTTTCTGCCGGAGGCGCGCGCGATCGTGGCCAAGGCTGAGCAGGCTAAGGCATTGGCGCTGAGGGCGGCGCGCGGCGAACTCGGGCGATTGCGGATTGGCTTTACCGGTTCAGCGGCTTTCAGCCCGATCGTTCCGTCGTCCGTGCGCAGCTTTCGCCGCGCCTATCCGGAGATCGACCTGACTTTGGAGGAGGCGTATACGACCCGGTTGCTGGAGCGGCTTGGTGCCGAGGAGCTGGATGCGGTCTTCATCCGGCCGGGGCACGCCGATCCGCCCTCTTTCCGTTCGCATACGCTCGCGGAAGAAGCCATGATGATCGCCCTGCCCTCGGGCCATCCGCTGGCGGGGGCGGAAAGTCTGCCTCTATCGGCCTTGTCCGGCGAGCCTTTCGTGCTTTTTCCGCGCACCGCCGGCCCCGGCTTGTTCGACCGGATCGTCGCCGCTTGCCGGCAGGCCGGCTTCGAACCGATCCTCGGGCAAGTCGCACCGCAGATCACCTCGATCGCCAATCTGATCGCTGTGGAACTCGGTGTTTCGGTAGTACCGTCGGCGATAGCTCAAATCCGGGTTCCCGGCGTTACCTATATTGCCATTGCGGGCGATGGACCGGTAGCGCGGCTGACGCTCGCGACGCGCCGCGAGGAACGTTCGGCCGTCGTGCAGAACTTCATTGCGCGCGTGCTGGCAGCCAAGGTTGAGCTCGTATGATCAGTCGTGCCGATAGATTGCTTCGGCCTCGCTCTTCAGCATCCCCATCACCGAACGATAGGGCGCGGGGCCATAGCTGATGCGGCTGACGCCCAGGCCGGCCATCGTCTCGTTATCGGGCGTCGTTGGGCGCACCATGATGTTGACCGGCAGGGACGAGCGTTCGCAGAGGGCTCCGATCAGTTCCGGATCGACAAGACCGGGTGCGAAGAAGCCGCTGGCTCCCGCCTCGGCAAAGGCATCGGCGCGGCGATAAGCATCATCGAGCAGGATCTGATGGTGTGCCGTATCGCTTTCCTGGAGGAAGAGATCGGTGCGGGCATTGATGAACAGCGGCAGTTCGCGCCGGTCGGCCATTTCCCTGATGGCGCGAATGCGGGCAACTTGCGTCTCGATCGGATGAACACCGTGTCCGCCGATTACCTGGTCTTCGAAATTGATGCCGATGGCGCCGTGATCCATGATTTTTTCGACATTGGCGGCGACTTCCTCTGATTCGACGGCATAGCCGCCCTCGAAATCGACCGACAGAGGCAAGTGGCTCGTCACCGAAATCAGTTTGGCGGTGACCGCCAGCAGCGATAACGGAATGGCCTGGCCGTCGCCGAAACCGTTGGCGGCGGCGACCGACCAGCTTCCCGTGGCCAGAGCTTTCGCTCCCGCCTCCGTGACTGCCTTCGCCGAGCCGGCATCCCAAATATTGAAAAGGATCAGCGGCTCGCCCTTCTTATGCAGCCGCGCGAACTCCTGCGCCTTTTCCACCTGACTCATCGCATCCCCTCCGAAAAGCCCGGCCGGGCAATTTTCTCTCCACAACCCGAAAGAGCGTAAGCCCTCCCTCACTTGGCAAATAGAGCAAAACCCCGGAAATCAATGGTGGAAACATAGTCGGCATTGGATCAACCGGCAATCTCCATCAGCGGCCCCATATGCCGCAACATGAATATTTTCCTTTTCCTTGGCGGAGGCGGCATGTCATAACGCGGCCATGAGCCAGACAAAAACGCTATCCGAACCTGCAGACTTTTCCGATATCCGCGATTGGGTGTTCGATCTCGACAACACGCTCTATCCGCATCACGTCGATCTCTTCGCGCAGATCGACAAGAACATGACGGCCTATGTCTCGGCTCTGCTGCAAATGGAGCGGGAAGACGCGCGCAAGCTGCAGAAGCAGTATTATCTGGAGCACGGCACGACCCTGCAGGGGCTGATGATCCATCACGGCATCGACCCGAACGACTTTCTGGAAAAAGCGCATGCGATCGACTATTCGGCGCTGACGCCACAGCCGGAGCTGGCAGCCGCTATCAAGGCGCTGCCGGGGCGCAAGTTCATCTTCACGAACGGCAGCGTGAAGCACGCCGAGGCGACGGCCGGTGCGCTCGGTATCCTCGACAATTTCGACGGCATCTTCGATATCGTCGCGGCCGATTTTGTGCCCAAGCCTGCCGGCAGCACCTATGACAAGTTCATGAGCCTCAATCGTGTGGATACGAAGAAGGCGGCGATGTTCGAGGACCTGCCGCGCAACCTCACCGTGCCCAAGGCGCTCGGCATGAAGACCGTGCTGCTTGTTCCGCGGAACCTCGAGACTGCTATCGTCGAATGGTGGGAGCGCACGACCGGCGAGGACGACCACATCGACTATGTGACCGACGACCTCACGGCCTTCCTCAAGGCGCTGGTTTAACCATTCATCAGGACGGGGTTACGAAAGTTTCATCCGCGTTACAGAGGTTTAATTGGTCGTTTTTAACGGCCAGCCGTATCGTTTGACCATTCCTCGACACGAAAGGAAAAACGATGAACGGGAAAAAATTTCTTCTTGCAGGACTTTCCGCAGCCCTTCTGGTGGGCGCTGCCGCCCAGGTGAGCTTCGCTGCCCAAGGCGATGAAGCAGGGGATGGTCATCATGGCGGACGTTGGCACGGACCGCGCTTTTCACCGGAAATCGTCTATGTGCGCATGCTGAAGCAATTCGGCCAGCCGGGCGACACGAAGGTCACCCGGGACGAGGTGAAGGCTGGCGTCGACAAGATCTTCGATCAGATCGACACGAACCACGACGGCGAAATCACGCCCGGCGAGCTGCGTGCCTATCGTCAGGAACGCATCAAGGAATGGAAGGCCGAACGCGCCAAGGCAGACGGCGATCAGGGCAAGAATGAGGCCCAGAACGATCAGACCAAGGGTGATCAAACCAAGGGCGACCAGGCCCAGGCCGACGATAACGGCGACAACCGTCCGCGCCACCACAGGCCACATGGCCGCTTCATGCATGAGGCAGGCTTCATGCGCGGCATGATGCTGTTCCATCGCATCGACAAGGATGAGAACGGCCAGATCAGCAAGCAGGAAGCCGAAGACGCGGCCAACAAGCTCTTCGACCGCATGGATCGCAACCATGACGGCGTGATCTCGCTGGACGACATGCCGAACCGGCCGCTGCTGTAAACCGGTCGATCCGGCGCGATCCGAAGAAGCATCGGCACGCTGCACGGATTGCTTTGAAGAATATCCCAAGACCGAAAGGCCCGCCTTCGCGATGCGACGGCGGGCCTTTCGTCGATCAATGGCCGTTATCGTGCTCGTAGAAATCGGCGACGATCTTCCAAGCTTCATCCGCGGTATCGACAAAGCTGATCAGATTGACGTCGTCGGGAGCGATGGTGCCGAATTCGGCGAGCGCATCGAAATTGATGATGCTGCGCCAGAACTTCTCGCCGAAGAGAATGAGCGGCAGGCGCTCCATGCGGCCGGTCTGGATCAGCGTCAGGCATTCGAACAGCTCATCCATCGTGCCGAAGCCGCCCGGGAAGACGGCGATTGCCTTGGCGCGCACCATGAAGTGCATCTTGCGGATCGCGAAGTAATGGAAGTTGAAGCTGAGCTCCGGCGTCACATAGACGTTCGGCGCCTGTTCGTGCGGCAGGACGATGTTGAGGCCGATCGAAGGCGCCCCCTCTTCGGCCGCACCGCGGTTGCCCGCCTCCATCACGCCCGGACCGCCGCCGGTCACCACGACATATTCATGGAAATCGAAGCCGGCGGAATAACGGGAGCAAAGCCGGGCGAACTTGCGCGCCTCTTCATAGTAGACCGATGCGGCTTCGAGATTGACGCGCTGCACGTCGTTGCGGGCAGCCCAGGCATTGGTGCCGGGTGCGGGAATGCGGGCACCGCCGAACATCACGACGGTCGACTTAATGCCGCGCTCGGTCAGCGACATTTCGGTCTTCAGCAGCTCGAGCTGCAGGCGGATCGGTCGTAATTCCTCACGGCACAAGAAATCCTCGTCTGCATAGGCAAGCCGGTAGGAAGGCGACATCGATTGCGGCGTGCGCGGCACGGATTCGGCCCGCTTCTTGTCCGCCGAGCTCGTCTTCAGGGGATCCCATACCCCATCCTTGCGCCTCAGCCTGCCATTCTTCCCCTTGCTCATCTATTCATGCCTTTCGAATCGATCGTGACGCGCTATTCTCGCCCGCAGGCAGGAATAGCCAAGCTCTTGCATATGCCCCTACAACGCCTTGAATCCAAGCTCAATCGGCGCGGAAAAGACATTCCATTTTCAAGCTTCATGTTATAGGACCAATCGACCATATCCGGAGCCGCTGCCGGAAATCACGATAGGCACTGACGTTTTAAGGAATTCCCATGAGCGCTAACGATCTCGCCTCCCTCGAAAAGTCTATCGAGGCTGCTTTCGACAATCGCGACAACGTGAACACGTCGACGCGCGGCGAAGTCCGCGACGCCGTCGAGACGGCGCTCAACCTCCTCGATAGCGGCAAGGTTCGCGTCGCAGAGCGCGGTGCGGACGGCAACTGGACCGTCAATCAGTGGCTCAAAAAAGCTGTCCTGCTCTCCTTCCGCCTGAACGACATGAAGATTGTCGAAGGCGGCTCCGGCGGCGCGACCTGGTGGGACAAGGTTCCCTCGAAATTCGAAGGCTGGGGTGAGAACCGCTTCCGCGAGGCCGGCTTCCGCGCCGTGCCCAACGCCGTCGTGCGTCACTCCGCCTATATTGCCCCCAATGCCATCCTGATGCCGTCCTTCGTCAACCTCGGCGCTCATGTCGGCGAAGGCACCATGGTCGACACCTGGGCGACCGTCGGCTCTTGCGCCCAGATCGGCAAGCATGTGCACCTCTCCGGCGGTGTCGGTATCGGCGGCGTCTTGGAGCCGATGCAGGCCGGCCCGACGATCATCGAGGATAATTGCTTCATCGGCGCCCGCTCCGAAGTCGTGGAAGGCTGCATCGTCCGCGAGGGATCGGTGCTCGGCATGGGCGTCTTCATCGGCAAGTCCACCAAGATCGTCGATCGCGCCACCGGCGAGATCACCTACGGCGAAGTTCCGCCCTACTCGGTCGTCGTTGCCGGTTCGCTGCCGAGCAGCAATACGATGGCGAACGGCCAGCCGGCCCCCGGCCTCTATTGCGCCGTCATCGTCAAGCGCGTCGATGAGAAGACCCGCTCGAAGACCGGCATCAACGAGCTGCTGCGCGACTGATCATCGATTGGGGAGCGCGGTACTCATATCGTGCTTCCCTTACGCTTGCCGGATGACTATGCCCGTGCGATTGCTGGAATCGCGGCAAGGATTTTTCGGCCTATCGCCGACCCTTGCCATCGCTTTGCCATTTCCCGCCGGATAAATTGCCCCCGATGACCGCTACCGATCCCATCGCCAATCTGCAAACCCTGATCCGCTGCGCTTCCGTGACCCCCGCCGAGGGCGGCGCGCTCACGGCGCTTGCTGGCATGCTGGCGCCGCTCGGCTTCAAGATCGAGCGCATGACGGCGAACGAGCCAGGAACACCCGATATCGAAAACCTCTATGCGCGGCTTGGCACCGACGGGCCGCATCTGATGTTTGCCGGGCATACGGATGTCGTTCCTGTCGGCGACGCCGCCTCCTGGAGCCATCCGCCCTTTGCCGCCGAAATCGCCGATGGCGAGCTTTTCGGCCGCGGCGCTGTCGACATGAAGGGCGGCATTGCCTGCTTCGTGGCCGCCGTGGCGCGTCATATCGAAAAGCACGGCAAGCCCGCCGGCTCGATCTCCTTCCTGATCACCGGCGATGAAGAAGGCCCGGCGATCAACGGCACGGTCAAGCTGCTGCAATGGGCAGCCGAGCGCGGCGAGACATGGGATGCGTCGCTCGTCGGCGAACCCACCAACCCCAATCGGCTCGGCGACATGATCAAGATCGGTCGTCGCGGCTCGATCTCCGGCTTCATCACCGTCCACGGCGTTCAGGGCCATGCCGCCTATCCGCACCTCGCCGACAACCCGGTGCGCAGCATTGTCAAGCTGACGGAGGCGCTGCTCGATCCGCCCTTCGACGCCGGCACGGATAATTTCCAGCCGTCAAACCTCGAAGTCACGAGCATCGACGTCGGCAATGCAGCCACCAACGTCATCGCCGCCAAGGCTACCGCCGCCTTCAACATCCGCTTCAACGACACCTGGACGGTCGATGCTCTAAAGGCCGAAATCCTGGCCCGCCTGGATGCGGCCGCAGCCGACCAGACGCTGCGCCCGGGCCGCGAGCCGACCAGATACGACATCACCTGGTCGGAGCGCCCAAGCCATGTCTTCCTGACGCGCAACAATGCGCTGATCGCCTCGCTCTCTTCCGCCGTCGAAAACATCACCGGTCAAAGGCCGGCGCTTTCGACCACAGGCGGCACCTCCGACGCCCGCTACATCAAAGACTATTGCCCGGTCGTCGAATTCGGCCTCGTCGGCCAGACCATGCACATGGTCGACGAACGCGTCGCAGTCTCGGATCTCGAAACGCTGACCGAGATCTACCAGACCTTCATCCAGCGCTGGTTCGAGAATGCCGACCTTTAGGGAAGTCCAATATTATCTGTCCGGCCTCTGGCTGCTGATCCGCATGGATGCGCGCGGCTTCCAGTATCTGGACATATCGGACCGCGGCATGCTGCGCTCCTTCTGGGCCATCCTCTGGAGCCTGCCGCCGATCGGCATTTCCTGGCTGTGGTGGCAGCGGGCCTATCTGACCGCGATGCCGCCCGAAACGTCGACGGGTCTTGCCTTCTTCCTGCGGCTGGCGCTGGTCGAAGCCACAAACTGGGTGATCCCACTCGTTCTCGCCGGCGTGCTGCTGCTCATCTTCCGATTCGGCGACAAGTTCGCGCCGATCGTTGTTGCGGTGAACTGGCTTGGGGTACCGACGTCCTATCTGAACGCATTGCTCATTGCGCTGATCGCCTTTGTCCCTGGCTCCAGCGGGCTGGTGGCGCTACTCTGGCTGGTGTTGATGATGGCGGTCATCTTCTCGCTGGCGCGCATCCTCAGGATGATCTGCGGTGCCCATCCGCTCTTCATCGGTGCGCTGACGCTGGTGCTGATGATCCCCAGCATGCTGCTGACGGACTTCCTGCAGCGCTTCCTCGGCGTCTATCCGCCGGGTTGAGACACGCGGGGCAGGACTACGAGAGATCCTCGCCCTCATCGACATTATCGCCATCGCCGCCAGCCGCACCGGTGCCATCGCGATAATCCACCTGCATGAAGTAAAGCCCGTCCGGCGGAGCAACAGGACCGCAGGCCTTGCGATCCTGAGCTTCGAGCGCTGCGCGCACATCGTCCGGCGTCCACTTGCCCTCGCCTGCGAGCTTCAGCGTGCCGGCGAAAGAACGGATCTGATTGTGCAGGAAACTTTGCGCCGTGGCGCGGATCTCGATCAGTTCACCGCTGCGCGTCACATCCAGCCGGTCGAGCGTGCGCACCGGGCTATTCGCCTGGCAATGCGCCGAACGGAAGGTGGTGAAATCATGCCGGCCGACAAGTGTCTGCGCGGCGGCATGCATGACCTCGTAATCCATGTCCTTCGGCACCCACCATGCGCGTCCGGCTTCCAGCGCCAGGGGCGCGCGGCGGGCGATGATGCGATAGAGATAGTGGCGGCGAATGGCCGAAAAGCGCGCGTCGAAGCTCTTATCGACCTCGGCGATATCGAGAATGGCGACCCGCTCTCCGGCGAGCCTCAGATGGGCATTGAGCGCATTGCGCAGCGTGTAGATCTTCCATTCCTTGGAAAGATCGGCATGCATGACCTGACCCATGGCATGAACGCCGGAATCGGTGCGTCCCGCTCCACGGATCGAAACCGTCTCGCCCGTCAGCGAGAAGATGGCACCCTCGATCGCGCCCTGCACGGAAGGACCGTTCTCCTGGCGCTGCCAGCCGACATAGGGGACGCCGTCATATTCGACGGTCATTTTGTAACGCGGCATCACGCTTGCTCCGACGCAAGCACGGTGCCAGGCGCGATCGGCGTGCCGCGCAGGAAATCGGCCGCCGCCAGCGGCTTGCCGCCGGCCTTCTGCAGCTTCGTAAGCCTGATGGCACCATAAGCGCAGGCAATGACAAGATCATCCGTCAGGACCTGGCCGGACGCTCCGTTGCCATCGGCCAATTCCGAGCCGAGCACCTTGATGCGCTCCGGCCGACCGGCGATATCAGCCTCGAACCATGCGCCGGGAAAAGGCGACAGACCGCGAATATGATTGTGAACGTCGGTCGCTGGCTTGCCGAAATCGATGCGGGTTTCGCCCTTGTCGATCTTTGCTGCATAAAGAACGCCTTCGGACGGCTGAGCGGTCAGCGGCAGTTCGTCATGCTCCAGCTTGTTCATCGCCTCGACCATCGCCTTGGCGCCGACGAGCATCAGCCTGTCATGCAGCTCGCCTGATGTCATGGTGTCGCCGATCTCGACTTCGCGTGTCAGAGCGACCGGCCCGGTATCGAGCCCCTTGTCCATCTTCATCACCATCATGCCGGTCTTGGCGTCGCCCGCCATGATCGCCCGTTGGATCGGAGCCGCGCCGCGCCAGCGTGGCAGCAGCGAGGCGTGACCGTTATAGCAGCCGAGGCGCGTGCCGGTGAGGATCGCTTCCGGCAGCAGCAGGCCGTATGCGACGACGACCGCGACATCGGCATCCAGATCGCGAAAGCGCTGGCGCTCGTCGGGATCCTTGAAATTGACTGGCGTGAAAACCGGCAGGCCCAGCAATTCGGCCGCCTGATGCACCGGCGATTTCTGCAGGTCGAGCCCGCGCCGGCCGCCCGGCCGCGGCGGCTGCGTATAAACGGCGCGCACCTTATGCCCGGCATCGATCAAAGACCGCAACGTCGGTACGGAAAATTCGGGCGTTCCCATGAAAATGATGTTGAGCGACATGCGATCCATCCGGCTAAAGTATCAAGTTTCGAGTGACCTGGCGGCAACTGCGCGCGCCATCGGGGTCAAACGTTAGCCGCCTTCAAACGGGTTTATGAGCTTGAGATCAAGCCCCTCGAAGTCTTTTGTGTTGCGCGTCGCCAATGTCGCACCGTTCGCAAGGCAGATGGCGGCGATCATGGCGTCCTGCACCGAAATCTGATGGCCCGTGCGCTCGCGACGGGCGCGAATACGTCCCGTCTCGATGGCGGAATTCTGATCGAACCGAAGTATCCTGCCATGGAACGACGTTAGCAACGTATTGAAAATTCGCGCGTAGCGATCAGATTGTGTGCGAAGTAAAAAACGCTCCGCACCATAGGATTGCTCCATCACCACGACATCACAAAGATAGAGCTCGGTGCTTGGCTGAGCTTTCATCCAGATAGTAACATCTTGATCGGGTACAGGCTTTTCCAATTCGGAAATGACGTTCGTATCGAGGACGATCATTCGAAATCCTCGACCGGACGGCCGAAGTCCTTCTTTCGCTCCACCTCGATTTCATCCATGATACGAGCGTATTCCGTCGCCGCGGCATCATCGCCATCGTAGAGAATTGGCCGAAGTAGTTCCCAAGCAGACAATCGGGAGCTCTCCTTTTCGCTGTTCTCTGCCACCAAGGCCTTCCGCAAGAGTTCCTTCGCTTCGTCCGAGAGGCTGCGCCCAGCCTGCTTTGCCCGTTCTGCGATATCCTGCTTCATCGGCTCGGAAATATCGCGAATCAAAAGATCACTCATACGCTATCTCCCACTGATATCAATGATATCATAGGCGCATCAACCCGGTCTTTCAATGGCGAGAGATCAGAGCGCCTTGGCCTTGGCAGCCTTGGTGAACTTCTTGATCACCATCTCCCGCTTCAGGCGAGAAATATAGTCGATGAACAGCACGCCGTTCAGGTGATCGATCTCGTGCTGCACGCAGGTCGCCAGCAGGCCGTCAGCCTCCGTGATCTGTTCCTTGCCGCTGCGATCCAGATACTTGACGGTGACGCGCGCCGGGCGCTCAACTTCGGCATAGTAATCCGGAATGGAAAGGCAGCCTTCCTCGTAGACCGAACGGTCGTCGGACGAAGCGACGATCTCCGGGTTGATGAAGACCAGCGGCTTCTTCTCTTCGCCTTCGCGCGCGACATCGATGACAAGCAAGCGGCGGGGAACGCCGACCTGGATCGCCGCAAGGCCGATACCTGGCGCGTCATACATGGTTTCCAGCATGTCGTCGGCGAGGCGCTGAATTTCGGTGTCGATCTGCTCGATGGGCTTGGAAGCCTGGCGGAGCAGCGGGTCGGGCAAAATGATGAGTGGCTTGATCGTCATGACGTTTCCCATAACGCATCTTGTTGTACGATGGAATCGCCAAGATGGCGGTGAAGGCTTGTTTTTTCATCGAGCGCCATCCTGGTCGACGGAAATGGCTCTGAAATTTTGTTCATGGTTTGATCTGGATGTTCGCAACAATTTTGCTATGGTGCCAATAAGACTTTCACAAGCACGCCAGGTTTCATGTCCTTCATCATCTTCGGCCAATCCATTTCCACCGTCCAGGTTCTGACCGGCCTTGTCATCCTGCTTGCTATCGCGGTGATCGTCCTTTTCGTTCGCAGCAAGGCACGCGCGGAAGACGATATGCTTGATGCCGAGCATACGATGGCCGCGCTGTTGCGGTCGCAGGCGGAGATGCAGGGGCGGCTCGCCACCATGGCCGAAGTCTTCGGCTCCAGGCAGGCCGAACTCAATCAGGCCATTGGGCAGCGTCTGGATGGCATGTCGCAGCGGGTGACCGCGACGATCGGCGAGCAGACGCGCTCGACGCATGAAAACCTGCGCCGCCTGCAGGAGAGGCTCGCCGTCATCGACGCGGCGCAGACCAATATCCAGTCGCTGGCGAAGGATGTCGTCGGTCTGCAGGCCATTCTTTCCAACAAGCAGACGCGGGGCGCCTTCGGCCAGGCACGCATGGAGACCATCGTCGCCGACGGGCTGCCGATGGGCGCCTATGCGTTCCAGCCGACGCTTTCGAACGGCTCCCGGCCGGATTGCACCATTCGCATGCCGAACGGCTCGCCGCCGTTGGTCATCGACGCCAAGTTTCCGCTCGAAGCCTGGAACGCCATTCGCAGCGCCGCCAGTCCCGAGCATGGCAAGATCGCCGCGCAGCAGTTCCGCCGGGATCTTGAGCTGCATATCCGCGACATCGCCGAGAAATATCTCATTCCGAGCGAGACGCAGGACACGGCTTTTCTCTTCGTACCCTCGGAATCGATCTTCGCCGAGATCCACGAGAATTTCGAGGCGATCGTGCAGAAAGCCCAGCGCGCCCGCATCGTTATCGTTTCGCCTTCGCTGCTGATGCTGTCGATCCAGGTCATCCAGGCGGTGCTGAAGGACCAGCGCATGCGCGAGCAGGCGCATGTCATCCAGAGCGAAGTGGCGCATCTGATGGAGGATCTCTCGCGCCTGGATGAGAGGGTGCGCAAGCTTCAGGGTCATTTCGCCATGGCGCAGAAGGATGTCGACACGATCGTCACCTCGGCCGACAAGCTGGCAAGGCGTGGCGAGCGGATAGAGGCGCTGGAATTCGAGGCAGCAAAGGAGCCGGCAAAGACGCGCCCGGAAGAAAGGCCCAAGCCGGTCGACAACCGTACCAGCCAACTCAAGCTCAGGGTGGTTGACGAAGACTGATCGCTTCGGGCAGTGTCGCGCTCAATCGATGTGTGATCCCAAAAGACATAACAGGCCTTCGGGCAGGATCATGCAGGATCAACACCCAGGGCAGGATATCGCATGATCACTATTTTTGGCTCCATCAACATGGACCTTATTGCCACCACGGATCGTCTGCCGAAGCCGGGCGAGACCGTCGCCGGCAACGGCTTTGCCACCGCCGCCGGCGGCAAGGGCGCCAACCAGGCGCTTGCAGCACGCCGCGCCGGCGCAACGGTGAGGCTTAGCGGTGCGGTCGGCAATGACAGCTTTGCAGAACCCGCGCTCGCGCTGCTCGGCGCTGCCGGCACCGACCTTTCCGCCACCCGCCGCGTCGCCGAGCCAACCGGCACGGCCCTGATCCTGGTGGGCGGCGACGGAGAGAACATGATCGCCGTCGTTCCCGGCGCCAACGGCACGAATACGGCCGAGCACGCAACGGCCGCCGTCGCGGCGCTGAACCCCGGCGACACGCTGATGCTTCAGCTCGAAATTCCGGTTGCCGCCGTCGAGACGGCCCTGAGTGCCGCCAAGGCCAAGGGTGTGCGGACCGTGCTCAATCTCGCTCCCCTGATCCCCGAAGCCGCGCGCCTTGGGAGGCTCGCTGATATCGTCATTGCCAACGAGACGGAATTTGAGAGGCTGGCCGGCCAGGACAACATGTCGGCGGCCGAGCGTGAGGCAGCCCTCGTGCGCCTTCACGGCGAAACCGGCCAGACGCTGATCGTGACGCTTGGCGGTGATGGCGTGATCGCGATCCGCGACGGCGAGGTTTCCCGCGCCAAGGGTCTGGTCATCGAGCCGGTTGATACCGTCGGCGCGGGTGATACGTTCTGTGGCTATTTCGCAGCCAGCCTCGACCAGGGCCTTGATTTCCACGCCAGCCTGCGCCGCGCCGCCGTCGCCGGTTCGCTCGCCTGCCTCAAGCCTGGCGCTCAGCCATCCATTCCGGTTGCCAGCGAAGTTGCCGAGAATCTTTAAGTATAAAATTTCATGAATACAGCGAAGCGCAATTAATTAAATTTTTGCGCTTCCGTATCATATTCCTCTGGCCTGGCGCGTATACCTTCCGGCCGCGGCGGCAATTCTCACGGCGGCTCCATGACAGGGCCATCCTGCGCCGACTTTGCATCCGGATAATGTGTATCCGACGCATCGCTTTTTTGAGGAAATGATGTTCATCTTTCGTATGAAGTCGCTTGCGGCCAAGCTGATCTTGGTCACCGGGCTGGCGATTGCGCTTGTCCTGCTGGTCTCCAACTTTTTGCTGATTTCGCAGACGCGCGACCGCGTCGAGACACTGACGATGGATCAGGCCAACACCGAGGCCAAATCCATTTCCAACGAGATCGCCGCCAATGTCGGCGAAATGGCCAGTGCCGCCCGCTCCATGGCCGCCGTCATCGGCCGCGCCCACGAGGGCCACAATCTCGATCGCAAGGGTATCATCAACATCCTCAAGGCCAATGTCGAGCAGAACGCCTTTGCCTTCGGCAGCTGGTTCTGCGAGCAGCTCGGCGCCATAGACGGCAAGACGACCGAACTCGCCAACAACAAGGATCAGGGCGTCAATGAGAAGGGCGCCTTCGCACCTTACTGGTCGAAGACGAAGGATGGCGGCATCCAGTTCTCCACCTTCGACAACGATTATACCGCCGCCTGGTGGAAGCTCGCAGCTGACAGCGGCAAGGGCGCGATCACGCCGCCCTACCTTGCACAGGGCACCGACGTTCCGACGACCATGAGCTCCATCGCCTATCCGGTCATGTCCGGCGGCAAGATGATCGGCGTCGCGGGCGTCGACCTCTCTCTCTCCTCGCTCTACACGAAGCTGCAGAAGCTGCATCCGTTCGGGTCTGGCCGCGTCCTGCTGGTTTCGCAGGATAACAAGTGGCTGGTAGCACCGACCGCTGACCTGCTGATGAAGGACTATAATGGTTCAGGCGTCGACGTCGTTAAGGCGGCACTGACCTCGTCTTCCGCAAGCATCCTCAAGAATCTTTCCGAAAACGGCGGCGAAGAATTCGACCGCGTCGTCTATCCTTTCGCGGTTCCGGGCCTCAACGCCACGTGGGTCGTTCTCATCGACGTGCCGCACAGCGCGATCGCAGCACCGGTGCGCGATCAGACCTACACGATGGTCATCTCCGGCATCCTCGTGCTTGCCGCCGTCATGTTCGCTCTCTACGCGGCTGTGCGCAGCTTCGTGCAGAAGCCGCTTGCCGGCCTCGTTGCCAGCGTCAATGGTCTCAGCGCCGGCAACTATGCCAAGCCGATCGACGGTCAGGAACGGGCAGACGAAGTGGGCTCGGTCGCAAAGGCGTTGGAAGGCTTCCGCTTTGCGCTTGCCGATACCAAGCGCCTGGAAGGCGAAGCCAACGATCAGCGTCAGGCCGCCGAAGGCGAGCGTCGCCGCTCGGAAACGGAGCGCAATGAGAGCGTCGCCCTGCAGCGCCATATCGTCGGCATTCTCGGCCATAACCTGGCCGAGCTGTCGAAGGGCAATCTCAGCCACCGCATCACCGACGACTTCCCCGGCGAATATGCTCAGCTGAAGCAGGATTTCAACGCCGCTCTCGCCAGCATCGAAGAGACGGTACACACCGTCAATGTCAGCGTCGGCAACATCGGCAGCGGCACGGGCGAAATCAGCAACAGCGCCTCCGACCTTGCCCGCCGCACCGAGCAGCAGGCAGCAAGTCTCGAGGAAACGGCAGCAGCCCTCAACGAGCTTACCGCGCAGGTCAACTCCAGCGCCGAAAACGCCCGCACAGCCGCAAGCAGCGTCAATGCGGCCTCCCAGGATGCCGAGCATTCCGGCGAGATCGTGCAGAAGGCTATCGCTTCCATGCACGGCATCGAGCAATCGTCTCTGGAAGTCTCGCGCATCATCGGTGTCATTGACGAAATCGCTTTCCAGACGAACCTGCTCGCCCTGAACGCCGGCGTCGAAGCCGCCCGTGCAGGCGAAGCGGGCAAGGGCTTTGCCGTCGTCGCCCAGGAAGTTCGCGAACTGGCCCAGCGCTCGGCCAATGCCGCCAAGGAGATCAAGACGCTGATCAACACCTCGGCGGGTCAGGTCAAGGAAGGCGTCGATCTGGTCGGTCGCACCGGCAACGCCCTGCACAAGATCGCCCAGCAGGTCATGGAGATCAACGGCCTAATCCGCCAGATCTCCGCCTCCGCGAGCGAGCAGGCGATCGGGCTGAAGGAAATCAATTCGGCTATGAACCAGATGGATCAGGTGACGCAGCAGAATGCCGCGATGGTCGAGGAGACCACGGCCTCCAGCGTGACCCTTGCCGAAGAAGCCCAGACCCTGAGAGGCCTTGTCGCGCGTTTCCGCACCTCGCACAGTGTACAGGACAATGCCGGCGCCCTGAGAGCAGCGGCTCAGCAGATGCGGGCACCCGTAGCCCCGCGCAGAGCGGCAGCGCCTGCGGCGGCCCCGATGCGCAAGGCTCAGCCGCAGACGCACGGTGCCAACGCTCTGGCACAGGACGACTGGGAAGAATTCTGAGCCGGCTTAGTTTAAGCTACGAAAAGGCCGCCGGAGCGATCCGGCGGCCTTTTCATTTGTATCAGACGATCAGATGCGAGCGAAGCGTTCCGTCAGCAGCGCGAAGAAGCCATCGGCATCGACATCACGCATGACCTTGGCATTGTGCTTGCGGTCGGTGACATGCCACCAGTCGACGACGGTCATGCCGACCGTCAACTCGGATGTCACCTCGATCTCGACATTGCACTCGCGGCCCTTGAAGAGCTCGGGCTTCAGCAGATAGGCGATGACGGTCGGGTCGTGCAGCGGGCCGCCATCCGAGCCGTACTTCTCGATATCGAAGCGCTCGAAGAATTCCAGCATCTCGACCATGGCCTTGGCGGCCGGCGTGCCGACGGCAGCGATGCGGGCGACGCGATCCTTGCGCGTCAGCAGCTTGTGCGTGACATCGAGCGGCATCATGACGATCGGTACGCCCGAGCGGAACACGACATCCGCCGCCTCCGGATCGACATAGATGTTGAATTCGGCGGCCGGCGTGATGTTGCCGCCCTCAAAGAAACCGCCGCCCATCATCACTAGCTCGCGCACGCGGCCGATGATGTCAGGCGCCTTCTGGAAGGCCGTCGCGATATTGGTCAGCGGACCAAGCGTGCAAAGCGTGACAGCGCCTTCCGGTTCCTTACGCAGCGTGTCGATGATGAAATCGACGGCGTGGCCGGGCTGCAGTTCCATGGTCGGTTCGGACAGTTCCGGACCGTCCAGGCCGGTCTTGCCATGCACATGCTCGGCGGTGACCAGCTTGCGCTTGAGCGGTGCGTCGGCGCCGGCAAAAACCTTCACGTCGCGACGATTGCAGAGCTCGCAAACGATACGGGCGTTGCGGCTCGTCAGCCGCAACGGCACGTTGCCGGCAACGGTCGTGATACCGAGCACATCGACTTCCTCGCGACTGCCGAAGGCGAGAAAGATCGCTGCAGCGTCGTCCTGACCAGGGTCTGTATCGATGATGATTTTTCTGGGTTCGGTCATGTCTGTAACTTTCCTCCGGTGCAGATTGAGAGGCTTTGTCGCGAGTCCGGTCCGGCTTTGTCAAGCGCTCGGGCAGCATGTCACCAAACGATTCTTCGCTGCGCGATTCGATCTCGCAAATGCGAAGACGCCATGCCTTGCACTCAAAGGCGCGTACTCCCATATTAGTGGCAACCGGGTGCTGAAAATCAGGTCCGGAACGGTCGCTTGTTACCCAAGGACTTGAGACGATGAGCCGGACGACTCCCTTTGCCAGCCCGCTGCTTCTGGGCTTCGACACTATGGAAAAGACGCTGGAGCGGATTTCCAAGGCCAGTGACGGTTATCCTCCCTACAATATCGAGCGCATGCAGGCAGACCGCCTTTCGGGCGAGCCGGAGCGCCTGCGCATCACGCTTGCTGTGGCCGGTTTCTCGGAAGATGAGCTCGATGTCAGCACGGAAGAAAACCAGCTTCTGATCCGCGGGCGCCAGGTCGAACAGAGCGAGCGCGACTATCTTTATCGCGGCATCGCGGCCCGGCAGTTCCAGCGCATCTTCGTGCTTGCTGATGGGATGCAAGTCCTTGGCGCCATTCTGAAGAATGGCCTGCTCTCAGTCGATCTCATTCGGCCGGAACCGAACCGCATGGTAAAGAAAATTAACATTTCGGTCTCACAGTAGGACAACGGACTAGAGCCGGATGATTTCAGGTCGAATCGACCTAAAATCTGAATCCGCTCTAGAATCAAATAACTAGAGCATGATGTCGCCCGAAAACCGCTTACACTTTTCGGCATCATGCTCTAGGCCGTTGGTCCCTCACACTGGAGGTACGAAGGTGTTGTTGAAAGAAGCCACCGCCCGCCTGACCCAATCCGAGCTTGCCGACATTGGCGCCGGCGAGGTAGCCTATATCAGGAAAATGGACTGGAACGAGGTCTCCCGCTGCTTTCCGGAAGCGCCTGAAATCGATCCGGATGTCGACCTCTGGGCGCTTTTCGGCGCGGATGGCACACCAATTCTGCTGACGGACAATCGGTCCAGCACGTTCTATCGTGCTGCCGAAGACGAACTGAAGACGGTTAGCCTGCACTGACCGGAAGTGCCGCTCAACGGTGAGGTTCACCGTTCGCAAGGACCGCCGAACGGCCCCGTATTGCGACGCGCGTGCATGATCCAGACCGCCCCTTGCGCGGCGGTCCTGACGGGGTGATGCGACAGGAGCAGTCACCTGCTCCAGCCATAAATCAAGCGATCAGATTTTCCTGAAGGTCAGATAAGCCGACGAGCGCCCTTCGCGCCGGGCCTTTGCCTCGTAGCGCGTGCTCGGCCAACCCTCGTAGGGCGTCAGCCAATCGGCAGCATTCCGCGCAGTCCATTCGAAGCCACCATGAGCATGGCAATGCTGCAGTGTCCAATTGACATAGGTATCGATGTCGGATGCGAAGCAGAAGCGCGCGCCCGGCTTCAGCACGCGATGGAAGCGCGTGAGATTGACCTGCGAAACGAAACGGCGCTTCCAGTGCTTCTTCTTCGGCCAGGGATCGGGATAGAGCAGATCGATCTGATCCAGGCAGCCATCCGGCAGCCAGTCCAGCAGTTGGGTGGCGTCGTCGTTGTAAACGCGGATATTGCGGGCGCCGGTCTCACCGATGCGCGCAAGCAGTTTCTGCATCGAATTGACGAAGGGCTCGACGCCGATGAAGCCGGTCGCCTGCTGTTCCAATGCCCTATGAATCAGATGCTCGCCGCCACCGAAACCGATCTCCAAGCGCAGACGCTCGGTCTGCTCGGGGAAGAGATCATTCAGCGGCTGCGGCGCCGGAGCGGAAAGATCGACGATATATTGCGGCAGCATTGCTTCCAGCGTTTCCGCCTGCTGGCCGCGCAAGGCTTTACCCTTGCGCCGCCCGAAGAATGCTTCCGTCGCCCGCGACCGGCGCTCGACGTCGATCATGCAGCTTCCTTGACCTTCACAGCTTCCTTGAGGGCCTTCACCAGATCGGTACGCTCCCAGGAGAAGGAACCGTCACGGCCGGCCTTGCGGCCGAAATGGCCATAGGCCGAGGTCTTGGCATAAATCGGCTTGTTGAGGTCGAGGTGACGGCGGATGCCCGTCGGCGAGAGGTCCATGTTCTTGCGGATAGCCGCTTCGACCTGGTCCTCGGTTACGCCCTTGCCCGTGCCGTGCAGGTCGACATAGATCGACAGCGGCTGAGCGACGCCGATGGCGTAGGAGAGCTGGATCGTGCAGCGATCGGACAGGCCGGCGGCAACGACGTTCTTTGCGAGGTAGCGGGCGGCATAGGCTGCAGAACGGTCAACCTTGGTCGTGTCCTTGCCCGAGAAAGCGCCGCCGCCATGCGGAGCTGCGCCGCCGTAGGTGTCAACGATGATCTTGCGGCCGGTCAGGCCGGCGTCGCCGTCCGGGCCGCCGATGACGAACTTACCAGTGGGGTTGATGTACCACTTGCAATCGGAGGCGATCTTCAGGTCGCCGAGTGCTTCGATGATATAGGGTTCGACAACGGCGCGAACCTTGTTTGAATCCCAGCTATCGTCGAGATGCTGCGTGGACAGCACGATCGAGGTCACTTCGGACGGCTGGCCGTCGACGTAGCGGACCGTTACCTGGCTCTTGGCGTCCGGGCCGAGCTTGGCAACGTCTCCATCGCCCTTTTTGCGGGCGGTTGCGAGCAGCTGCAGGATCTTGTGCGAATAGTAGATCGGCGCCGGCATGAGATCCGGGGTTTCGCGGCAGGCGTAGCCGAACATGATGCCCTGGTCGCCGGCACCTTCGTCGCCCTGCTGGTCGGCAGCATTGTCGACGCCCTGGGCGATATCGGCAGACTGCGAGTGCAGGAGCACGTCGATGCGCGCCTTCTTCCAGTGGAAGCCGTCCTGTTCGTAGCCGATATCCTTGATGGCGCGGCGGGCAGCAGCCTTGAACTTCGAAGGATTGATGACGTCGTTGCCATCCTTGTCCTTCTTCATCAGGCTCGGCGGAAGACGAACTTCGCCGGCGATGACGACACGGTTGGTGGTGGCAAGGGTCTCGCAGGCAATGCGCACGCCCCAAGGATTCACGCCGGTCTTTGCGGCCTCGCGGTAGACCAGATCGACGATTTCATCAGAAATGCGGTCACAAACTTTATCCGGGTGACCTTCGGCAACGGACTCACTCGTGAACAGATAATTCGCGCGCATGTGGGATTCCCCTCAAAGAACAAATCTTCGCTCTTGATATTCGTCTCTGCCTCGAAAAACAAGACGAACAAGGACATAAATATATCTTTATATCCCGGCCGAAGTGATAAAATTTTGCCGTAAATGCAGAAAAGGCGGCCAAAATGACCGCCTCCCGGCTTCTTCGGTTTGTATCGTCACGGAAGGCCTATTCGGCATCCGCCTCGGCGGCAAGCGCCTTGACCAGCTCGACCACCTTGCGCCGGACCTTGCCGTCGGAAATCTTCACGAAGGCGCGATTGAGCTGCAGCCCTTCCGAAGAGGACAGGAAATCGACGACATAATTAGAACTGGATGCTTCGGCCATGCCCCCCGCAGTAGCCGTATGCTCGCCCGGAGCGTCTTCGAAGAAGAAAGAGACCGGGACATTGAGAATGCTGGAGATATTCTGGAGGCGGCTGGCGCCAACGCGGTTGGTGCCCTTTTCGTATTTCTGGATTTGCTGAAACGTGATTCCAAGGCTTTCGCCGAGTTTCTCCTGGCTCATGCCAAGCATCGTGCGGCGGAGGCGTATGCGGCTACCGACATGAATGTCGATGGGGTTCGGCTTCTTTTTGTTTTCAATCATCATTTTACCCTAACATAGGTTGAATTCAGGACCTGCCACCCGGTACCCTTCTCCACCCCTATAACGCCACGTTGCAGCCGACGCCCCCAAGGCCTCCAGTCTACGTTCAAAAGGCGGATAGCCAGCACTATGCAATTTTAGGGTTTTTTGGTCAATTCACCCTTGGAATAAAACCCATGCGTGAAATGGCGGCGACCATGCCGACCAGACCGACAATCAACCAAAAGTATGTTTTCCGGGCTTTATCATCGACGCTCGACACAGTTGCACCACTTAAAGTCGTGTCGATAAATCCCTCCTGATTATAGCCGATTCCGGAGATCACCCGGCCATGCGGATCGACGAAGGCTGAGATGCCCGTATTGGCGCTGCGAATCAGAGGAAGCCCTTGTTCGACTGCCCTCACCCTTGCCTGCAGGAAGTGCTGATAAGGGCC
Organism: Rhizobium sp. BR 315; assembly: GCF_050577975.1. NCBI lineage: Bacteria > Pseudomonadati > Pseudomonadota > Alphaproteobacteria > Hyphomicrobiales > Rhizobiaceae > Rhizobium > Rhizobium sp. BR 315. The sequence continues at coordinate 326,004 of NZ_JARWKZ010000003.1, read as the reverse complement.
TGGCGTATCTCCAAACCAGCCGTCGTTCGTCACGTTCAGGATCGCGTCGGCTTGCCGGATTTCCGGCGTCATCTCGTTCGGAAAGATGATCTCGTAGCAGATCAGCGGGTAGAGTTTGATACCGTCAGGCATGGCCAACAGCTGCCGCTTGGTGGCCGCGGAAAACCCTCCCGGCAGTTCCACGACATTCTCGATGCCGAGATAACTCAGTATATGCTCGAAGGGCACATATTCGCCGAAGGGCACGAGATGGGTCTTGTCCGAGGCGTCGAGGATCTGGCCGCGACCATCGACGACGTAGATCGAATTGTAGTAGCGCGGCGCGGCGCCAGGGCCCATATCCTCGACACGAACGGCGCCTGTGATCAGGACCTGATCGTCCTCCAGCTGATCGGCGATGCGAGCGAGCGCATCCCTGTTGTCTGTGAGGATGAACGGGACGGCCGTCTCGGGCCAGACGATGATATCGGGGCGCTTGCCGCCATTTGCAGACGGCTGCACGGAGAGCGCCAGATGCTTGTCGAAGATGGCGGTGCGATCCGCATCCGTGTCCATCTTCGCTTCCTGGTCGATGGACGGCTGGACGATGCGCACGACGGGGGTCACCTTGCCGCTCGCCGCCGGCGTATCCGGCAGGTTCAGCGCATAATAGCCATAGCCGAAATGGGCGGCGGCGATCATGACAGCAAGCCCGATCCCGGGCACCCGCCCCTGGCGCGTGCCGAGCAAGGCCGGCGCGGCGAAGACGAAGACGGCAAGCACCGTCACCCCGAGCACGCCGATCAGATGCGCCGACTGCATCATCAGCGGAACGGGCATGGCGCCGTAGCCGATGGCATTCCAGGGAAAGCCGGTGAAGAGAAAGCTGCGCAGCCATTCGAGGATGCCGAAGCTGAAAGCGAGCGCCGCGATACGGCCCATCCCGTCGGACCACAGGATGCGGGCGAGCACTGTCGCCACGCCGTAGAAAATCGCCAGGAAGGCCGGCAGGCCGAAGATTGCCAGCGGCAAGGCCCAGGCAAACTCTTCGGCATCGATCAGCAGCGCATGACCGAGCCACCATAGGCCGGCGACGAAATAGCCGAAGCCGAACAGCCAGCCCGTGAAGAAGGCCGGCCACAGCCGGCCGAGAAGCCCGCTATCGGGACTGGCAGCGACGCCATCGAGCAGCCAGACGAGCAGCGTGAAGGAGATGAACATCGCCGCAAAAAAGCCGAAGGGCGGCAGCGCCAGCACGCCGACGGCACCGGCCAAAATCGCAAGCAACGCACGTTTTAAACCCCAGACGAGGATCACCCTGCCCGAAAGCCATTCCATGCGCCAGCTCCGTCCAACTGCGAATCAACTGGCGGCAGTCTTTCAAAGAATTGCCGGTTTGTCCCGCCGAAGCGGAACTTATTGGCCGGCGGCGTTGCGCTCGATTGGAGTTTCCTCAGCAATTGCATCCGGTGACGACAAGCCGCGCTCCGGCGTGCCGCTCTCGCCTTCAGCCTTTGCCGGCCTTCGACGCACAGCATGCCGCTTGCGGGTGATGCGCACCCGCTTGATGCGGCGCGGATCGGCATCGAGGATATGGAACTCGAAGCCCGGCAGCGCCTGCACGAGCTCGCCGCGCACGGGAATGCGGCCAAGCGCCGAGAAGATCAGGCCGCCAAGCGTGTCCACCTCGTCCACCTGCTCGCTGATGTCGAAATCCGGGCCGATCGCCGCGGCGATCTCTTCCAGCTCGACACGGGCATCGGCAACGAAGACATCTTCGGAGACGCGCTTGAACATCACCTCGTCGTCATCGTGCTCGTCGTCGATGTCACCGACGACCATTTCGACGATATCCTCATGCGAGGCCAGGCCGTCCGTGCCGCCATACTCGTCGATAACAAGCGCCATCTGCGTGCGGTTGACCTGCATACGGCGTAGGAGGTCGGAGGCGAGCATCGAGGGCGGAACGAACAGGATCTTGCGGATGATGCCGGCCTCGGCCAGCGTCTTCTGCAGATCGACGCGCGAAAGATCGAAATTCGGCTTGGCGGAGCGTGGCGCCTTCTCGGTGGTGGCACCCGTCGTCGCAGCGGCGGCCGTCTTGGCACTGCCGGCGCGCCGCTTGTTGCGGGCCTGCTTGGCGACAAAGGACAGGAGGTCGCGGATATGGACCATGCCGCGCGGATCATCCAGTGTGTCGGCGTAAACAGGCATGCGCGAGCGGCCGCTTTCCTCGAACAGGATCATCAGCTCGCCGATAGTGATGTTCTGGTCCACGGCCTCGATGTCGGCGCGCGGCACCATGACATCCTCGACGCGCACCTCGCGGAAGCGCAGGATGTTGTGCAGCATTGCCCGCTCATCCGGGGAGAAGGCATCGTCATCGGCGGCGTTGGTCATCAACGCGTCGGCGAGATCCTCACGCAACCGCGCGGCGCCCTGCGCCGGGCGAAGAATACGCGCTGCACGCGCCCAAAATGAAGATTGAGATCGCTTGCCGGTGCTACTACTGCCAGCCTCATCGGAGGAGGCCACATCGGCTCCATCTTTGGCCTCAGGGGCCGGTCTTGTCGTAAAGTCGCTCATTGTTCCTGGTCAGACAGGGTTCAAATCAAATGGGGTCCTGTCCCGCATAGGGATCAGATAGGCCAAGCTCCGCCAAAATGCGAGTCTCCAGCCCCTCCATTCTTTCAGCTTCGCTATTATTCATATGATCGTAGCCGAAGAGATGCAAGAAACCATGCACCATCAAATGGGTCAGATGGTCGTCAAAACTCTTTTCGAGATCGGCGGCTTCACGCTCCACCGTCTCTCTGGCGATGATGATATCGCCGAGCATAGGGCCGGGCTTGCCGCCGGGCTCCAGCGGAAAGGCGGGGAACGAAAGTACATTCGTCGCCTTGTCCTGCGAGCGCCATTCCGCATTGATCTCGCGGATCGAAGCGTCGTCGGTAAACACCAGCGACAATTCCGGCGCCATTTTCGGAAAAGGCTGCTTCTCGTGCTTCTTCAGATAGGCTGCAGCCTTGCCCAGCACGCGCTCGGCGAGCGACTGCAATTCCTCTTCGGAGGGCCAATCGCCCTCCTCTAAGCTAATCTGTATGTCGAGTTCGGTCATAGGTTTCCGCACCGCAGATCAGATCTGCGGTGCGCTTTCCTCTGCCTGGGCGGCATAGGTGGAATCGTAGGCCCGGACGATGCGCGCCACCAGAGGATGACGGACGACATCGGTATCCTTGAAGCGGACGATGGTGACGCCCTCGACGCCGTTCAGCAGCTGCAGCGCCTCGACCAGCCCCGACTTGACGCCGCGCGGCAAGTCGATCTGGCTCGGATCGCCGGTGATGATCATCCGCGAATTCTCGCCGAGACGGGTCAGGAACATCTTCATCTGCATGGATGTCGTGTTCTGCGCCTCGTCGAGGATGACGGCGGCGTTGGCGAGCGTGCGGCCACGCATGAAAGCGAGCGGCGCGATCTCGATGACGCCGGCGGTGATGGCACGTTCGACCTTGTCGCCCGGCATCATGTCGTAGAGCGCGTCATAGAGCGGACGCAGATAGGGATCGACCTTTTCCTTCATGTCGCCGGGCAGGAAGCCGAGGCGCTCTCCGGCTTCGACGGCCGGGCGCGACAGGATGATCTTCTCGACCGCACCGCGTTCCAGAAGCTGGGCGGCGTGCGCGACGGCGAGATAGGTCTTGCCGGTACCGGCCGGGCCGACACCGAAGACCATTTCGGACCGCTCAAGCGCCCGCATATAGGCATCCTGCGTCGGCGTGCGCGCAATGATCGTCTTCTTGCGCGTCGAAATCTGCGCCATCGTCAACTTGGCTTTTCTCTCCATGGTCGGCAGCGTCAACTGGTCATCGGCGGCAACCGCCATGCGGATCGCGCCTTCTACATCGGAACGCTCTACATTGCCGCCTTTTTGCAGCTTGTCATAGAGATAATCGAGCGTCCGGCGCGCCTGATTGGTGGCTGGCACATCGCCTGTTATGACGACCGAGTTGCCGCGAGCTCTGGCATCGATGCCGAGGCGCTCCTCAAGCAGCTTCAAGTTCTGATCGAACTGACCGAACAGCTCGCTGGCGAACCGATTATTTTCGAACGTCAAGATGAAGTGATTTGCGTCGCTCGCGGTGCGGGGCTGGCGCGATGAAGAAGAAACCAATTCCTGTCCGTTCAAGCGGTGTGGCTCCTTGTGCCGGTCCGGAACCTAGAGCAAATCAGCAAACAGGCTGTTGGTGCTAGTTCCGGTGATTCGTACGTTAATAATGTCACCGATTTGCGATGCTTTTGCATCAACATTCACAGATTGCAGCCAGGGAGAGCGTCCAATCAACTGGCCAGGCATGCGGCCCGGCTTTTCCAGAAGGATATCCACTGTTTTGCCCACGCAGGCCTCGGCAAACGCATGCTGCTGCCTTAGCAACAGCGCCTGCAACCGTTCCAACCGCTTGGTTTTGACCTCTTCGGGCACCTGGTCCTTCAATTCCGCGCCGGGCGTACCCGGCCGCGTGGAATATTTGAACGAGAAGGCCTGTGCATAATTCACCTCCTCGATCAGCTTGAGTGTATCCTCAAAATCCTGATCTGTCTCCCCCGGGAAGCCGACGATGAAATCGCCCGAAAGGGCGATATCCGGCCGTGCGGTGCGGATTTTCTCGATGAGCGTGAGGTATTCCGCGGCTGTGTGCCGCCTGTTCATCGCCTTCAGAATCCGGTCCGAACCGGCCTGAACGGGCAGATGCAGATAGGGCATCAGCGTGCGCAGATCACGGTGCGCACCGATCAGGCGATCATCCATGTCGCGCGGGTGGCTGGTCGTGTAACGCAAACGAGCAAGACCGGGGATCTCGGCCAGGCGGTAGAGAAGATCGCCCAAGCTCCAGGCTTCGCCAGCAGGACCAGCGCCATGCCAGGCGTTGACATTCTGGCCGAGCAGCGTGATTTCGCGCACACCGCCATCCACAAGTTTTTCGGCCTCCTCGACGATCTGGGAGACCGGACGGGAGACTTCGGAGCCGCGCGTATAAGGAACCACGCAGAAAGTACAGAACTTGTCACACCCTTCCTGCACCGTCAGAAAGGCGGTGACGCCGCGCGCGCGGATCTTCGTCTTCTCGGCAATGGGCAGATGTTCGAACTTGTCCTCGATCGCATATTCCGTATCGACGACGCGCTGGCCCTGCTTGGCGCGACGAAGCGCGTCCGGCAGGCGATGATAGGTCTGCGGGCCGATGACGACATCGACAGCGGGCGCGCGGCGAAGAATCTCCTCGCCTTCGGCCTGGGCGACACAGCCGGTGACGCCGATCATCATCTCGCGACCGTCGGCAGCCTTGCGCTTCTTCATCTCGCGCAGGCGACCAAGCGCGGAATAGACCTTTTCCGCCGCCTTCTCGCGGATGTGACAGGTGTTCAGCAGGACGAGATCTGCCTCCTCCATATCCTCGGTTGGCTCATAGCCATCGCGGGAGAGCGCATCGCTCATCCGCGTGGAATCATAGACGTTCATCTGGCAGCCGTAGGTCTTGATGAAGACCTTGCGGCTGTTGGAGCCGTCGCGGGAGCCGAGCTGCAAAGCGTCGGTCGCCGGGGCGTCGAGGGTCAGGCTGTCCTTGGTCATGGGCCGCTATGTAGTGGCTTTTGCTTTCGGAGAAAATGAAAAAGTTGAAATCACCTGGAAATCAAGCGATCTCGCGGCCGAGCAGGCGGCTGGCGAGCATCGCGCGGATACGCCGCGCAATGGTGACACTGACTTCCTTGCGGTTGGTGCCGGCGCGATAATCCACGGCCTCACCGAAGCAGACATCGACATCGATGGCACCGCATTGGGCGATGCCCTTCAGGTGCGGCGCGAGCTCGATATCGCCGGGCCATGCCGTGAGCGGGCGATAATAGCGGCCCATGGGCGTGCCATGAACGCGGGTATAGACGACCGCAACCGGCTGGACATGCACGACGGCATCCGGCGCCTTCGGAAGGGCTGCCGCAGCGGCGCCAAAGAGCGAGGACTTGACCTCCAGAAGCCGATTGCCGTCCGAGGTGGTTCCCTCCGGAAACAGCACCATGATTTCGCCATCAGCCATGCGATCGGCGATCTCGTTCACCTGCTCGCCCGTCTTGCGCTTCTGCTCGCGCTCGACGAACACGCTCTTCTGCCACTGCGCGAACTGACCGAAGATCGGCCAATCCCGCACTTCCGACTTGGCGATGAAGGAGACGTCGGCCACCGCCGAGAGGACGAGAATATCGAGCCAGGACGAATGGTTGGAAGCCAGCATCAATGGTCGGCTCGTCTCCATCTTGCCGACCACATGAATGCGCACGCCAAGCCAATAGCAGACGATACGATGCCAGTAGCGCGGCAGGTAGCGCCTCAGCCTCCAATCGAAGCGCAGGCAGAGGATCTGCAGCGGCAGCATCACGGCGCTGACGACACAGATGACCGCGGCAGCACAGCCGATGCGCAGCCAGGTCATCAAATCATTTGCTCCTGCATGACAGCCTTCACGTCAAGCTTCGTCCTTCTTCAGCGGGATGCCGTAAAGCTCCAGCCGGTGGTCGACGAGTTTGAAGCCGTGTTCGCGGGCAATACGCTCCTGCAAAGCCTCGATTTCCGGCGAGTGAAATTCGATCACTTCGCCGCTTTTCAGGTCGATCAGGTGATCGTGATGCTCTTCGGGGACCGTTTCATAGCGGGAGCGTCCATCGCGGAAATCATGGCGGGCGAGCAGCCCGGCATCCTCGAACAGCTTCACGGTGCGGTACACAGTCGAGATCGAGATTTTCGCGTCCACCAGCACGGAGCGGCGATAGAGCTCCTCGACATCCGGGTGATCCTCTGATGTCTCGATAATGCGCGCGATGACCCGGCGCTGCTCTGTCATGCGCATGCCGCGCTCGGCGCAAAGTTCCTCGAGGGATTTTACGGCGTCATCCATCAATTGCTGTCTTCGGTCTATTTGGACTTTGACAACGGACTAACGAAGAACGCGCCGCATGACAAGCGCCGTCGACTTCGCGCCATTATCGCTGACGTAATAGGCCTTGCGCTCGCCGACCGTCTCGAAACCCAGCTTTCGATAGAGGCCAAGCGCCGGCTGATTGCCGCCATCGACCTCCAGGAACATGGTTTCACCGCCGCGATCGCGAGTCTCGCGGAGGGCCGCCTGCATCAGTCGCCATCCGAGACCGGAGCGGCCGAGCTTGGCATTGACGGCAATCGTCAGGATCTCACCCTCGCCTGCCACTTGCCGTGCCAGCACGAAGCCGGGAAGCGCTTTTTTCAGGATGGCATTGGTCTGGCGGGCGACGAAGCCGAAGGTCGTCTCCTGCGAGAGGAGATCCTGAAATTCGGTCTCATCCCAAACGCGCGGAAATCGTTCGCCGTGCAGGAGCGCCACTTCGACGCAATCCTTCAGCTCCATTGGGATGATTTCGTATTCGGCTTTCAGAGTCAGATAGGATTCGAGCATTTCTATTGCCTGGCAACTGCGTATCCGGCCTGCGGTCTGGCGTCGGGTCCGCGAAGATAAAGCGGCTTCGGCTTTTCGCTGACAGGCTTGCCAGCGCCCAGCCGGGCGACGATGGCAATCGGAAATGCGTCGGGCCGCTCCGCCGGCGGCGCGTCGCTCAACCGGGCGACAGCCGTTCCTGTGACGATGCCGTCGAAGGCGCTAGCAATTGTCCGCGCTTCGTCGATCGTCACGGCCCGAGCCTCGTCCAGCGGGTTGCCATCGGCATCGAAGCTCTGGAGATAAATCTCCTCGCGCTTGGCATCGATGGCAGCCAGAACCGACTTGCCCGGATTCTGCGCTCGCGCTGTTGCCGCCATGACCTCGAGGGTCGTGACGCCAACCGCAGGAACATTGAGGGAGAGAGCAAAACCGCGCGCGGCTGCGACGCCGATGCGGATGCCGGTGAAGGAACCGGGACCGACGGTCACGACGACACGTTCGATCGCCGAAAGCGTCGTCCTGGCTTTCGCCAGCGCTTCGTCGACAACGTGCATCAAATGCTCGGCATGCCCCCGTCCGATCGTTTCCGTGACCTCCCCCATCACAGAATCACTGCCGCTATCATACACAGCGGCAGCGCAATCCACACCTGCCGTGTCGAGCGCCAGTACGATCATGTTAACAATTCCGAAAAGCCGCGCCTGCAACGCGGATATTTTTATCTTCGAACGCCCCTGGGCTCCAGCGGGTGTCTCGGCATGATCCCATCCAAAACCGCTGGGCGCCCCTTGAGATCATGCTCAGACGGCTTCGACTTCCTGCACTTCCGGAACGAAGTGGCGCAGGAGGTTCTGCACTCCATGCTTCAGCGTTGCCGTCGAAGACGGGCAGCCGGCGCAGGATCCCTTCATATTGAGATAGACCTTGCCATCGCGGAAGCCGCGGAAGGTGATGTCGCCGCCATCCTGGGCAACGGCAGGACGCACGCGGGTATCGAGCAGTTCCTTGATGGTCAGCACGATGGCCTCATCGCCTTCATCGAAGAATTCGCCGCCGGCATCCCGCACTTCGGACAAAACCGAGGTCGAGCCCATAACGGGCTTGCCGGACATGAAATGCTCCATGATCGAACCGAGGATGGCGGGCTTCAAATGCTGCCACTCCTGATTTTCCTTGGAAACGGAGATGAAATCATAGCCGAAATAGACGCCGATCACGCCCGGAATCTCGAAGAGACGGGCAGCGAGCGGCGAAGCCTCGGCTTCCTCGGCGCTGCGGAACTCGGCCGTGCCGCTTTCCATCACCACCTTGCCCGGCAGGAACTTCAAGGTCGCGGGGTTCGGTGTCGCTTCGGTCTGAATGAACATCTTGATCTCCATGCGGCGGGCACAAACCCGGTCCCAACTTTAGAATATTTCAAAAGAGATAGGCCTTTTGACCACTCAATTCAAGAGAATGATTCTCAAGAAATGGTCGCCTGGCATCAGCTGAGCGCGTCGATTTCCTCGTTCGTCAGCGTATCCGGCAGCACCGTTACCGGGATCGGAAAGGCGGCCGCGCGGCCGGCGATCGACGAAACCAGCGGACCCGGCCCTTCCTTGGCAGACCCTGCGGCGAGAACGAGCAGTGCGATGTCCCGATCCTCTTCGATCACCGCATTGATCTGCTCGGCTGATGATCCCTCGCGGATGACGATTTCCGCATCGATGCCGACATTCTCGCGGACGCTCTGGGCGGCCTTGGCGGTTGCCGCTTCGGCCTCCTCGCGCGCTTCCGCCCGCATGATCTCCTCGACGCCGAGCCATTGCTGGAAATCGCCCTCGGGAATCACATAGAGCAGCACGAGGCCGCCATTGGAATTCTTGGCGCGCCGGCCGGCATAGTGGACGGCGCGCTGGCATTCGGGTGTGCCATCGATGACCGCCATGAACTTGCGGCGATGGCCTTCGAGCCGTGAAAGTCGTGTGGATACCATGGAGCGACTCTGACACCCGAAAACGGCGTTTTGCAAGCCCCCGTTTTCACGCGGGAGCCCTGCATTACGACATCATCAATAGAGAAAGCCGATAATGTCGCGAACCTGCTTCATCGTCACGTCGGCACGAGCGCGGGCGCGGGCGCTGCCATCGCGCAGCACGGCGTCGATATGGCCGGGATCGGCCATGAGGCGGCGCATTTCCGCCGTGATCGGCGATAGCGCGTGCACGGCAAGATCGACCAGCGCCGGCTTGAAGACCGAGAACTGCTGGCCGCCAAATTCGGACAGAACTTCCGACCGCGACTTGTCGGCAAGTGCTGCATAGATGCCGACCAGATTTTCGGCTTCGGGGCGACCGGCGAGACCGGCGATTTCGCTCGGCAAGCCATCCGGATCGGTCTTGGCCTTGCGGATCTTCTTCGAGATGTTTTCCTCGTCGTCTAGCAGGTTGATGCGCGATAGGTCGGAAGCGTCGGATTTCGACATCTTCTTCGTGCCGTCACGCAGCGACATGACGCGCGGCGCCGGGCCATCGATCAGCGGCTCGACCATCGGGAAATAGGCATGCACCGGCTCGTCGCCGACGGTGATCTCGATGCCGTAACCCGTGCGGCGAATATGCTCCATGTAGTCCAGATTGAACTTCATGGCGATGTCGCGGGTCAGCTCGAGATGCTGCTTCTGGTCGTCTCCAACAGGAACATGCGTGGCGCGATAGAGCAGAATATCGGCGGCCATCAGGCTCGGATAGGCGTAAAGGCCGAGGGAAGCCTGCTCGCGGTCCTTGCCGGCCTTGTCCTTGAACTGCGTCATGCGGTTCATCCAGCCAATGCGGGCGACGCAGTTGAAGATCCAGGCAAGCTCGGCGTGCCCCGGCACGGCCGACTGGTTGAAGACGATATGCTTTTCCGGGTCGATGCCGGCGGCAAGGAAGGCCGCGGTGATCGAGCGCGTCTGGTTCGGCATGTCGTCATGGACGAGCTGAGCCGTCAGCGCATGCATGTCGACGACGCAGTAGATGCAGTCGTTGTTGGCCTGCAGGGCCACGAACTTGCGGATCGCGCCGAGATAATTGCCGAGGTGAAGATTGCCTGTGGGCTGAACGCCGGAGAATACGAGCGGCTTGAATTCGGTCATGTCGTCCTCGAAAGGCTTGTGGAGGGCCCGGGCGAGCGACGCTCGACCCTTGGTTTCGAGCGGCTTATGCACGGCGGACAGGCTGGGATCAAGAGGCTATGTCGCGGATTCGATCTTGTGTGATCCTGCTCGAAAACCGCTGCACAGTTTTCAGGATCATGCCTCACGAAGAATGCTGGATCAGATCCCAGGTGTTGCCGTAGGGATCGGCGAAGACCGCCACGGTGCCATAGACCATGTGGCGGGGCTCTTCCCGGAACTCGACGCCCTTGGCAAGCAACGCGGCATGATCGCGGCCGAAATCGTCGGTCTTGAGGAAGAAGCCGACGCGGCCGCCGGTCTGATTGCCGATCGCAGCGCGCTGGCTGTCGCTTGCGGCTTGGGCAAGCAGTAGCGCAGCGCCCTCTGTGCTTTTCGGCTTAATGACGACCCAGCGCTTGCCCTCCGGTTGCACTTCGTCCTGCAAGCAGTCGAAGCCGAGGATATCGCAGTAGAAGGCTTTTGCGCGGTCGTAATCATCGACGACAAGGGCGACGAGGAAGAGAGATTGAGACATGGAAGGACTCCGCATCTGGCAAAATCGTCCCCTCGCCCCGCTTGCGGGGAGAGGGCTAGGGTGAGGGCCACGCACAAACGTCGGCCTATGCAGACTATCTTGGCCAGTCATTAAAATGGCGGCGCCTGCATACTTTAATTCTGCGGAGGCATCAGTGAAGGCCCTTCATCCGACTTGTCGCAATTTCACTCCGCTCGATCGCGCCAAGCCACCTTCTCCCCGCATTGCGGGGCGAAGGAGCCTTGTTATTCCCCATTCACCGCCTTCGCATCCGTTGCAGCTGCAGTCGGACGCTTGCGGTTGATATTGCGGCGGATCATGCCGAGATCGGCGCCGCCGATCAGGAAGGAGACCGCAAAATAGACCAGCATGGAAATCGCGATCAGCAAGCCGAGCGTGCTTACCTTGGTCAAAAGCGACGTGCCCGAAGCCAGATATGCGCCCCAGCGGTGCTGGAGATAGATGATCACTCCGGTCATGACGCCGGCTGAAACGAGCAGGAGGGCGGCGCGGCGGGCAAGGGCCCATTCCCAGGCCAGATGACCCCGGCGCAGCAACGTGGTGAAGAGCAGCACGGTGCTGATCCAGCCGGCCGTCGCTTCGGCAACGGCGATGCCCGGAGCACCCAAATAAGGAAAGAGGCTGAGCGCGATCGCGCAATTGACGGCAACGGCAACGCCGGAGAACCGCATCGGGGTCTTGGTGTCCTCGCGGGCATAGAAGCCCGGCTGCAGCGCCTTGATCAGTACGAAGGCCGGCAAGCCCAGGCCATAAATCGCCAGGATCGAGCCGACAATGACGGTGTTTTCCTGATGAAAGGCGCGGCGTTCGTAGAGCACGCGAATGATATCGTCGGAGAGAACCCAGAGCGCCATGGCGGCCGGCAAGGTCAGGAACAGCACGAACTCGATCGAGCGGTTCTGCAGATTGCCGGCTTCTTTCAGATGACCTGATTTCAAGGCGCGCGCCAGCTCCGGTAGCAGGACGACGCCGACGGCGACACCGACGACGCCGAGCGGCAGCTGATAGATGCGGTCGGCATATTGCAGGGCGGCGATCGCGCCTTCGCGGCTGGAGGCGATCGCCTGGCCGATCATCTGGTTGATCTGGGTGATGCCGCCGGTGACAGCGGCCGGAATGGCGAGGATCAAGAGCCGCTTGACGTTCGGCGTGAAACGCGGCCAGCGGAAGCCGATACTGATGCCGGCAAAACGCACGCCGATATAGACGACGAGCAATTGCAGGATACCGGCGACAAGCACGCCCCAGGAGAGATACCAGGCGGTCTGCAGCGGCACCGCGCCGAAATAGAGCGAATAGAACAGCGCGCCGATCATCACGACGTTAAGGAAGACGGGCGCCACCGCTGCCGCGAAGAAATGATGCAGCGAGTTCAGCATGCCGCTCATCATCGCCGTCAGCGACATACACATGAGATAGGGGAACATCACGGCGGCCATGCGCACCGTGATCGCGAATTTGTCGGGATCGTCGGCAAAGCCGGGCGCGATGATCCAGCGCACGATCAGCGGCATACCCAGTTCCATGACGACGGTGATCAGGAACAGGACCGAGAAGAGAACGCCGAACACTTCCTCGGAGAAGCGTTTCGCGCCCTCGATACCGTTCGCCTCGATCTCCTTGGCAAAGAGCGGCACGAAGGCGGCGTTGAAAGCGCCCTCGGCAAACAGGCGGCGGAAGAGATTCGGAAAGCGGAAGGCAGCGTAGAACACGTCGGCCATCGGGCCGGTGCCGAGGGCCGCGGCCATCAGCGTCTCGCGGGCAAAGCCGAAGATGCGGCTGCCAAGCGTCGCGCCACCGACCGTGATGAATTTCTTGACTAGGCTCATACGGCTGAACCGGCTTTCTTTTCAGTATCTGGATTTTCGACGGCAACAGCGCGCGTGGCTGCAGGCGCGATGATGCCGGACGGCATGCGTTCGCGCATCTCGTCCTCCTCACCCGCCATGACGGCCTTCAGGCGTGCGGTAATGTTGGCTCGCTTGTTCTCGTTGGAGATCTTCTGTCCGACCAGATCGGTGACGTAGAAGGTGTCGATGACCTTCTCGCCGAACGTGGTGATGCGGGCCGACTGGATATCGAGCGACAGATCCGAGAGGACAGCCGTTATCTCCGACAGCAGGCCGGTGCGGTCGAGGCATTCGACCTCGATGACCGTGAACTTGTTGGACAGGCTGTTGGAGATGATGACCGACGGCGGGATGACGAAGGCCTTGTTCTTGCGGCGATTCTTCGTCCGCGTCGCAATGACTTCCGGCAACCGCTTGCGGCCGGCAAGCACGTCTTCGATCATCTTGCCGATGGTGCCGGCACGGCGCAGCTCATCGGCATCGTCGGGAAATTCGCGGCTGACATGGATGGTGTCGAGGGCGCGGCCGTCGGCGGTCGTGAAGATCTGCGCATCGGCGATATTGGCGCCGGCGGCCGCACAAGCGCCGGCAATTACGGTCAACAGACGCGGATGGTCGGGCGAGAGCACGGTGATCTCGGTGATGGCGTGGAAGCTGTCGGTGCGCACCATGGTGGCGAGCACCTTGCCTGCCTTGTCCGACTGGCGCATGAACTGCGTATGGCGGATCTGATCCTCCAGCGGCACGGACAGCAGATAAGGCTGGTAGTGCAGCTTGACGTAAGCCTTGCGCTCCTTCGCGCTCCAGTCCGCAAGCGCCTGTTCGAGCGCTGCGGCTGCGGCTTCCGCCCGCTCCTTGCGCGACACTTCCGAGAAGCCGCCGGCCAGCAGAAGCTCGGTCTCGTAATAGAGGGTGCGCAGCAGCTGGCCTTTCCAGCCGTTCCAGACGCCCGGGCCGACGGCGCGGATGTCGCAGACAGTCAGGATCAGCAACATCTTCAAACGGTCGAGCGACTGAACCCGGTCGGCGAAATCGATGATCGTCTTACGATCGGTCAGGTCACGCGTCTGGGCGACCATCGACATGGTCAGATGCTCGGCGATCAGCCATACCACAAGCTCGGTCTGTTTCGGCGAAAGGCCGAAGCGCGGGCAGAGCTTGCGCGCCACCTTGGCGCCGGCTTCCGAGTGATCCTCCTCGCGGCCCTTGGCGATATCGTGCAGGAGCACGGCGACATAGAGGGCGTCACGATCTTCGATGCTGGGCATCAGCTTGTTGGTCAGCGGATGGATATCCTCGGCCTTGCCCTTGTCGATCTCGGACAGCACCTCGACGGCGCGGATCAGATGCTCGTCCACAGTATAGTGATGATACATGTTGAACTGCATCATCGAGACGATCTTGCCGAATTCCGGAATGAAGCGGCCGAGCACGCCGGCCTCGTTCATGCGGCGCAGGATCAGCGCCGGATCGCGTTTGGAGGTAAGGATGGAGAGGAAGAGCCGGTTCGCCTCCTCGTTCTCGCGCAGATCGTTATCAATCAGGTTCAGCGAGCGCGTGACGCGCTTCAGCGCATCCGGATGGAATTCCAGGCCGTTGATGTCGGCGACGAAGAACAGCCTGATGAGGCTCACAGGATCGCGCTTGAATACATCGGGATTGGCAAGCGCGATGCGGCCGCGATCCTCGACGAATTCGACGGTGCCGGGGATCTTGCGCGAGCGATTGGCAAAGCGGCTGATGACGCCGGTAAGCCCCGGCGTCGCCTTTGCCTGCTGATCCTCGAGCGCTGCGCAGAGGATGCGGGTGAGATCGCCGACATCTTTGGCGACAAGGAAATAGTGCTTCATGAAGCGCTCGACCGCCGAAAGGCCAGGGCGAGCGTGATAATCGAGTGCCGCCGCGATATCGCGCTGAATATCGAAGGAAAGCCGTTCTTCCGCCTTGCCGGTCAGGAAATGCATGTGGCAGCGCACGGCCCAGAGGAAATCCTCCGCCTTCTCGAAGAGGCGGTATTCCTGCTTCGAGAGCACGCCGAGCTTCACCAATTCGACCGGATCGCGGACGTGATAGTAATATTTGGAGATCCAGAACAGCGTGTGCAGGTCGCGCAGGCCGCCCTTGCCTTCCTTGACGTTCGGCTCGACCAGATAGCGGGTATCGCCCGCCTTTCTGTGGCGCTCGTCGCGCTCGGCGAGCTTGGCGGCAATGAATTCCGGGCCGGTATTGGTGACGATTTCCTTGTCGAAACGCGCCTGCAGCTCCCGCGTCAACGGCTCGTTACCGCAGATATAGCGGGTTTCGAGAACCGCGGTGCGCACCGTCATATCGGACTTGGCCTCGCGGATGCATTCCTCGACCGTGCGCGTGGCGTGGCCGACTTTGAAGCCCATGTCCCAGAGCATATAGAGAATGAACTCGACCGCCTTGTGCGTCTCGCTGTCCGGCTTCGGCTGGAACAGGAAAAGAAGGTCGATATCCGAGCCGGGCGCCAGCGTATCGCGGCCATAACCGCCGACGGCCGTGACGGAGAAGCTACCGGCTCGCTTCGGAAAAACGTGATGGACGGTGAAATCGTAGATAACCGTGATGATCTGGTCCTGCAGCCAGGAAATGCGGTGGGCGCAATCTAGCCCGCTGCCCTGGAAGGCCAGCAGGCGGCGCGCCTCTTCGCGTCCCTCCTGGCTTGCCTTCTTCAATAGAGCAAGCAGAGCGGACCGCTCTTCGTTCTTATCCAGATTACGCTTGGCAAGAGCCTCGCATTCCGCTCTCAGCGAGGGAACGTCGAGAATAGCCGGAAAATCGATGTCATGCATTTCCATGCTCTGCCGACCGGATTCCTGTTCTTTGGCGGCGGGCCACCGCCGGCGCGCCTGTCTTTTCGTCTGCATGCGCTATAGCCTCTTTGCCCGGCGATTGACACAGGCAATCGACGCAGAAATCGGCAGTTTTAGGGCCTCGGCATCTCAAGCGTCCGCCTGAGCTCATTCAAGCTATATAGTATGTTTCGCGATTGAGCACCGATCTGCGTCACCATTTCGCGCTCACATTCCCAATAGCCGGCCTTGGCGATGCTCGAACAGATGTCGGAAATGCGGCTGCACGACAAGGTGATGCTGAGAAGACCGCGGTCAGACTCGCAATCCGGCGCCTCGCCTTCACCGCAGATCTTGCCGCGCGCGGCGATCGGGGAAAAGCGCTCTGCCAGGATACGGACTTCGGCGAGAAGATTTTCGAGATGCATGCTTTTGTCCTTGGAAGTCGCCTTCGGTCAGCCGGCCTTGGTCAGATTTTTCTTCAATTCATAGAGCACGTCGAGAGCGGCTCGTGGCGTCAGATCGTCGAGATCGAGCGTTTTCAGCCGCTCCTCGACCTTGGAGGGTTCGCGCCGCCCGCTCGCCTCCTCCCGGCGGACCGCCACCTGGAAGAGCGGCAGATCATCGATGAGCTGGCTTGCCGGATTCTTGCGGTCCGCATCTTCAAGCCGCGTCAGAACGTCGCGGGCGCGCGCTACCACCGAGGCAGGCAGGCCGGCGAGGCGCGCCACCTGGATACCGTAGGAGCGGTCGGCAGCCCCCGGCCCGACCTCGTGCAGGAAGATAACGTCGCCATCCCATTCCTTGACGCGCATGGTGGCATTGGACAGCCGGCCGAGCTTCTCCGACAGGACGGTCAGCTCATGGAAATGCGTGGCGAAGAGGCCGCGGCATCGATTGGCTTCATGCAGATGCTCGACAGCGGCCCAGGCGATCGAAAGACCGTCGAAGGTGGCGGTGCCGCGACCGATCTCGTCGAGGATGACGAGCGAATTTTCACTCGCCTGATTAAGGATCGCCGCCGTCTCGACCATCTCGACCATGAAGGTCGAACGACCGCGCGCCAGATCGTCGGAGGCGCCGACACGCGAGAACAGCCGGTCGACGACGCCGATATGGGCCGAGGCAGCCGGCACGAAGCAGCCCATCTGCGCGAGAATGGCGATCAGGGCATTCTGGCGCAGGAAGGTCGATTTACCGCCCATGTTCGGGCCGGTCAGCAGCCAGATGGCGCCATCCTTGCCGCCGGCTTTCGGCGAGAGATCGCAGTTATTGGCAACGAAAGGCCCACCCGCCTGGCGGCGCAACGCCTGCTCCACCACCGGATGACGGCCGCCTTCGATGGCAAACATGCGGCTCGCATCGACCACGGGCCGGCAATAGGCCTGCTCCTCGGCGAGCAGCGCAAGCCCCGCCGCGACATCGATCACCGACAGCGCACGGGCGCCGGCCTTGATCGCCTCGGCATTGGCCACCACCGCCGCAACCATGCGATCGAAGGCCTCCAGCTCGATGGCCAGCGCTTTGTCGGCGGCGTTGGCGATGCGGCTTTCGAGATCGGCAAGCTCGGTCGTGGTGAAGCGCATGGCGTTCGCCATGGTCTGGCGATGGATGAAGCGCGCCTTGGCCTCGCTGGTGTCGGTCATCGGCCCGGCATTGCCGGCCGTAACCTCGATGAAATAGCCCAGCACATTGTTATGCTTGATCTTCAGCGACTTGATGCCGGTTTCCTCGGCATATTGCAGTTGCAAGCCGGCGATGACGCGGCGAGACTGATCGCGCAATGCCCGCACTTCGTCCAGCTCGGCATTCGCCCCTTCCCGCAGGAAGCCGCCATCGCGCTTCAGCAAGGGCAGTTCATCTGCAAGCGTAGCGGCGAGTAGCGCTTCCAGATCGGCGGGCAAGGCGCTGAGCCCGGCCAGCGCAGCCTTCAGCTCTTCCGGCAGAAGTGCTGTTCCAAGCATGCGGCCGACATCGGCCGCCGCGGCCAACCCCTGCCGGATCGCCCAAAGGTCACGTGGGCCGCCGCGATCGAGCGCGAGGCGCGATAAGGCGCGCGGCATGTCAGGCACATGCCTCAGCGCCGCACGCAGATCGCTTGAAAGCGACGGCTCCTCCGTCAGGAAGCCAATCGAATCCAGGCGCTCGTTGATACGCTGGGGATCGGTGAGCGGCGACATCAGCCGTTCGGCGAGAAGTCGGGCGCCGCCGCCGGTCACGGTGCGGTCGATCGCCTTCAAGAGCGCGCCGTTGCGGTCGCCGGAGAGCGTACGCACCAGTTCGAGGTTGGCGCGGGTGGCGGGATCGATGAAAAGGGTCGAGGCGCCACTTTCGCGTTCCGGCAGTCCGAGCGGCGGCCGTTCGGCAAGCTGGGTCTTTTCGACATAGGCAATCGCGGCTGCAGCTGCGGCCAATTCAGCGCGGCTAAAGGTGCCAAAGCCATCGAGCGTGGACACGCCGAAATAGCGGGTAATGCGCCCCTCGGCGCTGGCGCTGTCGAATAGAACGGCCGGCTGCGGAACAGCGGTGCGGCCGAGTATGTCGAAGACCGGCTTCAGTTCCGGATCATGGAACATCGTATCCGGCAGGATCAGCTCGCGCGGATCGATGCGCAGGATATCGGCTAGCAGCCGCGAAGCTTCCGTTTCCGCCAGCCGAAAGACACCCGTGGAAATATCGATCCAGGCGAGCGCAAGCTGCGGTTCTGCGCCGCCGCGAATGCGCGTCAACGTCATGAGATAGTTGGATTCCGAGGGCGAGAGCAGCTTTTCCTCGGTAATGGTGCCGGGCGTTACGAGGCGCACAACATCGCGCCGCACCACAGACTTGCCGCCGCGCTTCTTGGCCTCCGCCGGATCTTCCACCTGCTCGCACACGGCGACGCGGAAACCCAGCGAAATCAGCTTCTGCAGATAATCGTCGGCGGCATGAACCGGAACGCCGCACATCGGGATATCCTGCCCCATGTGCTGGCCGCGCTTCGTCAGCGTGATGCCGAGCGCGCGCGACGCATCGATGGCGTCCTCGAAGAACAATTCATAGAAATCGCCCATGCGATAGAAGAGAAGCGAACCGGGATTGTTCGCCTTGATCTCAATATATTGCTCCATCATCGGAGTCGCAGAAGCGCGACTTTCCTCCGAGGCAAGCTCGGCGGCCGAGAAAGCATCGATGCCGGTGGTTATACGTTCGTTCACGGAGGTGCAGTTTTTCCAAAAAATGAGGTGTCACCCTATCCGCGCGCCGCTATAGAAGACAACAGCTATCGGGCAAGAGGGACCGGTCGCCCACAGGAGGTTTGGAGAAACAATGGCTGACAGCAAGAGCAAGTCGCGTCCGGGGACGGGGATCACGGATCAGGAAGCATTGGACTTCCACAAGCTAGGCCGGCCCGGCAAGCTTGAGATCAATCCGACCAAGCCGATGGCGACACAACGCGATCTTTCCCTTGCCTATTCGCCCGGTGTCGCCGTTCCCGTGAAAGCGATCGCCGCCGATCCGGCCACGGCTTATGACTATACGACACGCGGCAACATGGTCGCCGTCATCTCAAACGGCACAGCCATTCTCGGCCTCGGCAATCTGGGCGCACTGGCTTCGAAGCCGGTCATGGAAGGCAAATCCGTTCTCTTCAAGCGCTTCGCCGACGTCGATTCGATCGACCTTGAGATCGACACGGAAAATGTCGACGAATTCATCAATTGCGTGCGCTATCTCGGCCCCTCCTTCGGCGGCATCAATCTCGAGGATATCAAGGCGCCCGACTGTTTCATCATCGAACAGCGGCTGCGCGAGCTCATGGATATCCCCGTCTTCCATGACGACCAGCACGGTACCGCCATCATCGCCGCCGCCGGCCTGATCAACGCGCTGGAGCTGACCGGCCGCGACCTGAAGACCACCAAGCTCGTCTGCAACGGCGCGGGAGCCGCCGCGATCGCCTGCATCGAGCTGATCAAGGCCATGGGCTTCAACCCGGAGAACGTCACCCTTTGCGATACAAAAGGCGTGATCTACCAGGGCCGCAGCGAAGGCATGAACCAGTGGAAGTCGGCGCATGCGGTCAAGACCGACAAGCGCACGCTGGCCGAAGCGATGAAGGGAGCCGACGTCGTGTTCGGCCTTTCGCAGAAGGATGCCTTCTCCGAAGACATGATCCGCTCCATGGCGGACCGGCCGATCATCTTCGCCATGGCCAATCCCGACCCGGAAATCACGCCGGAGGAAGTGGCGCGCATCCGCGATGACGCCATCATGGCGACCGGGCGCTCGGACTATCCGAACCAGGTCAACAACGTCCTCGGCTTCCCCTATATCTTCCGCGGCGCGCTCGACGTGCGCGCCACCACCATCAACGACGAGATGAAGATCGCCGCCGTCAACGCGCTGGCGAGCCTGGCGCGAGAGGACGTGCCTGATGACGTGGTGGCCGCCTATCAGGGCGCAAGGCCCCGCTTCGGGGCGCAATACATCATCCCCGTGCCGTTTGACCCGCGCCTGATCTCGGCCATTCCGGTAGCCGTCGCCAAGGCGGCGATCGAAAGCGGCGTCGCCCGGCGCGAAATGCCTGACATGGACGCCTATGCCCGCGAACTCTCGGCCCGGCGCGATCCGATCGCCTCGACGCTGTCGCAACTCTATGAGCGTGTGCGCCGCCACCAGAAGCGCATCGTCTTCGCCGAAGCGGAAGAAGAGCAGGTCATGCGCGCCGCCCTCTCCTACGCGAACCAGGGACTGGGCACCGCCATCTTGCTCGGCCGCGAGGATCTGATCCATTCCACCGCAGAACGCGCCGGTATCGACCTCAACCGCCCCGGCCTCGAAATCGTCAATGCCCGCATTTCCAAGCGGGTCGACGCCTATATCGACTATCTCTACGCCCGGTTGCAGCGCGACGGCTATCTGCACCGCGACGTGACGCGCCTGATCCATAACGACCGCAATCACTTCGCCGCCTGCATGGTCGCGCTGGGAGATGCCGACGGCATGGTGACCGGCGTGACGCGCAACTATTCGACCGCGCTCGGAGACGTGCGCCGCTGCATCGACGCCAAGCCGGGGCACCGGGTCATCGGCGTATCGATCGTGCTTGCCCGCGGCCGCACCGTCTTCGTTGCCGACACAGCAGTGCATGACATGCCGGCCGCCGAGGAGCTGGCCGAGATCGCCGAAGAGGCAGCCGGTTTCGCTCGCCGCATGGGTTACGAACCGCGCGTCGCCATGCTTGCCTATTCCACCTTCGGCCATCCGTCGGGCGAGCGGTCCGAGCGGGTGCGCGAGGCGGTGAACATCCTCGACAAGCGCCATTTGAATTTCGAATTCGATGGCGAAATGGCGGCCGACGTCGCGCTGAACCGCAAGATCATGGAGAGCCTCTATCCCTTCTCGCGGCTCTCCGGGCCTGCGAACGTGCTCGTCATGCCGGCATTCCACTCGGCTGCAATCTCCACCAAGATGCTGCAGGAACTCGGCGGTTCCACGGTGATCGGGCCGCTCCTCGTCGGGCTCGACAAGTCGGTGCAGATCACCTCCATGGGCGCCAAGGATTCCGACATCGTCAACATGGCCGCCATCGCCGCCTATGGCGCCGGCGCCTAATTCTTGCGGGACCGCCCGGCAGCCAAACAAAGATGCTGGCTGCCCTGTGAAATAGGTGTAGGATAGGGGTATGAGTGAAGCTCAGCCCCTATTCGAAGTGCTGCGCCATTCAGCGCGGCCGGATATCGTCGACGTCATCGAGCGGCTGGTCCTTGAGGCACCCGACCGCAAGCTCAATCGCATGAATGCGCTTGCCTTCGCCGCAGACTATGGCTTCGATGAGGAACAAACCATCAGCGCGTTCCTGCACGCTGCGCGTCTGGGCCTGTTCGAGATGTCCTGGAATGTGCTGTGCCCAGGATGCGGCGGCGTGCTGGATGCCAATACCTCGCTGAAAACCGTCCAGAGCGATACTTATAGCTGTACTTTGTGCGCTGCCGGCTACGAGCCGACGCTCGACGAAATGGTCGAAGTCACCTTCACCGTCAGTCCGCGCATACGCCACATCAGCGCCCACAATCCACATAATTTGTCGCCTCTGGAGTATTTTCGCCAGATCTACTGGAGTTCGGGCGTCGATCTTCCGGACGAGGGTTATGAGGAAAGAGTAGACCAATTCATGCTGGAAACGCTGGAATTGCCCGCGGGTGAAAAGGCCGTGGTATCGCTGCAGTTGCCGGCCGAATTCGTCATTATCTTTGAACCGGTTACCCATAGCGCACAATTCATCGACGTAAAAGGCGAACCGTCCAAGGAGCGGCAGAACATATTGCTCGTCTTCGATCGCATGCATCGGCAGAGCGACACCATTGAACTCAGGCCAGGCCCATTGCGCATCGTCATAGAAAATCACACGGAGGTCCGCACGCTGCCCTCTGTGTGCATTGCCAACGACGCGCTCCACGCCTTGCTCGGCCACCGCCGGCCATTCCTGACCGCCAAGCGGCTGCTCTCCAACCAGACCTTCCGCGACATATACCGAACGGAGACTATCGACATCAACCAAAGGCTGAAGATCGCCAGTCTCACCTTTCTCTTCACCGACCTGCGCGGCTCGACGGAACTCTATGAGAGGGTGGGCGATCTTGCGGCTTTCGATCTCGTCAAAACGCACTTCAGCATCCTGCATGAAATCGTGGGGGCGGAGGCGGGCGCGGTCGTCAAAACCATCGGCGACGCCGTCATGGCCACTTTCCCGACGCCGGACCGGGCGGTGGCGGCGGCAATGCGGATGCGAGAGGCCATGTCGAGCCTCAACAAGGAACGAGGCAACGACGATCTTCTGCTGAAAATCGGCATTCACGAGGGACCGTGCATCGCGGTCAGCCTGAACGAACGGCAGGATTATTTCGGACAAACCGTCAATATTGCTTCACGCGTGCAACATCTGGCGACGTCGAGCGAGATATTCGCGACAAGTGCGGTGCTGGAAAATGTCCGCGCCGCCGAACTGTTGACGACGCGAGGCTTGAAGCCGCAATCGCATCACGTCGCGCTGCGCGGCATCACGGACGCGATCGATATTTTTTCGATCCCTTAGTAAGGTTCAGCTCGCAAAGCGACCGGCATCAGCGCCGTAATAGTTGACGTAGCGATCCGAGATGCTGGCGATCGGCAGGACGATCAGGACATCGGTCGTGTTGAAGGCCTGATCAACGACGGCGGTCGAGCCAACCATTGCACCGAGGCGCAAATAGCCCTTGATCAACGGCGGCAGCGCCATCAACGCCTTCTTCGGGTTGACGGCCTCGACCGGCATCAGGTCCATGGTGCGGGCGAGCGACGGCAGAGCGTCGACGGCCCACTCATCCTTGGCGACAACATTGTGATAGAGGAAGGACAAGGCCAGCGCATGCTGTTCCGGCAGAACGCCGGGGAAGGAAGCGCAACCGAACATCGCGCTCATGCCATGCTTCAGCGCATAGGCCCAATTGCCCTGCCACAGCAGCTCGACGGTACGCTTGTTACGGTAGTCCGGCAGGACGCAGGAGCGACCGAGTTCCATGAAGCGCTTGTCGGGATGGCGGACGAGCAGCGCGTCGATGTCGAATTCCGAAGAGGAATAGAAGCCGCCATTGGCCATCGCCACTTCCTGGCGCAGCAGGCGATAGGTGCCGACGATCTGGTCTTCCGAATCGCCTTCGAGCGAACGGTCCAAGACCAGAAGATGATCGCAGATTGCGTCCCAGCTATCGATATCACGCTGCCGACGCATGGCGTCGGCCGGCAGCTGCGCGTTCATCTCCTCGACGAAAACGCGATAGCGGACAGCCTGAGCTGCATCGATTTCGCGCGCTGTGCGAGCAAGGCGCGTTTCTAGATTTCCGATGCGTCCAAGCACATCGCTGGCAACCGGCTCGACCGTTGCCTTTGAAGACTGAACCATTTCGCCCTGAGCTTCGCGATTCAAAATTTCGATGGACATGGCGACTCTCCCCCTGCGGGCCGATATAGCGCCATAAACCAAATTCGTGCGACAGGAAAGTGACACGCAGCCTGGCTAAAAGCAAGAAGCGTGCCCATTGCAAATTTTCGAATGAACGCGCCGTCCCCAACTTAGGGAGAGCGATAGCCTGCGGTTGAGGATCGCCCCGGCTCACCATCGGGCATTGGTGAGCCGGC
This sequence comes from Rhizobium sp. BR 315, assembly GCF_050577975.1. Classification (NCBI taxonomy): domain Bacteria; kingdom Pseudomonadati; phylum Pseudomonadota; class Alphaproteobacteria; order Hyphomicrobiales; family Rhizobiaceae; genus Rhizobium; species Rhizobium sp. BR 315. Next base: position 302,041 of record NZ_JARWKZ010000003.1, on the reverse strand, counting down.
GTCGGGACTTTCATGCGAAAGTGGGATCGCCTCTGCTAGGCGCGTTCGAGCGTCCGCCGCGACAGGTTCTGCACGGTGGTCATCAGGCGATCGGGATCGACGGGCTTGACGATGACGGCATCAGCTCCCGCAAGCAATGCCTGACGGCGGATTGCATCGCGGCTGTCGGCGGTCAGCACGATGATCGGCAGCGCCGGCAGGGATTGCCGGCGTTCCTGCGCGCGCAATTGTGCGAGCACGGCAGCGCCGGAGCCTCCAGGCATGTTGAAATCGGTGACGATCACGTCCGGCCGTGCTTCGGCATTCTCAGCACGGGCGCGCAGGCCATCGAAATCCTCGACCAGGCGAACTCTATGACCCGCCTTGGCGAGCATGGCGCGAACAAGCATGCCGTTGACCGGATCATCCTCGCCGAGCAGGATCTCAAGTGCGGGATCTTCCGACTCGGGCGTGGTGATGCCGATCTCGGACACGCCATCGATTACGGTGTCGCGCTTTTCCATGCCGCGCATGCGGCCGCTCAGCACGTCGATCAGCGATTGCTCGCGCAGCGGGCGGATGAGCCAGGCGTCAAAAAGATCGAGCGGATGCGTATTGCGCTCCTCGGGATTGACGAGGAAAATCTTGCGTAGCGCCGGCATCACCAACTCGTTACCCTCGCGGAAATAAAGCGGCGCCATACGGTGATCGACAATCAGGTCCGTCCAAGGGCCATCCTCGCTGGCGAACGATCGCGTCAGGACATTCATATCCTCGGCGCCGATTACGCGGCAATTGCCACCCAAGGTGCGAATGGTCTGGGCGATCGCTGTGCTTGCTGCCCCTTCGGGCGCCAGCAGCAGGACGCGCGCGCCCTTGAGCACGGTATCGTGCCGGCCGTTTCCGGTCTCCTCGGCGACCAGGCCTACGGGGAAGCTGATGGTGAACTCGGTGCCCTTGCCGCGTTCGCTGGCAACCTTGAGCCTGCCACCGAACTCCCGCAGGATGCGTGCGGAGATGGCGAGCCCGAGCCCGGTGCCGGCGCTTCTTTCGACGACGCTGCCGGCCTGCTCGAATTCGCCGAAAACGCGGGCCTGCTCTTCTTCGGTCATGCCCGGACCGCTATCCTGCACCGATATCGTCAGGTCCTGCCCTTGCAGGCTGGCGCGAACGAGGACGCCGCCCGTCTGCGTGAACTTCACCGCATTGCCGAGGACATTGAACAAGACCTGACGCAGTCGGGCAGGATCGAATTCCATCATCTCGGGAACGTCGGCTGCAACGCTCGCCGCAATTTCGATGCCCTTTTCATGGGCGCGATGGGCAAGCATCTCGACGACACCTTCGAGCAGCGGTCGCAATGCTTCCTTGCGCGGATGCAGTTGGAAGCGGCCCACTTCGATTGTCGAGAAATCAAGCAGATCTTCGACCAGCTGTACAAGCGCATGTCCCGACTGACGGATGCCGGTCAGGTAATTGGCCTGTTCCAACGTCAACGGCGTCTGGGCGAGCAGATGATTCATGCCGAGAATGCCGGAGAGAGGCGTGCGAATTTCATGGCTGACAGTGGCGAGCAACCGCGATTTGGCGGCGCTGTTATATTCGGCCTTCAACCTCGCATCTTCGCGAAGACGGGCCGTCTGTCGCTCTTCCGTCACGTCGCGGGCAACGCTTTGTATGCACAGCTGCCCGCTCGACGGATCGCGAAATATGACATCGTGCCAGGCAAAGATGCGGTTGCCTTCGGGCGCGGCGATCTCCGCATCCTGATGCTTGGCATCGGTGACGGCGCGGAAGACCAGGCCGGTCTCTTCCAGCGTCAAGCCCTCGGGATTGGATTTGCCCGTCAGCTTGCGGAAAGTGGCATTGGCATCCAGGATCCGCCGGTCGATGCTGCGGATGACCGTGATGTCGCCAAGCGCATCATGGATGGTGGCAAGCAGGCTATTGCTTTCCTTGCGCTCCCAAAGACGATCATGGTCGCTCTCGCTGAGATCGGCGACGGCGGCGGCAGGTTTTCCGGCGGCTTTCCAACTGTTGAAGACGCCAAGGACTGCCAGGGTAAGCGCCACAAGGGCGAGAACGCCGGCCAGCGCCAGCGGGCCTCCGGCAAAGCCGATTGCGAGAAAGACGATACCGGCAACCAGGCCGCCGCCGTTCAGCCAATGGCGTTGCAGCCATCGTGGCCGTGCTGGCGGCGCCGGGCGTCGTTCCGCCTCCCGCAAGGTCTCGCTCGGTTCCGCGAGGGGCAGTCCGTTCCCAGTCAACCCTTCGATCGATCGCGTTTCATCGCGAGTGATATCAGCGGCAGGCTCTTCCTGCAGTTTTGCCAGAGTGCTCATGCAATCTGGCTAGCATAGGCACCGTTCCCGATGCCTTCAGGGATTCGCTAGAATTTTAAGCTTTGGCCTTTTTCGGCATCAGAAGTTCATCGAGAATGACGCAGGCCGCCCCGACGGTGATGAAACTATCGGCCAGATTGAATACCGCAAAGGACCAAGTCTCCGTGTGAAAGAGAATGTAGTCGATCACATGACCGTAGAGAAAGCGGTCGATCAGATTGCCGAGCGCGCCGGCGATAATCAGGGCAAAGCCCAGATGAGCGAGCCAGCGGTGATTAGGGGTGTGCCGCCAGAGCCAGAGCACGAAGGCTACGATGACGAGCCGCATGCCGACGATGAACCAGCCATCCATGCCCGACAGCATCGAGAAGGCGACGCCGAGATTGTAAGTGCGATAGAGTGCCAGCATCGGAATGACCGGCACCGTCTCCTGCAGCGGCAACCAGTGATCGACCATGATCTTGACAGCCTGGTCGAGGATGACTGCAATCACGATGAAGATCAGGATCGGCAGGGGCCGTGAAAACAGGGCCGGCTTTGCCGTCGGCTGTTCGTGGGTCTCGCTTTCGGTCATCGGGTCTCGCTCAGTGTCAGGATATGGCGGCGGGCCTCGAACAGCATGACCGCCGTGGCAACCGCCAGATTGAGGCTGTCGGCGCGGCCGGTTTGCGGGATGCGGGCAAGCGCATCAGCCTCTTTCGCAAGGACATCCGGCAAGCCGGATTGCTCGTTGCCCATTAGAATGACGACAGGCTTCCTCTTGTAATCGATGGTCCGATAGTCGACCGCACCGGCCAGATGGGTGGCGACGACGGAGACATCGGCCTTCTTCTTCCAGGCGAGAAACTCTTCCGGCGTCGCCTTGACGACCGGAACGGCAAAGACCGAGCCCATGGTGGCGCGCACGGTTTCCAACGAAAACGGATCGGTCGTCTCGCCGACGAGAATGACGCCGGAAGCGCCGGCCGCATCGGCGGTGCGAATGATCGTGCCGAGATTGCCGGGATCGCGGACGCGGTCGAGCGCCACCCAGGTTTCGCCCGCCTTCGGCTTGACGTCCTTAAGCTGCCGCCAGCGCTGTTCGAAGACACCGACCACCATCTGCGGATTGTCGCGGCGGGTGATCGAACCGATGACCTTTTCGCTGACTTCCAGCACCAGCCCGCCGGCAGCCACCGTCTTGGCGGCCACCTGCTCGACCAAAGGCTTACCCTTGGCCGCCTTGGCATAGACCAGCGTGCGGATCGTCCAGCCGAGTTCGAGCGCATCGATCACGAGCTTCAACCCTTCGGCCAGGAACGCGCCGCTTTCCTCGCGGGACTTCTTGACCGTCAGCGCCTTGATATCCTTGACGATCGGATTGGCAAGCGAGGTAACCTCCTTGACCTGTCCGACCTTGCGCGGGCCGTCACTACGGAAATCCTGTGTCATTTCGGTACCCAGCGGCTGAAGAGAGAGGTGGAAAGCGCCCTGCCCGGCGTGCGGCCATCAAGGCCGGCCTCGCGGATGACGAGCTCGCCGGATTCGACGACGCCGCCGGCGCCGCGCATGGTTTCGCGCATCAATTCATGGATCGAGTAGAAGCTGGCGCGGATCGAATAGGCCGTCAGCACGAGGCCGAGCGCCTTCGGAGACAGGATCTCACGGCAGATATCCAGCATCAGCGGCAGATGCTCGAAAAGATGCCATACCTCGCCATTCGGGCCGCGGCCGAACTTCGGCGGGTCGGTGAGGATAATGTCGTATTTGTTGCCGCGCCGCTCTTCGCGCAGGATGAACTTCATCGCATCCTCGCAGATCCACCGGATCGGCAGCTTTTCCATGCGGCCCAGAGCCTGGTTTTCGCGCGCCCAGCCGATCGCCTTCTTCGAGGCATCGACATGGGTCACTTCCGCGCCGGCCGCAGCCGCGACCAGCGACGCCACGCCGGTATAGCCGAAGAGGTTCAGGACCTTGAGCGGCCGCTTGGCAGCTTCGACCTGTTCCTTCATCCAGGCCCAATGCACGATCTGTTCGGGAAAAACGCCGACATGACGAAACGCGGTGAAGCGGCCGAGAAAATCGACGCCGAGCAATTGCAGCGGCCAGGTTTCGCCGAGCGCCTCGCGCGGGAAGCGCCAGCGGCCCATGCCGTCCTCGTCTGTATCGCCGGTGAAAATAGCCTCGGCATTGTCCCACACATGCGCTGCAAGCGTCGGCGGCCACAGTGCCTGCGCTTCCGGGCGAACGATGCGATAGGGACCATATTGCTCGAGCTTCAGGCCGTTGCCGCTGTCAATGAGATGAAAATCCCCGGCACCCAGTGATTCCAGGATGACAGGCACGCGCTCGGCCGGCCGCTCGCCGCTTCGCACGATCAGCGGGCGTTCGGGCGCGGCAGAGGCGGTCGCCGTATCGCCCGGCTCGTTCACCCGCTCGCCATGATCGCGCGCAGGCTTGGCTGGCCTTGAAGCATGCGCGGGCTTTGCCGGTGGCTTGCCGGGCATGTCACGCCGGGGTTTTGCCCCGAGACCGCCCGCAGCTTTCTGGCCGGGCCGGCTTTCCCTATGTTTCACCATGCTTGTCTCAAAATTGATATGTGCGTGCAAATAGCATCTGACTGCCACTTGGCAAAGCGCTTTCCGATCTGCGATGATCCATGCACAAGATGTCACATAGGGAGGATTGCGCATGGACATGACCGGCGAGGAGCGGATCGCAGCACCCCGGGACGCAGTGTGGACGGCACTCAACGATCCCGAGATCCTCAAGCGATGCATTCCCGGCTGCCAAAGCCTGGAGCGGACTTCTCCCACGGAACTGACCGCAACCGTGAAATTGAAGATCGGCCCGGTGTCGGCGTCCTTCAACGGCGAAGTCAAGCTTTCCAACATCAATGCCCCGGAAAGCTATACGATCTCTGGAGAGGGAAAGGGCGGCATCGCCGGTTTTGCCAAGGGCGGCGCCGACGTCGTGCTGAAAGAAGACGGCAACGAGACAATCCTGCAATATGAAGCCAAGGCCCAAGTCGGCGGCAAGATCGCGCAACTCGGTTCGCGACTGGTGGATTCCAGCGCCAAGAAGCTGGCGCAGCAGTTTTTTGCCGATTTCACTTCGGCGATCAACAATCAAGCCAACGCCTGATTGCCGTGAGCTCGTTTCGCGCCCATATAGAAATCATGCCATCGACATCCGATATCTGGACCATCCGACCAGCACACGAACAGGATATGCCGCATCTTGCGGAGATCTATCTGCGCGTTCGCCGCGAAACATTCCTCTGGGTCGATCCCGACCATTTCACGCTCGAAGAATTCGCCACGCATTCGAATGGCGAGCGCTTGTTCGTCTGTGAGGATCAGCACGGCGTGATCGCCGGATTTGCCGCGATCTGGGAGCCGGACGACTTCATCCACATGCTCTATATTCTACCAGCCTTTCAGGGGCGCGGTGCCGGCAAGGCTCTGCTTGCCGCCCTGCCGGATTGGCCGAGGCAGCGATATCGGCTGAAATGCCTGGTCAATAATAAGCGCGCCATATCCTTTTATGAGACGCTCGGCTTCGAGATTATCGGCGACGGCGTGTCGCCGGAGGGCAATTACAAGGAAATGCGGCTGAGAGAGACGGCTGGCGACGCCGGATCATTTTGACGGCAGCTGTCCGGCGATCTGTTCGGCGCGCGTGCGGTGCTTATCGGCCTCTGCCTGCCAGCGCACGGCTTCCTGCGCCTGATTGCGGGCGCGCTTGCGATGCTTTCCCTGATTGAACCAGGTCACGCCGGCGCCGACGAGCATGCCGAGGATCAACGTCACGAACAGCAGTACGAATAGTGGCGCATTCAGCGACAGCACGTGATCATCCGGCCTGAAAGGATTGAGCGCCAGCGTCACGGATTGCCGGTTGGCAACGCAGAATACGATCAAGACAATGCCGAGCGGCAGCAATATCAGCAGATTGACGATCTTCTTGGCCATTGCGCAGCTCCTTATATTCGCGGCACGCGTGCCGCTTCCAGCCGCAGAATAGAAAAGAGGCTGACGAATTCAAGTGCCACTGCGTCGCGGCACAATCATATCCGAGAGGACTTCGATGGAAGGTTCGGCCCGAACCGATCGATCAATTATCGTCTTCTTCTTCGTCGCCAGCGCCCGGATTCAGCCGCTCGCGCAGTTCCTTGCCGGTCTTGAAGAAAGGAACCCATTTTTCTTCGACGAACACCGTATCGCCCGTGCGCGGGTTGCGGCCGGAGCGCGAAGGACGGTTCTTGACGGAGAATGCGCCAAAGCCGCGAAGTTCGACCCGGTTTCCGGCGGCGAGCGCATCGGTGATCTCATCGAGGACAGCGTTGACGATATTTTCGACGTCGCGGTGATAGAGATGCGGGTTGCGGGCGGCAACAATCTGCACCAATTCCGATTTGATCACGGCTACCCCCTTTAAATCATTGATTTATTGTTCGGCTGCACCCTGCCAAACAGAAAGCAAGCCGTCAAGAAACAACTTATCGGTCATGATCTTCTGGAGACCCTCTCCTTTTAAAAAGGGATCATAACCGAGCAGGTTTAGCAATCGGGAAGCTGCAACCGGCCAAAAGAACGACGAGCTCTTGTCTTCCGGCTTCCAATCGACGATCTGCAGATCCTTCTGGACCTTGCGCGTTTCGAGGTAGGCGCGGATTTCGTCCTCGCCGCCAAGCGTGTCGATCAGCTTGTTCTGCAGCGCCTGACGGCCGGTGAATATGCTGCCGTCTGCAAGCTTCAGCACCTGCTCGCGCGGCAGTTTGCGGCGATCCGCAACTAGATCGACAAACCAGCCGTAACTATCCATGACCATGTTGCGGATCATGTTCTTGGCGTCTTCGGTAGGGGGGTGGAAAGGCGACGGCTCAGCTTTCAGCGGTGCCGATTTGATCTCGTCGAGGGAAACGCCGACCTTGTCGAGCAGATCCTTCACCTGCGGATACTGGAAGATGACGCCGATCGACCCGGTGATCGAGGTATCGCCGGCAACGATATTGTCGCCAGCTGCTGCAATCATGTAACCAGCCGAAGCGGCAACGGTGCGAATATCGGACACGACGGGCTTCTTGGCAGCGATGGCGCGGATGGCTTTGAAGATGCGTTCGCCGCCATAGGTCGTTCCACCGGTCGACGAGATGGAAACGATCAACGCCTTGACCTGATCGTTGTCACGGATCTTTTTCAGCCGCTCGAGGAGCTCGGGATCGTCCTGGATGAGTCCGGAAACCTTGACACGGGCGATTTGCGGCCCCCGCACATCGGGCAGGTCGCCCGCAACGAAGCGATAAAGTGCGAAACCAAGCGCAACGAGAAGCAAAACGGCAATAATGCGCCAGAAACCAAGCTTGCGGCGTAATTGTCGCCGATCCGCGATTGCAGAACTGTCCATCACGCCTTATTTCTCCCTGCAACAAACTGAAACCGGATATATGACACCTTGAAACTGGCACAATCCTTAGAGAAAAGCGGCTCCCGTCTTCGATGTCGTCGGCGGAATGTCGCTCTGCCGGTTCATCAGATAGGGTATCGTCCCGTCAGATGAAACCGATTTATGGCATATTTTCCTGCCAAATTTCGTTGGCTCCGGAAAAAAATCCATATTGGCAAGCCAGCGCAATAATGCGAAACGATCCGATAGGCTTTTTGACACAGCGTCGCATGGCGTGAATGCGGTCTCCGGAATCAGAAAAGACGGACCTGTTGCATGCTCAATACGATCGAGACCCCCGGCGAGACAATCCGCTCATTGCCGGAGCGGAGTGCGTATAAGGACGCGACCTTCCACTCCGCCCGCGTGCGGAGACTGAGGGTGCTGTTGCCGCTGGCCGCATTGATCGTCTCGCTGATCTTCATCACCGTCTCGGTCATCCGCGCCTATCTGCCCGCAGAGATCCAGATCGAAGGCGCCAAGATCGAGAACGGCAAGGTGGTCATGGAACGCCCCGCCATCTCCGGCCGCAACAAGGACGGCATCAGCTACTCCATGCTCGCGGAAAAGGCGCTGCAGGATATCAAGAATCCGAACATGATCACGCTCAAGGCCATCAAGGCATCCATGCCCGTCAATACCAACGTGATGGCACATGTGAACGCCCAAAGCGCGGACTTCGACCGCCAGGCCGACACGCTGAAGCTGACCGAGCCCTTCATCATCCAGATGGACAATGGCTTGCGCGCCGAGTTCAAGACCGCGTTCCTGGACGTCAAGAAGGGTGACCTGTCGAGCCAGGATCAGGTTGCCATCTATCGAGGCGGCATGTCGGTTGTTGCGCGTTCGCTCAAGATGACGGATAAGGGAAGCGTAATCCTATTCGACGGGCAGGTTCAAATGAATATCGAACCGTCCGCTCTTCACAATTCAGCTAGCGAACAGAAGCCGGGCGGTTCATGATAAATTATTGGCAAAATTCAATTTTTCACTCCGGCTTACGCAAGGTCGGCCTTTTCTGTGCCTTCAGCGCGCTTGCTGTCTTCGCAGCGGCCGAAGCAGGCGCACAGTCGACGACCAGCTCGATGCCTGGTCTTGCCCTTTCCAAGGATCAGCCGATCCAGATCGAAAGCGACAAGCTGGAAATCCATGATCAGGAAAGCCAGGCTGTCTTTACCGGCAACGTCAAGGTCGTTCAGGGCACCACCACGATGCAGGCCGGCAAGATGACCGTCTTCTACAAGAAGAAGCAGGCTGCCGATGCCGCCAAGCAGGCAGACAATCCGGTCGCCAAGGTTGCCAAGGAGCAGAACGAGTCGCTGGTGTCGGGCAATACGAACATCGACCACATTCTGGTGACTGACAAAGTCTACCTCGTTTCCGGCACTCAGACGGCAACCGCCGACGACGGCGCCTTCGACATGACCAACCAGCTCGCCACCCTCAAAGGCAAGAAGGTTGTCCTGACGGACGGTCCGAACGTTTTCACCGGTTGTCAGCTCACCGTGCACATGTCGACGGGCGAAGCGCAGCTGGACTCGTGCGGGGGCCGTGTCCAGATCCAGCTCGATCCGAAGTCGCAGCAAGTGCAGCAGCAACAAAAGAAAAACTGATACTGGCCCCCTCGTGACAACATCAACCACCATCCTACCCGGCGTGCCCGGACCGTCTTCTGCGACATCGGGCACACCGGCCGCGGATAAAGCGCGTTATCAGGGCACCCTGATCGCGCGTGGCCTCACCAAGACCTACCGCACCCGGCGCGTCGTCAACGGCGTTTCGCTGGTGGTACGGCGCGGTGAAGCGGTTGGTCTGCTCGGGCCGAATGGCGCCGGCAAGACCACCTGTTTCTACATGATTACCGGGCTGGTGCCGGTGGATGAAGGTACGATCGAGATCGACGGCAACAATGTCACGTCGATGCCGATGTATCGGCGTGCAAGGCTTGGCGTCGGCTACCTGCCGCAGGAAGCCTCGATCTTCCGTGGCCTGACGGTGGAACAAAACATCCGCGCCGTGCTCGAAGTTCACGAGAAGGACAAGGCGAAGCGCGAGCACAAGATCGACGAGTTGCTGGAAGAATTCCACATCCGCAATCTGCGCACGGTGCCGGCCATCGCACTCTCGGGCGGCGAGCGGCGGCGCCTGGAAATCGCCCGCGCGCTGGCGACCGACCCGACCTTCATGCTGCTCGACGAACCTTTTGCCGGCGTCGACCCGATTTCGGTCGCCGACATTCAGAACCTCGTCCATCACCTGACGGCGCGCGGCATCGGCGTGTTGATCACCGACCACAATGTTCGCGAAACGCTCGGCCTGATCGATCGCGCCTACATCATCCATGCCGGCGAAGTGCTGACCCATGGCAGAGCCAACGATATCGTCAGCAACCCCGAAGTCCGCAAACTCTATCTCGGTGATAATTTCAGCCTTTGATAGGCTGAAATTCGACCAGCTCACCCTTTAATATTATAGAAGCCCGGCGCGTTGCCGAAATCTATCTTCGCTTCACAGTTCCGCTTGACCAAAACCTATAAAAACGCAATTTTTGGGCCAATTGGAATTTCGCGAAGATCTTGGTGATGAAAAACGCGAATTCCCGAAAAGTTCAAGGGGAGTTCCGCGTCCGCCATGGCACTATCGGCCAATCTTTTCCTGCGCCAAAGCCAAAGCCTGGTGATGACACCGCAACTGATGCAATCCATCCAGTTGCTGCAGATGACGCATTTTGAGCTGACCCAGTTCATCGCCCAGGAAGTCGAGAAGAACCCGCTGCTGGAATTTGCGTCAAATGACGAGGATTTGGGCGGTGATGGCGATCGCGAGGCAAAGAGCGATCCTTTCGAAGCGCCGGGCGATAGCCGCAACGACAGCGCCGAAGGCGGCGCGGATGATCTTGCGAGCGACTGGTATGAAAGCGACAACACCGGCAACGCCGACAGGCTGAGCAACGAGCTGGACGCCAATTTCGGCAATGTCTTTTCCGACGACGCAAGTCCGCAGCGCGCGGACGCGCCCGAACTGCTGAGCCAATGGAAATCCATGCCCGGCGGTGAAGCCGGTGAAAGCTACGATCTGGACGATTTCGTCGCCGGTCAGGTGTCGCTGCGCGACCATCTGAACGAACAGATCCCATTCACACTTCCTGCCTTTGGCGACCGGCTGATTGCGCAGCATCTCGTCGACCAGCTCGACGATACCGGCTATCTGCTTGCCGATCTTAACGAAACGGCAGAGCGCCTCGGCTCGACCCTCGGTGATGTGGAGCGTGTCCTCGATGCCTTGCAGCTCCTCGAGCCTCCGGGCGTTTTCGCCCGCTCCCTCAGCGAATGTCTGACCATCCAGCTTCGCCAGAAGGATCGCTTCGATCCGGCCATGGAACGACTGGTCCAGAACCTGGAACTTCTGGCACGGCGCGATTTCGCGACGCTGAAACGGCTCTGCGGCGTCGACGAGGAAGACCTGCTCGACATGATGGCGGAAATCCGCCAGCTGAACCCGAAACCCGGCAGCGGATTCGAGACCGGCATCTCCGAGGCTATCATGCCCGATATCGTCGTGCGCCCGTCCGCCGACGGCAGCTGGCTGGTGGAGCTCAATCCCGATGCCCTGCCGCGCGTGCTGGTGAGCCAATCCTATTTCGCATCCGTGTCCAAGACCAGCCAGGACCACGCCTTCCTTTCCGAATGCCTGCAGAGCGCCAATTGGCTGACCCGCAGCCTGGACCAGCGCGCCAAGACGATCATGAAAGTCGCGAGCGAAATCGTGCGGCAGCAGGACGCTTTCCTGATCCATGGCGTCGATCATCTGCGGCCGCTCAATCTGAAAACCGTGGCCGATGCCATCAAGATGCACGAATCGACCGTCAGCCGCGTAACCTCGAACAAGTACATGCTGACGCCGCGCGGGCTGTTCGAACTCAAATATTTCTTCACGGTTTCGATCAATGCCGTCGAGGGCGGCGATGGCCATTCCGCCGAAGCCGTGCGCCACAGGATCCGCCTGCTGATATCGAACGAAACCCCGGATGCGGTTCTGTCGGACGACGATATCGTCGATACGCTGAAAAAGGGCGGCATCGAGCTTGCTCGCCGCACGGTTGCGAAATACCGCGAAGCCATGAACATCCCCTCGTCCGTACAGCGACGCCGAGAGAAGCGCGCTCTGGCAAAAGTCGCCGGTTTCTGACGATTGATGAAACGCAACCCTGGGATGCGGATCCGCTAACAGTCCGTTAAGATGCAGTTGACTTTCGGATGTGGCAGAGCTAGAAGCCCGCCGCAATCGCTGCAGGACAGCACGACCATGACACTTATCCCCATCATCGCGAAGGCGGCCGATATACGCAATTTGTCTTTGACCGCGTGAAGTGCTTGGATGAGCTTGAGGCTTGGCGTAAACTGGTACGCGCAATAACCACTACAAGAAGGGAAACTCCATGAGTGTGCGTGTCTCCGGTAAACATATGGAAATTGGTGACTCCTTCCGTCAGCGGATTGAGGACCAGATCGGTATGGCCGTGACGAAATACTTCGACGGGGGGTATTCGGGTCAGGTAACTGTACATAAGTCCAGCTCGCGCTTTGCGGCCGATTGCAAGCTTCATCTCGACAGTGGCGTGGTATTGCATGCTGCCGGCGAAGCCATGGACCCGCAGCTTGCCTTCGACGCGGCGTCCGAGCGTATCGAAAAGCGTCTGCGACGCTACAAACGCAAACTCAAGGACCATCAGGCCAGCAATCACGCAAACGGTCATATCGAAGTCGCCTACACCGTCATGGACGGCGTACCGGATGACGACGAAGAGGTCCCAGCCGATTTTGCGCCGGCGATCGTTGCCGAAAGCACGAAACAACTGAAGACCATGTCGGTCGCGACCGCCGTGATGGCGCTCGATATGACCGACGAGCCGTTGCTGCTCTTCCGCAGCCCGGGCAAGGAACACTTGAACATCGTCTACCGTCGACAGGACGGTAACATTGGCTGGATAGACGCGGCCAATATCAAAGGCTGAGAATAGAAGAAGAGCGGCGACTGTGCGTAAGTCAGCCGGCCGCCGCTCCCCGTTATCGGTTCTCGGCGACACGAAGGATAAAGAGAATGGCATTGGCAGATTTGCTACACCAAGATGCGATCATCCCCGCCTTGAAGGCAAATTCCAAAAAACAACTGCTTCAGGAGCTGGCAGCCAAGGCCTCCAAACTGACCGGACTACCGGAACGCGAGATCTTCGATGTCGTGCTGCAGCGTGAGCGTCTGGGCTCCACCGGCGTCGGCAACGGCATCGCCATCCCGCACGGCAAGCTTGCCAGCATCAAGTCCATCGCAGGGATTTTCGCGCGCCTCGAGGCGCCGGTCGATTTCGAGGCACTGGACGACCAGCCCGTCGATCTCGTCTTCCTGCTGCTCGCGCCCGAAGGCGCAGGCGCCGACCACCTCAAGGCACTCTCCCGCATCGCCCGCGTTTTGCGAGACCAGGATCTGGTCGCGAAGCTACGCGCCACGGAATCGGCCTCGGCAATCTACGCATTCCTCAATGAAGAACAGGCCTCCAACGCCGCCTAAAGCGCGTCGCGATCTTTCAGATTCGCTTCTCGCGCTTTAGGTCTTTTGATTTTGCGCATGTCGTTGTCGCAAAACCGCTGCACACTTTTGCGCGACATGCTTTAACGGCCTGGATCGCATCGGACCAAGGCAAAAATAAGAGCCGGATGATCTGAAATCATCCGGCTCTTATTTTTTGTTGGAGCAATTCCAGGAAAAATGCGCAGCGGCTTTCCGTCCGGAATTGCGTAAAAACTGAACCGCTCTGGGGTGCGACGATCAGGCGTCTTTTTCGTCGAGCGGGCTGTTGCTGCCGCCGTCGGCATTCTCGACGACTTTCGGGCCGCCCTTGGCAACGCCGACCATAGCCGGGCGCAGAACGCGGTCGCCGATGACGAAGCCGGCCTGGACCACCTGTACGACCGTATTGTTCGGCACCTCGGGGTTCGGCACTTCGAACATGGCCTGATGGAAATTGGGATCGAACTTCTGCCCGATCGGCTCGAGCTGGCGCACGCCATGGCGCTCCAGAGCCGAAAGCATGGAACGCTCGGTCATCTCCACGCCTTCGATCAGCGTGCTCAGGCCGGCATCGGCACCAGCACGCGCCTCTGCCGGAATGGCGTCCAGCGTGCGGCGCAGGTTGTCTGCCACTGCGAGCATGTCACGGGCGAAGCTTGCCACGGAATAGGATTTGGCATCCTTCACATCGCGCTCGGTGCGGCGGCGAAGATTGTCCATCTCGGCGGCAAGGCGAAGATAGCGATCACGCAGTTCGCCGTTCTCGGCCTTCAGCAGCTCAACCGGATCGGGCTGAGACGGTTCCGCCATATCAACGGCTTCCGCTGCATCCTGCGCGAAATTCGCTGAAGTGTCGGCCGCCGTAGCGTCAGGTCCGGTTTTCGTTGTTTCGTCGGTCATGACGGTCTCCGAATTGCTTTGTCTTTTGGATGTGCCCGATATCGAGGTTTAGCCGGAAAAAATCAAGGCTTTGTCGAGAAGAACAGCCAATTCGCAGCATTGCGGTCACAGCAAGATACCCGTTCGGCCAAGATGCCACTGAGGATGTCGGCTGTTCAGTGCCATTCCATGATGATATGCTAAAATACATCTCAGCCAGCGTGGGGTGTGATCGATGTCTAATGGCAAATCCCTTTCAGGCAAGTGTTTCTGCGGCGCAGTCGAGATTGCAGTCGATGGCGAGCCAATGGCGATGGGTTACTGTCATTGCGACTCCTGCCGGGAATGGTCGGCGGGGCCGGTCAACGCCTTCTCGCTCTGGCCGCCGCAAGCGGTTCACATTACCAAGGGCGCGGACAAGATCGGCAGCTACCAGAAAACCGAGAAGAGCGTGCGCAAGTGGTGCACGGTCTGCGGCGGCCATCTCTTGACCGAGCATCCGCCGTGGGGCGTAACCGACGTCTACGCCGCCGTCCTTCCCGACCTCGATTTTCAGCCGGCGCTGCACGTCAACTACGAGACGACGGTGCTGCATCTAAAAGACGGGCTACCGAAGCAGAAGGATTTTCCGGCTGAGATGGGCGGATCCGGAACGCTGCTTCCCGATTGATCGCTGCCGTCAGATCCCCTCTCGTCACATCCCGGGCCGCGATAGCCTCGAGATCAGCTGCGCCGTGTAATCCACCATGGGCACGATGCGGGCATAGTTCAACCGCGTCGGGCCGATGACGCCGACCGCACCGACAATGCGATCATCCTCGTCGCGATAGGGTGCAACGATGAGCGAGGAGCCGGACAGCGAGAAGAGCTTGTTTTCCGAGCCGATGAAGATGCGCACGCCCGGGCCGCTTTCGGCAAGGTTGAGGATCTCGATGAGACTGTCCTTCTTTTCGAGGTCGTCGAAGAGCAGGCGAAGGCGATCCAAATCCTCGGCGCCGCCAACCTCTGCCAGCAGATTGGCGTGGCCGCGCACGATGAGTTGCGTCGGCTTGCCGTCGTCTTCATCGCCCGACAGCACGGCGATGCCGCGCTCGACCAGCTCATGCGAAAGACTATCCAGCTCGCTGCGAACACTATCCTTCAGGTTCTGCAGTTGCCGGCGCAATTCCGGCAAGGTCTGACCCGTCATATGGGCGTTGAGGAAATTGGCGGCTTCCGTCAGCTGCGACGAGGTGACGCCGGCGGGCAATTCGATGATGCGATTTTCGACCTGGTCGTGATCGCCGACCAGCACTGCAAGCGCCTTGGTCGCCTCCAGGCGGATGAATTCCACATGCTTCAGGATGGGATCGCTCTTGGAGGTAATGACGAGACCGGCGCCGCGCGAAATGCCCGAGAGCATGCGGCTTGCCTCCGTCATGACCGACTCCATCGGCTGGTCGCGATGGCTGCCGCGTACCTGACGGTCGATGCTGGCGCGGTCCTCGGCCGAGAGATCGCCGACCTGCATGAAAGCATCGACGAAGAAGCGCAATCCGACCTGGGTCGGCAGCCGGCCGGCACTGATATGCGGTGAATAGATCAGCCCGAGCTCTTCGAGATCGCTCATGACATTGCGCACGGAAGCCGGCGAAAGCGACATCGGCAGCAGGCGCGAGAGGTTGCGCGAACCGAGCGGCTCGCCATTCTCCAGATAGCCTTCGACGATGCGGCGGAATATTTCCTTGGAGCGTTCGTCGAGCGCAGCAATGACATCCGAAACCGACGATGTCGTGAATACCATTTCGCTGCCAAATCCATTCCGTTGAGCCTTAGCGAAAATATAATCATTCGGTTAGCAATCGCAAAAGGGAAAAATGCGCTCCTCGCCGCACCAGGGCTTTTCAACCTGCTTTTCCTTTGCAAAAGCGGCTTATGGGTCGTAGAAGCGGTCAACGAACTTTCAGGAGAGTGGGATGCGGCCTTCAGGCAGAAAAACCGATCAGATGCGCAAGGTGTCGTTCGAGCGCAATTTTTCCAAGCATGCGGAAGGCTCGTGCCTGGTGAAGTTCGGCGATACGCATGTGCTCTGCACGGCAAGCCTGGAAGACAAGACGCCGCCATGGCTGCGCAATAGCGGCAAGGGCTGGGTCACGGCCGAATACGGCATGCTGCCGCGCGCAACCGGCGAACGCATGAAGCGCGAGGCTGCAGCCGGCAAGCAAGGCGGCCGCACGCAGGAAATCCAGCGTCTCATCGGCCGCTCACTGCGCGCCGTTGTCGACCTCAAGGAATTGGGCGAGCGGCAGATCACCGTCGACTGCGACGTCATCCAGGCTGATGGCGGCACCCGCACCGCGTCGATCACCGGCGGCTGGATCGCGCTTTACGACTGCCTGAAGTGGATGGAAAGCCGCAACATGCTCAAGGTCGAGCGCGTGCTCAAGGACCACATCGCCGCCATCTCCTGCGGTATCTTCGCCAGCCAGCCGGTGATCGACCTCGACTACCTCGAGGACTCCTCGGCGGAAACAGACGCCAACTTCGTCATGACGGGCAAGGGCGGCATCGTCGAAATCCAGGGAACGGCTGAGGGTACACCGTTCAGCGAAGAGGAATTCGCCACGCTGATGGGCCTTGCCAAGAACGGCATCGCCGAGCTGGTGGCATTGCAGAAGCAGGCAATCGCCTGAGGACATCGGCAAATGCGAAACCTGTGGCTTGCCCCTCATCCGGCCTATCGGCCACCTTCTCCCCGTCCGCACGGAGAGAAGGGGCAAGACGCACCTTCCAGCATCTCTCCGCTGCACTGGGATTGGAGGGCGATTGGGATGAGATCGTCCCCTCTCCCCGCCTGCGGGGAGAGGGCTAGGGTGAGGGGCTAGCCCGATGAGCAATGCGACACTCGGAGGTATCCTTGAAACCGCGCTCTACGCGGACGATCTCGATGCTGCCGAAGCCTTCTATGGCGGTATTCTCGGGCTGGAGAAAATCTCGCGCGGCGGCAAGCGTCACGTCTTTTATCGTTGCGGACCAGGCGTGCTTTTGATCTTCAACAGCGAGGAAACAGTGAAGCCGCATGAACCGGGCGCCCTGCCCGTGCCACCGCATGGCACCAAGGGTGCCGGCCATGTCTGCTTCCGCGTCGATGGCGACGAGATCGAGGCAACGGCGCAGAAGCTGAAAGCTGCCGGCATCGCCATCGAAGCCGATTTTCACTGGCCGAACGGCGGCCGTTCGATCTATTTCCGCGATCCGGCCGGCAACAGCCTGGAATGCGCCGAACCCCGCATCTGGGGCCTATGACGGGACAAGACATGCGCAAGCTCGACACCAAGACCATCGTCGTCGCCAGCCACAATGCCGGCAAGATCCGCGAGATACAGGACCTGATCGGCCCCTTCGGCTTTACCGCCAAGTCGGCCGCCGACCTCAATTTTATCGAGCCGGATGAAACGGGCACGACATTCGAGGAAAACGCCACGATCAAGGCGCTCGCCTCGGCACATGCCTCCGGCCTGCCGGCGCTGTCCGACGATTCCGGCCTGGTGATCGATGCGCTCGGCGGCGATCCGGGCGTCTATACCGCCAATTGGGCTGAGACGCCTGACGGGACCCGCGATTTCGCGATGGCGATGCAGAAGGTCGAAACGGCTCTCGAAAAGGCCGGCGCCACCTCTGCGGAAAGCCGGAGGGCGCGCTTCGTCAGCGTACTTTGCCTCGCCTGGCCGGACGGGCATACCGAGCTTTTCCGCGGTGAGGTCGAAGGCACCGTTGTCTGGCCGCCGCGCGGCGGCCAAGGCTTCGGCTATGATCCGGTTTTCAAGCCTGAGGGATACGAGACCACCTTCGGCGAGATGAGCGCCGACCAGAAGCATGGCTGGAAGCATGGCGATTCGCACGCGCTGTCGCATCGTGCCCGAGCCTTCAAGGTCTTTGTCGAAACCTGTCTGGAGGCGTAAGCTTACTTCGTGGAGATCGTGGATACGCAGGACCTGATGCGCGGAGCGCAATTGCTACCTGATACCGGCGAACCCGGTTTCGGCGTTTATGTGCATTGGCCTTTTTGCGCGGCCAAATGTCCCTATTGCGATTTCAACAGCCATGTCCGTCACCAGCCGGTCGACCAGGAACGTTTCGCTGCCGCCTTTCTAAAGGAAATGGCGACGATGCGGATGATCAGCGGCCCGAAGACGGTAACCAGCGTCTTCCTTGGCGGCGGCACGCCGTCGCTGATGAAGCCGGAAACTGTGGGCGCGATCCTCGATGGCATTGCCAAGACCTGGCATATGCCCGATGGCATCGAGATCACCATGGAAGCCAATCCCTCGAGCGTCGAGGCGGAGCGCTTTCGCGGCTATCGTGCGGCCGGCGTCAACCGCGTGTCGATGGGCGTACAGGCGCTGAACGACCGCGACCTGAAATTTCTGGGGCGCCTGCACGATGTCGCCGATGCACTGAAGGCGATCAAGCTGGCGCGCGAGATCTTCCCGCGCATGTCCTTCGACCTCATCTATGCCCGTCCGAACCAGACCGTCGAGGAATGGGAACGCGAGCTGAAGGAGGCAATCTCCTATGCGGTCGATCACCTCTCGCTCTATCAGCTGACGATCGAGGAAGGCACGCCCTTCTACGGCCTTCACAAGGCCGGCAAGCTGATCGTGCCAGACGGCGATCAATCGGCACTGCTCTATGAGGCGACACAGGAGATTACCGAGCGCGAGGGCATGCCGGCTTATGAGGTCTCCAACCACGCGCGTCCCGGCGCCGAGAGCCGGCATAATCTCACCTATTGGCGCTATGGCGACTATGCCGGCATCGGCCCCGGCGCTCATGGCCGGCTGACGCAAGGCCCACAGAAACTCGCGACCGCTACGGAGCGAAAGCCAGAGAGCTGGCTTGAAATGGTCGAGCGCGACGGTCACGGCATGATCGACCAGGAAATGCTCGGCTTCGACGAACAGGCCGACGAATTGCTGCTGATGGGCCTGCGGCTCCGGGAAGGCGTCGATCTCGCCCGCTGGCAGCAGCTTTCCGGCCGCGATCCCGATCCTCAGCGCGAGGCGTTTTTACTGGAACACGGCTTCATAGAGCGGATCGGCAATTCCCGCCTGCGCTGCACGCCGACGGGAATGCTGGTTCTCGACTCGGTGGTCGCCGACCTCGCCTGCTGAACTGACGCGGCGCGCTATTGCGCTGTCACCCGCCGTCTCCCAAGGGCAAGCAACCTTCCATCGATCGCCGCAAGGCCGAGCGCAATCAGCGCCATGCCGATGAAATGCTTCGGCTGGAGGCTCTCGCCGAGAACGAGCGCCCCAAGCAGGATCGCGCTGACGGGGATGAGGAAGGTCACCAGCATCAGGTTTGTGGCGCCGGCCGTGGCCAGAATGCGGAAGAACAGCACATAGGCGACGGCGGTCGACAGAATGGCGAGACCGGCGAGCGCCAACCAGGTTTCCCCCGACGGCACTGCAAGCGTCCATGGGTGATCGATGAAGAGCGCAATCGGCAGAAGCATTATGGCCGAGCCCGTCACCTGACCGGCGGCGGGAATGATGGGCGCCAGCCCCATGCGGCGGAAGCGACGACCGAATATGCCGGCCAACGAATAGCTGAAAGCGGCACCCAGCACGGCGAGCTGCGCCAGCACGTTGGAGCCGAGGCTCGCCAACACGGACGGGCCGATCATCAAAGCCACGCCGGCGAAGCCGACGATGACGCCGATCAGGCGATTTCCTGTCATCTTCTCATCCGCCGTCAGGAAATGCGCAACGACAACGGCAAACAGCGGCGTCGTGGCGTTGAGGATCGAGGCGAGGCCACTGGCAATATGCGTCTGGCCCCAGACTATGAGCAGGAAGGGAATGACGTTGTTGAGAAAACCCATTCCGAAGAAGGCGAACCACGCCTGACGATCTCTTGGCATCGAATGCCCGGTCGCTCGCACGATGATGTTCAAGGCGATTGCAGCCAGCCCAACGCGGGCTGTGACGATGGTGAAGGGCGGAAGCTCATGCACCAGAATGCCGTTGAACAGGAAGGAGCCACCCCAAAGAATGGATAGGCCCACCAACAAGCTCCACTCGACTGCGCCCATGGATTTCTGCAGCATGAGATCATCTCCAGCATTTTTTCAATTGAGTTTTACTTACTGATGGCATGGCTTGACATCATTGCCAACCATTCGAATTACTGGAATAATCTCGCGATACAGGGGCTCTGACAAACGAGTCTTTTTCGAAGAATGATTTAGCTGAACTCAATCATCATGGATCAATTGCCGTCCCTTTCGGCGCTGCGCGCCTTCGAAGCTTCAGCTCGGCATCTCAGCATGACGCTGGCCGCAAACGAGCTGCATGTGACACCGGGCGCCATCAGCCTGCAGATCCGCGATCTCGAAAGCTCGCTCGGCGTGCGGCTCTTCGAACGGCGGGCGCGCAGCCTTGCCCTGACGACGGACGGTGCAGAATATTTCGCAACGATGCGGACGGCTTTTCGTCTCATCCGCGAGGCGACCGCGGCGCTCGCCATGCGCTCGAAGGACACCGTATTGACCCTCACCTGCACCGCCGGCTTTGCAACGCATTGGCTGGTGCCGCGGCTGCGACGCTTCGAGGAGGCGCACTCCGACATCGATCTCCGGATCAGCGCCTCGCATCGAATGATGGATTTCCAGCGGGATGGAATAGACATCGCCATTCGCCATGGCCTTGGCGGCTATGAGGGATTGGCGAGCGAAAGGCTGCTCGATGACGAATATGTGCCGATCTGCACGCCCGAGATGGCAGCAGCGCTTGGCACCTCCCCTGCGGTCGATACTCTCGCCAATCTGACCCTGATCCACGACGTCTATCGACGGGATTGGGAACTCTGGCTGCAGGCTGCCGGCGCAACATGCGTGGACGCCATGCACGGACCGGTCTTTACCGATGGCATGGGCGCCTATCACGCCATGAAGGCGGGGCTCGGCGTGGCGCTGATGCGCCGCTCCTTCGTGGAGCAGGAATTGGCTGATGGTACGCTCGTTGCGCCCTTCCCGATCGGGTTGGCGAGCGCGCTCGCCTATCACCTCGTCTATCCCCCCGGCGCACTGGAGCGGCCAGCGATTGCGGCCCTGCGCGCCTGGCTGTTCTCCGAGGTTTCGCACACCACGCCACCGGCGTAGATCGGCGTGTGCTTTCAGAGGCGACAACGATGCCGGATGGGCCGCTGCGCCTTCGCCTATGACCCACGAGCAAAGCGCACAAAAGAAACGGCCGGCGGTTAGGCCGGCCGTAAACATCGAGGGAATGCCGATCGCGAGGCTTACTCGTTGATCAGGCGCTTTAGCAGCTCGATCTCGTGCGACAGCTTGCTGTCACCGGAGATCAATTCCTCGATCTTGCGCACTGCGTGCAGAACCGTGGTGTGATCACGACCACCGAAGCGGCGGCCGATCTCCGGGAAGGAGCGCGGCGTCAGTGTCTTTGACAGATACATGGCGATCTGGCGCGGCTTGACGATGACGCGCGTGCGGCGGTTGGAAACCAGCTCCTGACGCGAGACATTATAGTGGCGCGCAACGATGCGCTGGATGTCTTCGATGCGGACGCGACGCGGCTCGCCGGAGCCGACCAGGTGCGCAAGCAACTCGTCAACACGCTCGACCGTCAGATTCGGTTCGAAGGAACGGCGGAAGATGAGCTGGTTGAAGGCGCCTTCCAGTTCGCGACCGCTTGCCGTGACATTGCGAGCGACGTGAGAAAGGAGTTCCGCCGGGATTTCCAGCGACGGATCGTCCTGACGGGCGGCATCCAGGCGGCGCTTGAGGATTTCAAGGCGCATTTCATAGTCCGGTGCCTCAACTTCGATCGCAACACCGCCCTGAAGACGCGAACGAACGCGCGGATCGAGCGATTCCAGCTCCCAGGGAGCACGGTCGGCGGCAACGACGACCTGCTTGGCGCTGTCGAGCAGCATGTTCAGCAGATGGCAGAACTCGTGCTGGATCATCTTGCCCTGCAGGAACTGCATGTCGTCGATGATAAGCAGGTCGATATTGCGCAGCGAGTCCTTCAGCGTCAGCGCGTCATTGTCGCGGATCGCTGTTGCAAAGCGCCACATGAAGTATTCCGCGGTCAGATAGACCACACGCAGGCCGCGCGGGTTCTGAACGGCTGCATTGGCGATCGCCTGCAGAAGGTGCGTCTTGCCAAGGCCGACCGTCGCGTGAACGAAGAGCGGATTGAAGCGCACGGCGCCGGAACCCGCTTCTGCGATGGTCTTGGCAGCGGCAAGGCTGACGCGGTTCGAGCTGCCTTCGACAAAAGTATCGAAGGTGAAGCGGGAATCGAGCGGCGAGCCGAACAATGGCGAGCCTGCAGTCGCAGGCCGAGCAGCTGCAGCCGCACTCACCGCCTGAGCGGCGGCCTGGCCGGCCGGTTGTGCAACCGCGCGTCGGATCGGCGCAACAGCAGCCTGATCCGGCACGGCGGCCTGTTCTTCGGCGGACGGCTTCGTACCATGACGGGCCGCGGTGCGCACCAGAATCTCGACCTTCAGAACTTCTGCGTCCTCAGCCTGAAAAAGGCTGGTGATCAGATCAAGATAACGATTGTTGATCCACGACTTCAGAAAAGTCGTCGGAACGGTAAGGCGAACGACGCTCTTGGATACCGAGTGAAGCTTGAGCCGCGCAAACCAGCTGGCATAGACATCCGGGCCAACCTGAGCCTTCAAGCGCGCGCTGACGCGCTCGAACAATACACCTTGCGCCACGTCTCCCTTTTTCCCCGCCGCTTCTAGGCAAACCGCACCGAACGCCTGTGCATTGTCCCCATTTTCCAACGCACCTGCCGCTCTCGTATGAATCTGCATATAATGCCGCCTTCCACAGTCTCTTGCGGGGCAAGGCAGCCATAGCGCCATCGCCCCTGGGTCTTCGCCAAGGTATGGTGGTCGCGCTCGTTGTCCAAGCTGCGCCGCATACCGGTTCATCAGCCGAGCCCAACCAGTGGGCTTTACAGGAACACTATGGCGAAAACCGTTCTTCAAAACGGTCTTCGTCCCGGTCTCTGTAGCAGGAGCATCAGTCGGCCCTCGTATTCCGACCGGCTGCCCCACGGCTGTCAACTTTATCTCCCCTCCCCACAGCCACGTCATAGACCTGGGCCGTAAAGAACAGACAAGCTACCTCGTTCCGCAAGCGTTGCCGCTCCCGGCTTTAACTCGTCAACTGTTTGAAAAAACGAAACTGAACCGCTCCGTCACAAGAGACAAAACCACCCGCGCCGCCGTTAATGACGGTGTTCGCCAAAAGCCGTTTAAGGTGAAATCCGCGCCCCTTGTTGAAATGCATTTAGGCAGGATCGAGGGGAGATATCAACGATGAATTTTACACAAAATTAAGAGGCAGCCATTGACTCGGGAGGCCATATTTGACTGTCACAAGGCCTTCAAAAAAGAATCGCTGTTGAATCAAAGAGATTCCCGTTCGGCGCGA
The DNA here is from genome assembly GCF_050577975.1 of Rhizobium sp. BR 315. Taxonomy (NCBI): domain Bacteria; kingdom Pseudomonadati; phylum Pseudomonadota; class Alphaproteobacteria; order Hyphomicrobiales; family Rhizobiaceae; genus Rhizobium; species Rhizobium sp. BR 315. The sequence goes on along the minus strand of NZ_JARWKZ010000003.1, from coordinate 278,389 downwards.
TTCTCACAGCTTTCGAAACAAAAAAAATAAAAATTCCCTTGACTCACTTGTGAGCCGGCAATGCGTCACGCAGATCACGCAGCGCTGAGATATCCTGCCATAACCCTTTGTTTTCAAAAGTATATTTCTGTCACGCCAATGACATGATCAGGCAGTCGATTTCGGCAATGCGGCAATTTTTTGGCTGAATCCAAAAAGCCCGGCACAAGGGCCGGGCTTAAATGTAACGATCAAACCGTTAATGGAAAGTTAGGCGGTCGGAGCCGAAAGGGCTTTCACACGCTTGGCAAGGCGCGAAACCTTGCGGGAAGCAGTGTTGGCGTGAAGCACGCCCTTGGTGGCTGCGCGAGCCAGTTCCGGCTGAGCAGCGACGAAAGCTGCCTTTGCGCGATCTGCATCACCCGATGCAATGGCTTCTTCGACCTGGCGGACGAACGTGCGAACGCGCGAGCGACGAGCCTTGTTGACATCGGTGCGGCGGGCGATCTTGCGGGTCGCTTTTTTCGCCGAGGTAGTATTGGCCATGTATGCCTCTCTTAGAATTCGAACAAAACTCCATCGTTGCAGCGCGGGCCCTGCGGCCACTTCATCCAGCAATGCGGGAGCAATTGCGGAAAACCAGAGCGGCTTTCCAAACTGTGGCGGGCATATAGCCGGAATGAGCCCCGGCGTCAACGCGGATTCTTGCCGAAGGCTCGTAATTCCGGATTCTGGTCCTCATCGGTTCTTGAAGGCCGGCTTGCGCTTTTCGACAAAGGCAGCCATGCCCTCCTTCTGGTCTTCCGTTGCAAACAGGCTGTGGAACAGGCGGCGCTCGAAGCGCAGTCCTTCTTCCAGCGTGGTTTCCTGGGCGCGGTTGACCGCTTCCTTGGCCATCAGCACCGAGGGGCGCGACAGCGACGCGATCTTGGCGGCAGCGGCCAGCGCCTCGTCCAGCAGCTTGTCGGCCGGTACGACGCGCGCCACAAGGCCCGAACGCTCCGCTTCAGCGGCATCCATCATTCGGCCAGTCAAGACTAGATCCATTGCCTTGGCCTTGCCGACGGCGCGCGTCAGACGCTGCGAACCGCCCATGCCGGGGATGACGCCAAGCGTAATTTCCGGCTGGCCGAACTTCGCGGTCTCGGAGGCAATGACGAAATCGCACATCATGGCGAGCTCGCAGCCACCACCGAGCGCAAAGCCGCTGACCGCGGCGATGACCGGCTTGCGTGACTTGGCGATCTCGTCCCAACCGCTGAACAAGTCACTCTTATAGGCGTCCATGAAATCGAGAGACTGCATTTCCTTGATATCGGCACCGGCGGCAAACGCCTTTTCCGAGCCCGTAAGCACGATCGCGCCGATGGCGTCATCGGCGTGCAAAGCCGCATAGGCCTGCTTCAGCTCCGCGAGCACGGTGGAATTCAGCGCGTTCAACGCCTGCGGACGATTGAGCCGGATGAGGCCGACGGCCCCGTGTGTTTCGACGATGAGGGTTTCGTAAGCCACTTGTCTCTCCCTTTGATCAGCTTTGGCCCTTCAATCAGCCTTGGCAGGCGGCGCAATAGAAAGAGGAGCGCCCTGCCTGGACGATGCGACCGACCGTACCGCTGCAACCCGGCGTGCTGCAAGGCTGCGCTTCACGATCGTAGACGGAAAACGAATGCTGGAAATAGCCGAGCGAGCCGTCGGTCTGGATATGATCACGCAGCGACGAGCCGCCTGCGGCGATCGCATCGGCAATGACCTCACGGATAGCGACGACCAGCCTCTGCAGCGCCTCGCTCGGCTTGCCGCTATCGGTGACCAGCGTGCCGGCAGCGCGCAGCGGCGACAGATGCGAGCGCCATAGCGCCTCGCAGACATATATATTGCCGAGACCGGCGATATTCTTCTGATCGAGCAGCGCGCTCTTTAACGGCTGCGCCTTGCCAGCGAAACGCTTAGCCAAGTAATCGGCTCCGAGTTCGTTGCCCGTGGGTTCCGGTCCAAGATCGCGGAAGAAGGGATGGCTGACCATGTCGGTCCGTTTGACGATGTCCATGAAGCCGAAGCGGCGCGGGTCGTTATAGATGACGCGTGCATCATCGCCGGCGCCCGTCAGATGAAAGACGACATGATCGTGCTTCTCATCCTTCGAGCGTGGATGATGGAAGGTTCCGAGCGCGTCGGCGGATGCGCCAGCTTCCACCCGGAACGAGCCGGACATACCGAGATGCGAGACGATGGTCATGCCGTCGTCGAGGTCGATCAGTAGATATTTGGCGCGGCGAGACAGCGACGTGATGCCGCGCCCGGACACCGTACGGGCGAAATCGGCCGGGAACGGAAAGCGCAGATCGCTGCGGCGCAGCTCCAACTCCTTCAGAACGGCGCCTTCCATGGAAGGCGCGAGCCCTCGTCGGACGGTTTCGACCTCTGGTAATTCCGGCATGGCTATCCATCTTTATGTTTCAACCGCTTATGATCTGAGCTATAGCCCAGGGCATTGCGGCTGGTGATCAGGCTGATGAGATAGCGTGGCAAACGCGATTTCGCTATGGTCCGCCGCGGAATACTGCATAATTCCTGAGATCGGAATCGATTTAAGTACAAAATTATGCAGCAGATTTAATGTGCTACAGCGACCTTTGCGCGTCACATATGACGCGCGGCGCTGTCGTGTAACGGAGTTGAGCCGATGGCAGAAAGCCGCACCTCCGCCGATGGCGGCATGGAAACATCCTATGGTTTCCGCGAAGTAGCCGATGGCGAAAAGCAGGGCCTCGTCAACGAGGTGTTCCACAAGGTTGCCAAGCGCTACGACGTCATGAATGACGTCATGTCCATGGGCATGCACCGCGCCTGGAAGGACGCGATGATTGCGGCGCTCAACCCGCGCAAGGAAGAAAATTACAAGGTGCTCGACGTAGCAGGCGGCACGGGCGATATCGCCTTCCGTATCGTCGAAGCCTCCAACCGGCTGGCGCATGCAACCGTGCTCGATATCAACGGCTCGATGCTTGCTGTCGGCGCCGAGCGTGCCGCGAAGAAGAAACTCTCGGACAACCTCACCTTCGTCGAGGCGAATGCAGAGGAACTGCCTTTCGAGCCGAATTCGTTCGACGCCTATACGATCGCCTTCGGCATCCGCAATGTGCCGCGTATTGATGTCGCGCTGAAGGAAGCCTATCGCGTGCTGAAGCGCGGCGGCCGGCTCCTTGTCCTCGAATTCTCCGAGGTCGACCTGCCGCTGCTCGACCGCGTCTATGACACATGGTCCTTCAATGCCATCCCGCGCTTCGGCAAGGCGATAACAGGCGACGCCGAACCCTATCAGTATCTGGTCGAATCGATCCGCAAATTCCCGAACCAGCAGAATTTTGCGACGATGATCCGCGAGGCCGGCTTCTCGCGCGTGAGCTTCACCAATTATACCGGCGGCATTGCTGCCCTGCACTCCGGCTGGAAGCTCTGAAGTATGATGTCGAGCCATGTGACGCGGCTGACGGCCTCCACTCTCCGAGACCTTGAGGTGCTATGAGTGCTTTCAGCGCATATTTCGGCCTGATCCGGGTCGGCTGGGTGCTCGTGCGCGAAGGCGTGGTGATTGCGCTCCCCTCCGAGGGGCTGCCGCCTTCCGTCAGCTTCGCAAAGTCCTTCGTCAGCATCTTCGCCCGCAGGAAGGCCAAGAGCCAGGCCCGCAGCGACCGGCTTGCAAAGGCGGTCGAGCGGCTCGGCCCGTCCTATGTGAAGATCGGCCAGTTCCTGGCAACGCGACCGGATGTCGTCGGCGTCGATATGGCCGACGACCTGTCACAGCTCCAGGACCGCATGGCCTTCTTTCCGCATGATATGGCAACGGCTGCGATCGAAGCATCGCTCGGCCGGCGGATCGACGATCTCTATGCCAGCTTTGGCGAGCCGATTGCCGCCGCTTCCATAGCGCAGGTGCACACCGCCGAAGTCGAGACACCTCAGGGCCGCAAGCGGGTCGCCGTCAAGGTGGTCAGGCCGGGCGTGCGCCAGCGCTTCGTCAACGATATCAAGGCGATGTACCTCGTCGCGGGGCTGCAGGAGCGCTTCATGCCCTCCAGCCGGCGCCTTCGGCCGGTGGAAGTGACGAAGACGCTCGAGCAGACGACGAAGGTCGAGATGGATCTGCGGCTGGAGGCGGCCGCACTTTCGGAAATCGCCGAGAACACCGAGAAGGATCCCGGCTTCCGCGTTCCGAAGGTGGATTGGGAGCGCACCGGTCGCGACGTCATCACCATGGAGTGGATCGACGGCGTGAAAATGTCCGACGTCGAGGGGCTGAAGGCTGCCGGACACGACCTCAATGTGCTCGCCGATGCGCTGATCCAGTCCTTCCTTCGCCACACGCTGCGCGACGGCTTCTTTCACGCCGACATGCATCCCGGCAATCTCTTCGTCGATGCCGCCGGCATGATCGTCGCCGTCGACATGGGCATCGTCGGCCGCTTGGGGCGCAAGGAACGCCGCTTCCTCGCCGAAATCCTCTACGGCTTCATCACCCGCGATTACATCCGGGTCGCCGAGGTGCATTTCGAGGCCGGCTACGTGCCTGCCCACCACAACACGGAGAGTTTTGCGCAGGCCATCCGCGCGATCGGCGAGCCGATCCATGGCCAGCCGGCCGAAACCATCTCCATGGGCAAGCTTTTGACCCTGCTCTTCGAAGTGACCGAACTCTTCGATATGGAAACGCGGCCCGAGCTGGTCATGCTGCAGAAGACCATGGTCGTCGTCGAAGGCGTGTCGCGCATGCTCAATCCGCGCTTCAATATGTGGAAGGCTTCCGAACCGGTCGTCGGTGACTGGATCCGCACCAATCTGGGTCCCAAGCGCATCATGACCGATCTGAAGGATGGCTTGAAGGCAGCTGTGAAGCTCGCCGAAGCGGCACCCGAGATCGCTGCCAAGACCGAGAAATTCCATCATGAACTGCTGCATATGAGCGAGAACGGCCTGCGTTTCGACCCGCAGACGGCGGAAGCGATCGGCAAGGCCGAGGCCAAGCACAGCCGCTCCGGCCGCTTTGCGCTGTGGGTGATTGCGCTGACGCTGCTCTACATCGCCTGGCATTCGAGCTGATCCCCGAAGTTCTTCTTCGCGCCCCCTGCCCGCGTTTCGCCTCTCCAAGCCTATATATCCGTGCAAACACAGAGTTGCGCGTCGGACGAACTCGTCCGAAAATTCACCGGCACGCCACAGATCGAGGTGTTCGTCATTTGGGATATCCCATTGACGATGAGGCTCGCATAGCCTTGCGAAAAAGGAGACCAAAAGACATGGAGCGTCAGAGAGCCGGCATCGAGCTCAGCGGGCAACCCCTGGGGTTCAGCGACCTGGTGCGGATCGGGGCGGGCGTCGCCCTGCCCTCGGCATCGGAAAACGGCATGGCCCGGGTGCGCCTGGCACGAAGCATTCTGGAAAACACGATTCAGTCAGGCATGCCGGTCTACGGCTCCACGACCGGCGTCGGCGCCATGAAGGATGTCGAATGGTCTCCTGAAGATCTCGATGCGTTCAATCTCGGCCTCGTGCGCGCTCATCATTTCGGCACGGGCGCCCCCTTCTCCATGTCCGTCGTGCGCAATGCCATGGCAATCCGTGTCAACACGGCGCTGACGGGGCAAGTCGGCTGCTCGCAGGAGCTGATCGAAGCCTATCTGCAGCTGCTTGGCGCCGACGTCATTCCTGTGGTCCGCCGTACGGGCTCGATCGGCTGCGCCGATATCGGCCTGATGGGCCAGATCGGCGCGGTTCTGACCGGGGTCGGCGAAGCCGTCTATCGCGGCCGCCGCATGCAGGCCGGCGATGCCTTCGATGCTGCCGGCATCGCCCCCGTCAGGATGCTGCCGCGCGACAGCCTGGCCTCGCTCAGCGTCAATGCCGTCAGCTTCGCCGCGGCCGCGGAAACCACCCGCAATGCCGCCTCCTCGATCCGCGTGCTGCTTGCGACCGGCATGATGGCAGCCGGCGCACTCGGCACTTCGCGCGATCCCTGGATTTCGGTGCGCCATGTCGGCACGCCGCGCGAAGCGTTGATCGGCGCGTGGCTCTGCAACGCCTCGGACGAGTGGCCCTGGCCGGTGGCGACCCATGTGCAGGACCCGCTGAGCCTGCGCATGATCGCCCAGGTCTTCGGCGCCGTCATCGAAAACCTGCTGACCGCCGGCCACAAGATCCTTGCCGCGACTGGCCGCTCGGACGACAATCCGGTCATCGTCGACGGACGCGTCATGACATCAGGCGGTTCTCTTCCACTCGATGTCACCATTCTGCTTGAAGGTGCGCTGATCTGCATGGCGCATGCCGCCCGCAACGCCTTCAATCGCTGCGTCCTGCTCGGCAACGGCCAGCGGCGCGGCCTGCCGGTCAATCTCGTGCCGGATGGCCGGATCGCCACCGGCTTTGGCCCGATCATCAAGCTTGCCGGCGAAATCTTTTCGCGCGTGCTCTCCATGTCCAATCCGGTCTCGGCGCAGTCGCTGGTGGTTGCAGCTGGAATGGAGGACGAGGCGGCCTTCCTGCCGTTGGTTATCGAGCGCTTCGAGCGGCAGATGCGGGCGCTGAAGCGCCTGGCGGCGCTGGAAGCCCTGCTTTCGGCGCAGGCAATGGACATCCTCGGTGACAAACCGGAAGGTGTTGCGCGCATGCTCTACGACGTCGTGCGCAAGCATGCCGACTTCTATGTGGTCGACCGACCTCTTTCGGCCGAAGTCGAGGCGATCGAGGAGGAACTTGCTTCCGAGGCCTTCGTTTCGGAAATGATCGCCCATAAGCCGATCCTCGCCTATGATGACTTCTTCGCGCTCGGCTCGCTGGAGCGGGTCGAAGAGCGGCTTTATCACGACACCGTTGCTATCTGAACCAACCGACCAGCGGAGAGAATGCACATGGCGGATTTCGATCTTGTTCTGCAGGGCACCGTCGTCTTGCCGGAACGCATCGTGGAAGCGGGCTATGTCGCGGTGCGCGACGGCAAGATCGCCGAGATCGGCATCGGCGTGCCGCCGGCCGCACGCGAGCGGCATCTGCTCGGCAAGGCGCTGATCCTGCCCGGCGCGATCGACGCGCAGGTGCATTCGCTCTCGCAGAAGGACCAGGAAGATTTCATCTGGTCGACACGCTCGGCGGCCGCAGGCGGCGTCACCACCATCGTTGATATGCCCTATGACGAAGGCAATCTCGTCTGCTCGGCAGCGGCGGTGAAGAAGAAGATCGACCATGCCGCGCCGCAATCCCGCGTCGATTTCGCCCTTTACGGCACGATCGACCCGGAAGAAGGCCCGGCGCGCATCGCGGAGATGGTCGAGGCGGGCGTTGCCGCCTTCAAATTCTCGACCTTCGGCACCGATCCGAAGCGCTTTCCGCGTATCCCACCTGCCCTGCTTGACGCCTGCTTTGCCGCGATCGCCCCGACGGGCCTGACCGCGGGCGTCCATAATGAGGATGACGAAGCCGTCCGCACCTACATGGAGCAGGTGAAGGCGAGCGGCGTGACCGACTATCGCGCCCACGGCCTTTCCCGCCCGCCGATCACCGAGCTGCTCGCCATGCACACGATCTTCGAGACGGGTGCGGATACGGGTTGCTCGGCCCATGTCGTGCATTGCTCGCTGGGGCGCGGCTACGACATCGCCCGCGCCTATCGCCGCGACGGCTTCGAAGCGACGGTCGAATGCTGTATCCACTATCTGACGCTCGACGAGGAAAACGATGTGCGGCGTCTTGGCGGCAAGGCGAAAATTAATCCGCCGATCCGCCCGCGCGCCGAAGTGGAAACCTTGTGGCGTAAGGTAGCGGAAGGCAATGTCTGGCTGGTCTCGACCGACCATGTCAGCTGGTCGGAAAACCGCAAAACCAATCCGGACATGCTGGCAAACGCTTCCGGCGTGCCGGGACTGGAGGTCATGGTGCCGCTCTTCGTCAAGGGTGCCCTGGAACGCGGCGTGCCGTTGACCTGGGCGGCGAAACTGATGGCGGAAAACCCGGCCAAGCACTTCCGCCTCGACCATATCAAGGGCGCGCTGACGCCAGGCAAAGACGCCGATATCGTCGTGCTGGAACCGCGCGAAACGGTCTATGACGCCGCTGCAAGCGGCAACAACGTCGTCGGCTGGAGCCCCTATAATGGCATCCGTCTGCCCTGGACGGTGTCCGCCGCCTACCTTAGAGGCAAACAGATCACCGAGGGACAGAAGGTGCTGGCCGAACCCGGCTCCGGCAGCTTCGTCCGTCCCTTGCCTCGCCAAATTCTTGCCGGAGATGCTGCCTAATGACCGAACCCAAGCGCCACAACCTGCCCGTCAACGCCGACCGCATCGCCGAGGACATCGATGCACTGGCTGGTATCACCGAGCCGGGCCACCCCTGGACGCGCCGCGCCTTCTCGCCGCTTTTCCTCGAAGGACGCGCCTATATCGAGGCGCGCATGAAGGCAGCCGGGCTCACGACGCGGATGGATGCCGCTGGCAATCTGATCGGCCGGCGCGCGGGCACAAAACCCGGCCTCGGCACGATCCTTGTCGGCTCGCATTCCGACACCGTTCCCGATGGCGGCCGCTTCGACGGCATTGCCGGCACGATTGCTGCTCTCGAAGTCGCGCGTTCCCTTGGGGATCGCGGCATCGAGCTCGACCATGATCTGGAGATCGTCGATTTCCTCGCCGAAGAAGTCAGCATCTTCGGCGTATCCTGTATTGGCAGCCGCGGCATGACTGGGCAGATCCCCGAGGCGTGGCTCACGCGCACCAGCGGCAACCGTACGCTTTCGCAAGGCATTGCAGAAGTCGGCGGCGACCCTTCGGTGCTACTTGCCCAGAAACGCCCGGATCTTGCCGGCTTCCTGGAACTGCATATCGAGCAGGGTCCCGTGCTGGAGGCCGAGAACAAGGACATCGGCATCGTCACCGCGATCGCCGGCATCACCCGCATCGAAATCACCGTCGAAGGCCGCGCCGACCATGCCGGCACGACACCGATGGATCGCCGAGCCGACGCGCTGGTGGCCGCTTCGCAGCTCGTGCTCGACATCCGGAGCCGTGCCGCTGAACAGGCGAAGACGCCTGGCCATTTTGCCGCCACGGTGGGCGAATTCCGCATCGAGCCGAATGCCGCCAATGTCGTGCCGTCCAAGGTCGTGCTGCTGATCGACGGCCGCGCCGAAATCCGCAGCGACATGGAAGATTTCCTGGCCTGGATCGACGGCGAGGTGAAGACCATTGCAGCCGATTTTGGCGTGACGATCAATGCGCCGGTGCGCGTCTCCGACAACATGCCGACGCCGGGCGCCCCTGTGCTGCTGGAAACGCTCGAGCGCGCCTGCGAGACTGTCGGCGCCAAGCATTGCCGCATGGCCTCCGGCGCCGGCCACGACACGGCCTGGATCGCCAAGGTCGCGCCTGCCGCCATGATCTTCGTGCCCTGCAAGGAAGGCCGCAGCCATTGCGCCGAGGAATGGGCCGAGAATGACGACATCGCCATGGGCGCCGCCGTGCTCTTCGAAGCGGTGCGCGACATGGACAAGAACCTCAAACAGAACCGGGAGTAGTCAATGGGACGGGTACTCGTTGCCAAGGATGTGGAAGCGGCCGTCAAGGGCGGCTCCGTTTATGCGGCAGGCGGTGGCGGCTGGGCCGATCACGGCCGCATGCTCGGCTATGCGGCCGTCAATGTCGGCAAGCCGGAGCTGGTGTCGATCGACGAACTCAACGACAATGACTGGATCGCCACGGCAGCCGCCATCGGCGCGCCGGCCTCCACGACCCCCTGGGAAATGCAGGGCATCGACTACGTGAAAGCCGCACAGCTGCTGCAGGACGAGCTTGGCGAGAAGCTTTCCGGCCTCATCATCGGCCAGAACGGTAAGTCCTCGACGCTGAACGGCTGGCTGCCATCGGCCATCCTCGGAACGAAGGTGGTGGATGCCGTCGGCGATATCCGCGCGCATCCGACGGGCGACATGGGCTCGATCGGCATGGCGGGTTCGCCCGAGCAGATGATCCAGACCGCCGTCGGCGGCAATCGCGCCGAGAATCGCTATATCGAGCTTGTCGTGAAGGGTGCGACGGCGAAGATCTCGCCGATCCTGCGCGCGGCATCCGATCAGTCCGGCGGCTTCATTGCCTCCTGCCGCAACCCGCTGCGCGCCTCCTATGTCCGCACGCATGCGGCACTTGGCGGCATCTCCATGGCGCTCTCGCTCGGCGAGGCGATCATCGAGGCGGAAAAGAAGGGCGGCGGCGCCGTCATCGACGCCATCTGCAAGACCACCGGCGGCCATATCCTGGCCGAAGGCACGATCACCAAGAAGGATGTCGTCTACACGAAGGAAGCCTTCGACATCGGCACTGTCACGGTCGGCAGCGGTGACAAGGCCGTGGTCATGCATGTCATGAACGAATACATGGCCGTCGAGGATACCGGCGGCAAGCGCCTCGCGACCTTCCCCTCCGTCATCACCACGCTGTCGCCGGAAGGCGAGCCCTTGAGCGTCGGCCAGTTGCATGAGGGCATGAAGGTTTTCATTCTACATGTGCCGATGGACATCATTCCTCTGTCCGCCAGCGTGCTTGATCCGACCGTCTATCCCTCCGTCGAAAAGGCCATGGGGATCGAGATCGCGAAATACGCGCTGGCCGGCAAGAAGGGCTGAGAAGCGCAGGAGGCTTGAATGGCCCGCGACGCCGGTCTTGAAGAATTGCTGAGAGAAGAGCTCGGGCAAAGGCCCGGGCTCAACGAGAAAGCGATGTTCGGCGGCTGGGCCTTTCTGCTCAACGGCCACCTGCTTTGCGGTGCCCGGGAAGACGGGATGCTGATCCGCCTCGGCAAGGGTAACGATGCCTGGGCGCTCGAGCAGCATGGTGTCAAACCAATGATGTCGGGCAACCGTGAAATGCAGGGATGGGTGCGCGCCGGGTCGGAGGCCTTTGGCAACGATATGCTGCGCAAGCGGCTGCTTCTGGCCGCGCTGAATTTCGTCGAAGGCCTGCCGCCGAAATGAATGAGTATTGAAGAACACTCCTCTTCTCCCCAGCTGGGAGAAGATGTCCGTGAGGACAGATGAGTGGGTGAGCGACGATGGAGCGAATGTCTGAGCGGTAAGCGAAGAGGGCACATGCCGCGCCACCCCCTCATCCGACCCTTCGGGCCACCTTCTCCCCAGGGGGAGAAGGGGAGATTATCAAACAAGAGGGAAAGCAATCATGCCGAAAGCCAATCCACGTCACCCGAAATTCCCCATTCCGGGCGGCCCGGAGCTGCGTGCCAAGGGCTGGCGGCAGGAGGCCCTGCTGCGCCTGCTCGAAAACGTGCTCTCGGTCGGCGAAGATCCGGATAATCTCGTCGTCTATGCCGCTCTCGGCAAGGCAGCGCGCAACTGGGCGGCGCATAAGGGCATCGTAAAGGCGCTCACCGAAATGGATGAGGATCAGACCCTGCTCATTCAATCCGGCAAGCCGATCGGCCTCATCCGCACGCATGACAAGGCGCCGCTCGTCATCATGGCGAACTGCAACATCGTCGGGCAATGGGCGAAGGCCGAGGTGTTCTACGAACTGCAGCGCAAGGGCCTGATCTGCTGGGGTGGGCTCACCGCCGGCGCCTGGCAGTATATCGGCAGCCAGGGTGTCATCCAAGGCACCTACGAAATCTTCATGCGCATCGCCGAGCGCCGCTTCGGCGGCGATCTCTTCGGCCGTTTCGTGCTGACGGCCGGCCTCGGCGGCATGGGCGGCGCGCAGCCGCTCGCCGGCCGCATGGCAGGTGCTGCGATCCTCTGCGTCGATATCGATGCGGAGCGCGCCAGGAAGCGCCAGGAAATCGGCTATCTACAGGAAATCGCGCCTGATCTTGATTCCGCGCTGGCGATGATCGATGCGGCGGTCAAGGAAAAGCGGGCGCTTTCCGTCGGCCTCGTCGGCAATGCGGCCGAGATCTATCCCGAGATTGCACGGCGCGGCATCGTGCCCGATATCGTCACCGACCAGACCTCGGCGCATGATCTCGTCTATGGCTACGTGCCGAAGGGCATGAGCCTCAGCCAAGTCAGGGATCTCCGTGACGACGGCCAGGGCCAGCTCATGGCGGCGAGTCGCGCCTCGATCGTCGAGCATGTGAAGGCCATGCTGGACTTCCAGAAAAAGGGCTCCGAAGTCTTCGACAACGGCAACCTGATCCGCACCCAGGCGAAGGAAGGCGGCGTCACTAACGCCTTCGATATCCCGATCTTCACCGAAGCCTATCTCCGGCCGCTCTTCTGCCGCGCCATCGGCCCCTTCCGCTGGATGGCGCTCTCGGGCGAGGAAAGCGACATCGCCCGCATCGACGATCTGCTGCTGGAAATGTTCCCGGACAACAAGATCGTCACCAACTGGATCCGCCTTGCCCGCGAGCATGTGCCTTTCGAAGGCCTGCCGGCGCGCATCGCATGGCTCGGCCATGGCGAGCGCACGGCGCTTGCCCGCCGCGTCAACGAGCTTGTCGCCAGCGGCGAACTCAAAGGCCCGATCGCCTTTTCGCGCGATCATCTGGATGCCGGCGCCATGGCGCATCCGAACATCATGACGGAAGGTATGAAGGACGGCTCAGACGCCATCGCCGACTGGCCGCTGATCGACGCCATGATGCTCTGCTCGTCGATGGCCGATCTCGTCGTCGTTCATTCCGGCGGCGGCGGCTATGCCGGCTACATGACGAGCTGCGGCGTCACCGTGGTTGCCGACGGCACGCAAGCCGCCGACGAACGGCTCGACCATGCGCTCACCAACGACACGGCGCTCGGCGTCATGCGCTATGCCGATGCCGGCTATGAGGAGGCGCTGGACGAAGTTGCGAAAAAGGATGTGCCCTATATCCGTTTGGGATAAGCGCGTCTGTTCTTAGCGACATTGAAAGACTATGGTCCCGGGCAATTCAAGACGACCTGTTTTAGACGCAATTCCGGACGGAAAACCGCTGCGCATTTTTCCCGGAATTGCTTTGGAGAGTTGCCCGTGATCCCCTGGACCTTGCTCGACACTGCAAAAATCCCCGGTGGCGGTGAGCTGCGCTTGAAGCAGCGTGGCCAGGAGTTCTCCATCATGCTCGGCACCAACGAGTTGATGAACAGCCGCCTCAGCGGCTCTGAGCGCGCGCTTGCCACACTTTCCTGCGAGAAGATCAAGGGCCGGAAGGCTCCGCATATCCTGATCGGCGGCCTCGGCATGGGATTTACCTTGCGCGCGGCGCTCGGCGAACTTGGTACAGACGCCAAGGTCACGGTTGCTGAACTCGTTCCGGCAGTCGTCGCATGGGCACGCGGGCCGATGGCAACGTTTTTTGACGGCTGCCTCGACGACCCGCGCGTCGCCATGCATGAAGGCGATGTGCGCCCGCTCATCCGCGCCAGTAAAGCGACTTACGACGCCATCCTGCTCGACGTCGACAACGGCCCCGATGGCATCACGTCAGAGGCCAATGACGGCCTGTATGACTATCAGGGTCTGAAGGCGGCGCGCGATGCGTTGCGCGCTGGAGGTGTACTGGCGGTCTGGTCTTCGGGGTCTGACGAGCGCTTCACAAAACGCCTGCGCGACAGCGGCTTCGTTGCCGAGGTGGTCAATACGCGCGCCAATGGCAAGAGTGGGGCGCGTCACGTCATCTGGCTGGCGATCAGGACCTGATCTCGCGCTTTAATGACGATGCGTTTCCTCCGGCGCAGGATTTTCATCTCAGTTCAGGAACCAGACAGCCGCACGCTGGACAAAGAACGACTCTTCGACTGGATCCTACAATCTCAAGAGAGGGTATTGGACACCTCGATCAGGTTGCTGTCCGGATCGCGGAAATAGACCGAGAGAATGGGGCCGGTCGCGCCAGTTCGGCGAACTGGGCCTTCCTCGATCGCGACGCCCTCGGCCCTGAGGTGAGCGATGACGTCGTCCAGCGGCGTCTTGCTGATGAAACAAAGGTCAGCCGAGCCCGGCGTCGGCCGATCGGCCTTCGGCTCGAACTCATGCCCGGCACGGTGCAGATTGATCTTGTGGTTGCCGAAGGTGAGAGCTTTGCGGCCCTCTCCGAAGGTTTCGACGCCCATGCCGAGAACGCGGGCATAGAAATCGCAGCTCTGTTCGATGCTCGCAACAGTGAGCACCAGATGATCGAGATGGTCGATGCGGATCATGGCGGCCCCCGGCCCTAGCGACGCGCCAGCCTGGCAACGGCAAGAGCGCTGACGAGACATAGCGCCAGCATGACGAGGATGAAGGCGATCACGGCATTCCAACCGTCGGCGAGCCAGAAATAGCCACCGACCGAGCCGGCAATGCTGGAGCCGAGATAATAGGCGAGCAGATAGAGCGAGGAGGCATGACCCTTGAAGCCGTGGGCAAGCCGCCCCACAAGCGCGCTGGCGACGGAATGGGTCATGAAGAAGCCGATCGTCACCAGAACGATGCCGAGAATGATTGATGGCAAGGAGCTGGAAAGCGTCACCGCTGCGCCGAGCGCCGCAATCAGCACGCCAATCGGCAGCACGACGAAATGGCCGATGCGATCACCGAGCAGACCCGCAGCCCACGAGGAGACGATGCCGAAGAGATAAGCGGTGAAGATCAGACCGAGTTCGGTCTGGCTGAGATCATAGGGCGCGGCGACGAGGCGGAAGCCGGCATAGTTATAGACCGTGACGAAGGAGCCCATGGCGAGAAAGCCGATGGCGAACAGAAGAGACAACGCCGCATTGCCGAAGTGTCCACCCCAGGCCTTCATGTGGAAGGCAATATCGAAACCCTTGCGCAGAGTAAAATTGCGCGACGGCGGCAGAAGATAGAGAAAGCCGATGGCGGCGATCAGGCCGAGAATACCGACGGCGGCCAGTGCCGGTCGCCAACTCAGGAATTCGGCGATCGTACCCGTCACCACGCGGCCGGCCATGCCACCGAAGGCATTGCCGGCAATATAGAGGCCCATAGCGCCGCCAAGGCCACGCGGCTCGATCTCTTCTGCCAGATAGGTCATGGCAACGGCCGGCACGCCACCCAGCAGGAAACCTTCGAGCGCGCGAATAGCAAGCAGCATATGCCAGCTCGGCGATACCGCGCAAACGATCGTACAGATTGCTGCGCCAAGCAGCGATATGAACATCAGGCTGCGGCGGCCGAGGCTTTCGGAAACGGCAGCCGCGCCGAAAATCGCAAAGGCCAGGAAACCAGTCGAAAGCGACAGCGACAGCGAGCTTGCGGCGGGCGTGACGCCGAAATCCTCGGAGAAGATCGGCATCAGCGGCTGCACGCAATAGAGCAGCGAGAAGGTGGCGAAACCGGAGAGAAACAGCGCGATAGTCGCGCGGCGGAAGGCTGGCGTGCCGCGCGTGAGGAATTGGCGGGACTCGGTCGACGGCTCGCTCTTGACGAGCGTCAGTTCGGGAAGGGAGGGGACTTCGGAAGCAGTGGTTTCCTGCTTGCTAGCGGCGCGGAACATGAGGGCACCTGACCTTTCTTGCCCTAAAACCTAGTCAGGTCAGCTTCATTAGTCCAATATATGGCACAGGCGATTTCAATAGCTTTTGGAGATAGCGATGGAGCTGCGTCATATCCGCTATTTTCTGGCACTCGCGGAAGCGGGAAATTTCACCCGCGCCGCCGCTACCCTCGGCATCGGCCAACCACCTCTCAGCCAGCAAATCCGGGATCTGGAAAACGAGGTGGGAGCGCAACTGTTCCACCGTGTACCGCATGGCGCGGAGCTGACAGCGGCCGGCGAGGCCTTTCTCGCGGAAGCAAAAATGGCGGTCGATGCCGCGGAAAAAGCAAAGCTTGCCGCCCAGCGCGCCAATCGCGGCGAGATCGGCCGCCTATCGCTCGGCTTCACCGCCTCCTCCGCCTTCAACACCATCGTCACAGCAACTATTCGCGAGTTTCGAGGTCACTGGCCGGACGTGCGGCTGTCACTGACCGAGATGAATACCAATGCGCTGATGGAGCGGCTGATGCGCGGCGAGATCGACGCAGCCTTCATTCGTCCTGGCCTGGAAGACCCGCGGGATGTGCGTCTGAAGCGCTTTGCCGACGAGCCTATGCTGATCGCGCTGCCGGCGCATCACGCGCTGGCGAAGAAGGAGCGCTTGCCGATCGCGGCGCTGGCCGGCGAGCCCTTCATTCTCTTCCCGCGCATGGTGGGGCTCAGCCTCTATGACGATATCGTTGGGGCTTGCCGCGAGGCAGGCTTCGAGCTCGTCGTGATGCAAGAGGCGCCGCAGATCCCCTCCGTCGTCAATCTCGTCGCCGCCAATCTGGGCGTTTCCATCGTTCCGGCTTCGATCGCGCAGATCAAGCTCGATGGCGTCGCCTATCGGCCGATCGCTGGGCCACCGGTGGTGGCGCGGCTCGGCCTTGCCAGCCTCAAAGCACAGCGATCACCGATCGTCGCCAATCTCATGAGCCTGATTGGGTAGTTGCGCGCCTAGATCATTTCCGTTTTAAACGGAGTCACGGAAATGCTCTATCTCTTTGTTTTCTCGCAATTCCGGACGCAAAACCGCTTCGCACTTTTGCTGGAATTACTCCAGCTCCCAATAAGGCGGATCGCCGAACGCCTTCTTCAGATGATCGGCGATGGCCCGAAGCTTTGCCGAGGGGTTGCGTCCTTCCGGGTGAGCCATGAAGATGAACTCCGGCTCCGGCCGGTAGCCGACATCGATCTCGACGAGCCGCCCCTCTCTGACCGAAGGTCCCGCGATGAAGGCTGGCAACAAAGCAATTCCCAGCCCGGAAATGGCTGCATCATGGAGGACATCGCCATTGTTGACGCCCAATGCCAGCTTCCCGCGGATGACGACGGCACCATCCGGGCTTTGGAAGCGCCAGTCGGCCACGCCGCGATTGGTGTAGAAGATACCGCGATGATCCTCAAGATCGGACAAGGAGGCGGGCTTGCCGTGGCGACTGAGATAATCCGGCGACGCCACAAGAAGACGGCGGCTGCGGGCGAGCTTCCATGCGATGAGTCGCGAGTCGGCAATCAGCCCATGGCGTATGATCGCATCATAGCCATCCGAGGCGGCATCAACCCTTCGGTCGTCAAGATCAAGCGTGAGCTCGATCTCCGGATGGTCAGCGAGAAACGGATAGAGAGCCGGGCCGAGATGCATGCGGCCGAAGGTGACAGGGGCTGCAATGCGCAGCGGTCCCATCAACGTGCCGCGCCGCTCGGCGAGATCGGCTGCGGCTTCACGCACCTCCTGCGCGATGCGAGTTGCCCGCTCCAGAAAGGCCGTGCCGTCCTCCGTGAGGGTCAGCTTGCGGGTCGTGCGGTGAAGCAGGGTCGCCCCCAATGCCTTCTCCATTTCCGACAGCCGTTCGCTGACGACGGATTTCGACAAGCGCAGGCGCCGCGCCGCCTCGCTGATCGATCCCGCCTCGGCAACGGCCACAAAGGCGGTGATCCCGTCCATCTTCAGCATCGTTCGGCAATTCCGAATTCGAGTTCCATGATTTGAAGACTAACCCGAACGATCGGAAAAGACCATCTTCCGCGTATCGGACAGACTGAAAGAAACGCCCTCACATAGGAGTTGATACAATGAACCGCTTGAATGGAAAAATCGCGATCGTCACCGGCGCAAGCTCCGGCATCGGCCGCACCACCGCAAAGCTCTTCGCCGCCGAAGGCGCCAAGGTTATCGTCGGCGCTCGCCGCGGCGCGGAACTGGAAAGCCTTGTCGCTGACATCAAAGCCGCAGGCGGTGATGCAGTCGCCTTGGCCGGCGATGTGCGCTCGGAAGACTACCACAAGGCGCTGGTCGCCCTTGCGGTCGAGCGCTACGGCAGGCTCGATATTGCCTTCAACAATGCCGGCACGCTCGGCGAAGCCGGTCCCAGCACCGAGGTTTCAGAGGCAGGCTTTGCCGACGCGCTGGCGATCAACCTCACCGCGTCGTTCCTGGCCGCCAAGCACCAGATCGGCGAAATGGTCAAGCACGGCGGTGGCTCGGTGATCTTCACCTCGACCTTTGTCGGCCATACCGTCAGCTTCCCGGGGGTTGCCGCCTATGCCGCCAGCAAATCCGGCCTGATCGGCCTGACACAGACACTCGCCGCCGAATTTGGCCCGCAGAATGTACGCGTCAATGCCATACTGCCAGGCGCGGTCGACACAGATATGTATCGCGAGATGAACGATACAGCCGACAAGCAGGCTTTCATAACCAATCTGCATGCGCTGAAGCGCGTCGCCGGTCCGGAAGAGATTGCCCGCTCGGTCCTCTACCTCGCCTCCGATGACGCAAGCTTTGTCACCGGCACGGCGTCGCTGGTCGATGGCGGCGTATCGATCACGCGTACCTGACGGCCCTTTTCACGGCGCCACTATCGTCGGCCGCATCGGCAGTCTCCGGAACGCCGACATGATCCCGCAAAGCCTGAACTGGTTGCGGGATCATGTAGCTGGAATGCTCTGAATGAAAAGGGCAGGCCGTGGGTTCTACTCCCGCTGCGGCCTTTCCGTTCAGAACATCGTATTGTTGTTCATCGACTTTTCCGGGATCGGCTGCACCGAGTCCCAGTGCTCCTGGATCTTGTTGTCCTCGACGCGGAAAATATCGACGATGGCGCTGCCCCGGTCGCCTGGCTGACGAATGGCGTGGACGCGCAGAATCACAAAGTCGCCGTCGACCATGACGCGCTTGATCTCGCTCTTCGACTGCGGATAGTTCTTCTTCAGGTAGTCGAGAAAGCTGCGCAGACCTTCGGGACCATCGGCGGCCAGCGGATTGTGCTGGATATATTTGCCGAGATATTTGGAGGCGGCGTCGAAGTCCTTGTCGTTCAGCGCCTTCTGGTAAAAGTCCAGAACGATCTCCTCGTTCTTCTGCTCTTGCGGCGAATAGGCCCGCTCAGCGAACGCCGGCGCGGCAGCTGCCATGATTGGTAGGGCGATCATTGCGACTTTCATCAGTTTCAAGGCGTTACTCCTTCGATCGTTAACGTGTTCAATGTTGTCGAGCCGAATGACTGCCGCAAGTGACAAGAGCGTGATGCCGATGTGATCGACCGCCTGTTGATGCCCGGGGAGACACGCGGCGATTGCCTATTATCCGCCAAAGGCTTAGGCTTATGGGCAAAAGAACAGGCGACGGGTTCAGGCATGGTTCTCGCAGGAAAGCGCATCCTTCTCATCATCTCCGGCGGTATCGCGGCCTATAAGAGCCTCGACCTCATCCGCCGGCTGCACGAGCGCGGCGCGAGTGTACGGCCCGTCATGACCGCGGGCGCGCAACAGTTCATCACGCCGCTTGCCGTCGGTGCGCTCGCAACCGACCATGTCTTCACCGATTTGTTTTCGCGCCAGGATGAGCAGGATGTCGGCCATATCCGGCTCGCGCGCGACTGCGACCTCGTTTTGATCGCGCCCGCCACTGCCGATCTGCTCGCCAAGATGGCAAACGGGCTGGCGGACGATCTCGCCTCGACCATATTGCTTGCCACGGACCGACCCGTCCTCGCCGCGCCGGCCATGAACCCGAAAATGTGGGCGCATCCGGCGACCAAGCGCAACATCGAGATGCTGCGCGCCGACGGCATCGCCTTCGTCGGCCCTGTGATCGGCGAAATGGCCGAAAGCGGCGAGGTCGGCGCGGGTCGAATGGCGGAACCGCTCGATATCGTCGCTGCAGTCGAGCGCCGCCTGGATGACGGCGCCAAGCCGCTTGCCGGCAGGAAGGTGATCGTCACTTCGGGCCCGACGCATGAGCCGATCGATCCTGTGCGCTATATCGCCAACCGCTCATCAGGTCGGCAGGGCCATGCCATAGCCGCGGCACTCGCCGCGCTCGGGGCCGATGTCACCCTGGTTTCCGGCCCGGTCGCGATACCCGATCCGATCGGCCTCAATGTCATCCATGTCGAGCGGGCAGACGAGATGCGCGATGCCGTGCTCGCCGCTCTTCCAGCCGATATCGCCGTCATGGTCGCAGCAGTAGCGGACTGGAAAGTCGCTTCCGCATCCGATCAGAAGATCAAGAAGCATCCGGGCGAGTCGATCCCGACGCTGGCGCTCACGGAAAACCCCGACATATTGAAAACGGTCGGCCACCATACGCAACGGCCGAAGCTCGTGATCGGCTTTGCCGCCGAAACGCAGGATGTCGAGAGCAATGCCCGCGCGAAGCTTGAGCGCAAAGGCGCAGATTTCATCGTCGCCAACGACGTCTCGCCCTCAACCGGCATCATGGGCGGCCTGCGAAATCGCGTGAAGATCATCAGTCACGACGGCGTCGAGCAATGGCCCGATCTCGACAAGGATGAAGTGGCGACACGGCTCGCGGCCCTGATCGCCGAGAAGCTCATGCAGGGATAGCGGCTGGCGTCCGTGCGTCATCGGCGGCGCGCTCTTCCGGCTGGAAGGGCCGGACATGAACGCCGGTATCGTCGATCATGACGGCGCTGCCATTGGGGATTTCGCGCCACGCGTCGACATCGTCGTTCAACGGCTCCGACACGAGGCAATTGCCTGACCCGACCGGCGAGGCATAGAGGGTCGGCGCCTTGCGGTCGGTCGCATAGCGGATGGCATACAGCGACTTGCCGTCGGAAAAGGCAGCGGTGAAGCGCACCAGCACCGAGCCGGTCAGATGCAGCGACAGGCCTTCGACGAAGCCGATGGCTTCGGCCATCGCCGCGATCGGGTTGGCGGCCATGCCGAACTGCATCGCAAGCAGGAAGAGAAGCTCTGAGTCGGTCGTGCCGCTGCGGACATGAAACAGGCGGTCGTCGAGCATGGCTTCCATCGGCCGGCGCAGGCGGTCGAAATTGGAAATCTGGCCGTTATGCTGGAACGACCAGTTCTCGAAGACGAAGGGATGGCAATTGTCGCGCCGCGTGCCGCCGCCGGTGGCCGCGCGGACATGGGCGAGGAAGAGCGGCGAGCGGATCTGCCGGGCGAGGCTCTTCAAATTGCAATCGGACCAGGCCGGCAGAATATCGCGATAACGGCCGGGTTCCGCCCGATCGCCATACCAGGCGATGCCGAAACCATCACCATTGGTGGCGGTCTTGGCGCGCGTGGCACAATGGGATTGTTCGATCAGGGAGTGGGCAGGCGAAGACACCAGCTCCTCCAGATAGAGGGGTTCTCCACGATAGGCTGCCCAGCGACACATGCGTCTTTCACTCCGATTCCTGCTGTCTTCCTGTCCGGCGGGAGAATGGCAAATCTTGGACGATTGTTCATGCGGAACAGGTAATAAAGCCTTAATTTTCCATGCCGCGCGGCGCAAGATGACAGATATTTGACGCTTCGTCCGATCACATTCTGCGTCGCAACATTTTCTTCGTGAAGCCCGCTGCGACGGGGCTTTGGTCGGAGATGCTGCGAGGCAAGACATTTCATTGCGACAATAAGTGTGAATCTCTCTCAGGCCGAGCCCCTTGCATCGGCTCAGATTTAAGCTACCTTTAGCCTGTCTGAAACGTAACGAAAGGAAGGTGATCCAATGTCTAGTGAGATTTCGGTCTTTGTATACGGCATGGAAATGGTTGTGTGCGTTGCGAGGCAGCCCTCGCTCTGATCAACACCTTCCCGAAGCGTTCGCCGCTTCAGGCCAGTTACGGGCCAAAACTCATGGGGGGTCGCTCAACGCGGCCCCTT
Source organism: Rhizobium sp. BR 315 (assembly GCF_050577975.1). Classification (NCBI taxonomy): domain Bacteria; kingdom Pseudomonadati; phylum Pseudomonadota; class Alphaproteobacteria; order Hyphomicrobiales; family Rhizobiaceae; genus Rhizobium; species Rhizobium sp. BR 315. Next base: position 256,774 of record NZ_JARWKZ010000003.1, on the reverse strand, counting down.
TTGATTTTCAGCCTTTCGTTTTTTGCCTTGCCAAATGAGAAGAGCGCCTTAGCTAATCCCCCATGTCTTCTCAGGAACAGCCCAAACAGGGCGAAGCCGAACCGCGGCCGCTGAAAGAGCCGGCCCTTAGCGCTCTCTCATTGTATCCGCAGGACTGGGCTCTGTTCCTCGATATCGACGGAACCTTGCTCGACCTCGCCGAAAGACCGGAGGCGATCGTCGTTCCGGACTATCTGCCCGGCACGCTCCATGCGCTATCCCGTCAGCTCGGCGGAGCGCTGGCATTGGTAACGGGCCGCGCCATCGAATTCGTCGATCCGCTCTTTGCTCCTTTCCGCTTTCCCGTTGCCGGTCTTCACGGCGCGGAACGGCGCGATGCCGGTGGAAGGCTGCGGCGTGCGCATATCCCGCCCGCCTTCCAGGAAATGAAGCTGATCATCCAGCGTGAAGCCATCGCCTGGCCCGGCGCCATCGTCGAGGACAAGGGAGCTGCGGTCGCGGTTCACTTCCGGCATGCGCCTGCAAGCGAGGCCGAGATCGGCGAAGCCATGCAGCGCCATATCGAGGAAGCCGGCCCAGACTGGAACCTTCAGCGCGGCAAGATGGTGATCGAAATCTGCCCCGCTCACGCCAGCAAAGGGCATGCCGTCGAGGCGTTTCTGGCCGAAGCCCCCTTCGAGGGGCGCCGCCCGATCACGATCGGCGACGACGTGACCGACGAGACGATGTTTGCCGCCGCCAACCGTCTCGGCGGTCAATCCGTACGCATCGGCGATGCCGACGGAAAAACGCTGGCCCGTGCATCTATTGGCTCGCCTGCGCGTTTAAGAGATGTGCTGGGAACGCTCCTCAAGTAGCCCGTCGATCACCTCGACACTCTCCTAGCTTCTTATTTTCCCGCAATTCCGAACGGAAAACCGCTGCGCACTTTTCCTGGAATTGCTTTAGCCTGCTCGAAAGGAAGAATTCGTTGAGTCGTCTCGTCATCGTTTCCAATCGTGTTTCCGTGCCCGATCACAAGGGTGCTGCAGCGGCGGGCGGCCTTGCCGTCGCGCTGCAGGCCGCCCTTGCCGAGCGCGGCGGCATCTGGATGGGCTGGTCCGGCAAATCGAGCGGCGACATCGAGCCAGAACCGCTGCAGATGACGCAGGATGGCAATATTACTTATGCCCTCTCCGACCTGACGCAAACGGACGTCGAGGAATATTATCAGGGCTTCGCCAACCGCGTGCTCTGGCCGATCTGCCACTACAGGCTCGATCTTGCCGAATATGCCCGCAAGGAAATGACCGGCTATTTCCGGGTCAACCGCTTCTTTGCCCATCGGCTTGCGCCCCTGATCGAACCTGACGACATCATCTGGGTGCATGACTACCATCTCATTCCGCTGGCGGCGGAGCTGCGGCAGATGGGATTGAAGAACCGCATCGGCTTCTTCCTGCATATTCCCTGGCCACCGGCGGACGTCGTGCTGGCCATGCCGGTGCATGAAGAGATCATGCGCGGCCTCTCCTCCTACGACCTGGTCGGCTTTCAAACGGACCACGACCTCGAGAACTTTGCGGGCTGCCTGAAGCGCGAAGGCATGGGCATCGAGAAGAGCCCCGGTCATTTCAGCGCGCACGGCCATGATTTTCGCGGTGGCGCCTATTCGATCGGCATCGAGACGGCAGCCTTCGCCGCCTTCGCGCGCAAGGCCGCATCCCACAGCATGGTGCAGAAGGTACGGAAAAGCATCGAGGGCCGCGACCTGATCCTCGGCGTCGACCGGCTCGACTACTCCAAGGGCATCACGCAGCGCATCGACGCCTTCGAGCGGTTCATCACCAACAATCCGGCTCACCAGCGCAGCGTCACCTACTTGCAGATCACCCCGAAATCACGCTCCGAAGTGCCGGAATACGAGGCGATGCAGCACGCCGTCGCCGAACAGGCCGGCAGGGTCAACGGCGCGATCGGCACGGTGGACTGGGTTCCCATTCGCTATATCAACCGCTCGATCAGCCGCCCGATCCTGGCAGGCCTCTACCGGCTCGCAAAAGTCGGGCTGGTGACGCCGTTGCGCGACGGCATGAATCTAGTCGCCAAGGAATATGTCGCAGCACAGGATCCAGAAAATCCCGGCGTGCTGGTGCTGTCACAGTTTGCCGGCGCGGCTCGCAAGCTGCACGGCGCTTTATTGGTCAACCCCTATGATGTCGATGGTACCGCCAACGCCTTGGCCCGCGCTGTCAATATGCCGCTGCAGGAGCGGCAGGAACGCTGGCGCGGCATGATGGACTACCTGCTGGAACACGACGTCTTGCACTGGTGCGAGACCTTCCTGGCCGATCTCACGGCGAAGTAAGCGATTGAGGCAGCACGGCGGCCGCTTCCGCCAGCAGCCATTGAGCCAGCCGCTCCGCCTGCGGGCTTGGCGCTGCCGGCGGCAGAAGCCAGTAGCCGCGTTCCGGCGCTTCCAACATCGGACCCGCCGTCACCAGCGTACCTGCGGCGAGAAGCGAATCGACAAGGCCCATCCAGCCAATCGCCACACCCTGCTCACCGAGTGCCGCCTGGACGACCAGCGAATAGGTATTGAAGCGCAGGTCGCCACGGTCGGCATAGCTGTCGCGTGCTATGCCGAAAGCCGCAAGATAGCTTTCCCAGTCGAACCACGGCGACGGGGTTTCGGAATCGAGATGCACCAGCGTCGCGCGCGCCAGCTGAGAGGGATCGGTGAAAGGTCCATGACGCTCGGCGAAGCCTTTGGTGCAGATCGGCACGACCTTTTCCGGCAGAAGCAGCGTCGCTCCTGACCCGAATTCATTTCTCGAACCGAAGAAAACGGCGATATCGCCATTTTCTGGCGCACCGCGATCCAACCGTTGCGTGGCGACGATCTGGATATCCAATTCGGGGTGAAGAAGCCGGAATACATGCATGCGAGGGATCAGCCAGAGAGCGGAGAAGGCGTAGTCCGTTCTGAGCCGGACCGACGGGCGCTCCGCCTCGGCGCGGAAGCTGCGCACCAGCGTATCGACGCCGCCGACCGCCTTCTCGACAATCTCAAGCAGGCGCTGCCCCTCAGGCGAGAGCTTGACGCCGCGATGCTGGCGCCGGAACAGGGAAACGCCCATCTGCTCTTCAATGCGGCGAATCTGATAGCTGACGGCCGGCTGCGTCAGGCCAAGCGCCGAGGCTGCGGCAGACAGGCTACCGGAGCGCCCGACCTCCACAAAGATCCGCAGCCAGCCAAGATCAACCAAACGTTCAGCCATAAAATTTCCTTTTGGCAGCTATCGAAAAATGCCCGCTTCACAGGGCGAACTCTAGTGGTGTTCAATAAAATAATCCAATAACAAGAGGGAGCTTTCGTCATGCGCATGTCTGCAATGGGTCGGCTGGCCGCCGGCGCTCTTCTTTCCGCCCTTTCCGTTGCCGGCATCGCCCGGGCCGATGGCGGCAGCTGCAAAACGATCCACCTGTCGGATCCCGGCTGGACCGATATCACCTCGACCAACGGCGTGACCGGCGTGCTGCTGACGGCACTCGGCTACGAGCCAGACATCAAGACCCTCTCCGTGCCGATCGGCTATCAGGCGATGAAAACCGGCGAGATCGATGTCTTTCTCGGCAACTGGATGCCGGCGCAGAAGGCCTTCGTCGACGATCTCAACAAGGCGAAGGCCATCGAGGTGCTGAACCGCAACCTCCAGGGCGCGAAGTTCACTTTGGCGGTCCCGATCTATGCCGCCGACAAGGGCATCCAGGATTTCTCCGACCTGCAGAAACATGCCGACGACTTCGGCCGTAAGATCTACGGCATCGAACCCGGTGCGCCCGCCAATGCCAATATCCAGAAGATGATCGACGCCAACGACTTCGGCCTCAAGGGCTGGGAGCTTGTCGAATCCAGCGAGCAGGCCATGCTGTCGCAGGTGGAGCGCGCCTCGAAGGACAAGCAGGCCATCGTCTTCCTCGCCTGGGCGCCGCATCCGATGAACGAACGGTTCCAGATCGCCTATCTCTCCGGTGGTGATGCCTATTTCGGCGCAAACTACGGCGGCGCCGAAGTCCATACGTTGGCGCGCACCGGCTGGGCCACCCAGTGCCCGAATGCCGCCAAGCTCTTCCACAACCTGACCTTCGACATCGGCATGGAGAATTCGCTGATGGGATCGATCCTCGGCGGTGAGAGCGCCAAGGACGCAGCGACCGCTTGGCTGAAGGCGCATCCCAATGCCTTGACGCCCTGGCTTGCCGGCGTCACCACTATCGACGGCAAACCCGGCCTCGATGCCGTCAAAGCCGCCATCGGCCTCTGATCTGCAAGAAAGACACCCGCATGTCCCGCCCGAATATCCTCATTCTCATGGTCGATCAGTTCAACGGGACATTGTTTCCCGACGGCCCGGCCGATTTCCTGCATGCCCCGGTTCTGAAGGCCCTAGCGAAGCGCTCCGTGCGCTTTGCCAACAGCTATACGGCAAGCCCGCTCTGTGCGCCGGCGCGAGCCTCCTTCATGTCCGGGCAGCTGCCGAGCCGCACCCGCGTCTACGACAATGCCGCCGAATTCTGCTCCGACATCCCGACCTTCGCCCATCACCTGCGCGCCGCCGGCTACCAGACGGCTTTGTCAGGCAAGATGCATTTCGTCGGCCCAGATCAGATGCACGGCTTCGAGGAGCGGCTGACGACCGACATCTATCCCGCCGATTTCGGCTGGACGCCTGATTATACCAAGCCCGGCGAGCGCATCGACTGGTGGTATCACAATCTCGGCTCTGTGACCGGGGCCGGCATCGCCGAGATCACCAACCAGATGGAATATGACGACGAGGTTGCCTACCATGCCACGCGCAAGCTCTACGACCTCTCGCGTGGGCACGACGAGCGGCCCTGGTGCCTGACGGTCAGCTTCACGCATCCGCACGATCCTTACGTCGCGCGCCGCCGCTTCTGGGATCTCTATGAGGATTGCCCGGTACTCGACCCAGAAATCGGCGAAATCCCCTTCGAGCAGCAGGACGCACATTCCCAACGGCTGATGAAGGCGTGCGATCACACCGCCTTCGACATCACACCGGAGCAGATCCGCCGGGCGCGGCGCGGCTATTTCGCCAATATCTCCTATGTCGACGAGAAGATCGGCGAGATCCTGGAAACGCTCGAGCGCGGCCGCATGGCCGACAACACCATCATCCTCTTCGTCTCGGACCATGGCGACATGCTCGGCGAGCGCGGCCTCTGGTTCAAGATGAACTTTTTCGAAGGCTCCGCCCGCGTGCCGCTGATGATATCAGCCCCCGGCTGGCAACCTAAGCGGATCGATCAGCCGGTGTCGACGCTCGACGTGACGCCGACGCTTGCGGCACTCGCCGGGATCGACATCGCATCGCTGCGCCGCTGGACCGATGGCGAGGACCTCACCCCCCTGGTTCTGAACACCGGGAGCCGCAATCCTGTGCCGATGGAATATGCGGCAGAAGGCTCCGAAGCGCCGCTCGTAGCCTTGCGCGACGGCCGCTACAAGCTGACCCTTTGCGAGAAGGATCCGCCCATGCTCTTCGACATCGAAGCGGACCCGAAGGAGCTGACCAATCTGGCTGATGACCCGGCCTATGCCGAAACGCTGAACCGCCTGACCGCGCAGGCCATGACGCGCTGGAACTTTGCAAGCTTCGACGCTGCCGTGCGCGAGAGCCAGGCGCGGCGCTGGGTCGTCTATGCGGCGCTGCGCAACGGTGCCTATTATCCCTGGGACTATCAGCCGCTGCAGAAGGCCTCGGAGCGATACATGCGCAACCACATGGATCTCAACGTGCTGGAGGAGAACCAGCGCTTTCCGCGCGGCGAATAGGATTTGGGTAGCCCAGCGCGGGTTGAGACGATATCGTCGCGCCGCCAACAGGGAGAAATATCCATGAAAATCAGTGCAAGAAACCGTCTCAAGGGCAAGATCGTCGAGATCACCAAAGGTGCGACGACGGCCCATGTCCGTATCGATATCGGCAACGGCTCCATCGTTACCTCCTCGATCACCAACGAGGCGGTCGACGAACTGGGCCTGACGGTGGGATCTGCCGCCTATGCCGTCGTCAAGGCATCCGACGTCATGGTCGCCGTCGACTGACAACCAAAGCGGGCATGATCTTATCCGAAAACCGCTTCGCACTTTTCGGGATCATGCCTAGGCCTTCTGGCAATAATGCGCTGTCTCGCCGTCGCCGGTCTGGAAATCTCCGGGCTGCGGCGGCGCGATCGGTTTGAACAGCGTGCGATCCGGCTTCAGATCGAGCAGCGGCGTGCCATCCAGACAATCGAGGCCGCGAACCAGTAGCACGGCACCTTCGACGGCTTCGAGCTTGACGATGGATGTGCCGATGGGGTTGGGCCGAACCGGGGACCGCAGCGAGAAAGTGCCATGCACCTTGCCGCTGCTGGCCGGGCTCTGCAGCACGAGATCCCGCCTGGAGCGATCCAGCCAATAAAGAACTTCCAGCCGCTCGAAAGCTTCCACGCCCTGCAGCGCCGCCACCCAGGGCTCGAAGATCTCGATCCGGCAGATCGGTCCGTCAGGCCGGCCCTGGCGCGGCGTTTCCATGCGCGATGTCCAGGGTGTGGAGATGCGGCCGATGAAGGTAAGACCGGCATCCGACGCTGCCGGCGGTTCGACGGCCACCTCGTTTTCGCGAATCTCGTTTTCACGAACCATGAACTGCCTCCTCCGATGCCTGTTACTTCACGCCCTTCAGCAGCGTCGCCACCTGATCGTCCGTCAGATCGACCTGATAGAACAGCTTGTAGAACTCCTTCACGTCGCCGGCAAAATCGCTGCGGAAGAGCTTTGGATAAAGCAACTTTTCCAGCCAGCGCACGCCGATGAGCCGGTTGACGCCGGGCGGTGAGTCGAACCAGCCGAAAGGCAGCGATGGCGGCAGGAAGACCTTGCCGTCCTTGACGGCCTTGATGCCTGCCCATTGAGGATCGCTCTTCGCCAATGCCGCGAAATTCGCGTCGTCGGCGATGATGATATCCGGATTCCAGCCGGCGACCTGCTGCGGCGTCACCTTGGTCAGGCCGCCTTTGCCGGCGGCAGCGGCAACGTTCATCGTGCCGACGGCATCGAGGATTTCGAGATTGATCGAGCCGGAGAGCCCCGTTTCCAGACCGTCGGCCCCGCGGCCGTAATAGACGCGCGGACGCGGATCGTTCGGCAGCGTCGCCAGCTTGTCGTTCAGATCCTTGATCTCGGAATCGGCATAATCGGCAAGCTTGTTGGCACGATCCCCGACGCCGATCAGCGCGCCGACGTCGCGAAGCGTATCGGCGGTGCGGGCAAAGCTGCCGTCGATGAGGACATAGGGAATACCCGTCTCGGACTGCACCTTGTCGGCCAACGCCTTGTAGGTGGGATCGACCGTGCCGGCATCCAGAATGATATCCGGCTTGGCATCCGTCACGGTCTGCGCGCTGATCGTGCCGCCCTTGCCGGTCAGTCGCCCAATGATGGGCAGAGCGCGCGCCGACGGCATCAGATAGGCTTTGGCGGCATCATCTGGCGCATGAACCCAGCCGGCCAGCTTTTCCGGCGCCAGCACGTAGACAAGCACTGCTGCCGGCGGCCCGGCGACGACGATGCGGCTGATTTTGTCCGGCACCGACACCGTGCGTCCGGCCGCATCGGTGATGATTCGCGCTTCGGCCGCGACCGGCAACAAGCCGACAAAAGCCAGAGCAAGAACCGCAAGAATTTTCATCATGAAAGCTGCCCGTTCCGATCGATAGGATCCTCCGGGCCGGCACTATGGCATAGCGCTATATGGGATGGAACATCGCCAAGGCACTATTCCAAAATGAAACATATCCGAAGCGATCAAGTCGGCTTGAAGCGTGATCGGCGGGCTTTCATTACATCGCATGTAATTGAGAGAAGCATTCGTCTCGAGGTATTTAGCGACCATCTTCTTGCAGGAAGAGCATTTAGAGCCCTTCAACATATCGAGCCTCAGCCCGCGACCAAGTCGGTGGCCACGACCCGTCGCGTTAGCGGCAGGCTCAGGAGAAACCCATGACGACGATGATGTTCACGAAAACAGAAGCCCCCCAATGGCTACTGGCCTTCTGGCGGGAAATTGACGACAAGACCTTCGGCGACGGCTTCGATTGCTTCGCGGAAGACGCAACATGCAATCTCGGCATTGCCGACTGGAAAGGGCGCGAAACTATTCGTGAAAACTTGCGCGCCTTCATCGACACCGGCTTCACTGCGTTGCATGACGTCACCGAATATTGGGACGGCGGATCGCTGAAAGTATTCCGCGGGACTGTTACCATGACGCCCGACGACCGAACGCAGACCATGGTCATACCGGTCATGACACATTTCTTCTACATGGATGGGGCCGATCCCACCAAGGTGCGTCACTGGTACGGATCAGTCGGGCCCATTGCGTTCGGATAGGAATCGACGTCGGCGGGGCTGCTGAATAAGGCCCCGCCACGATGACACAGGCGAAGCGAGGCCTTTGCAAGATGAGTTCTTCCCACGCCGATTTGAGACGACCAAACGAACTCGGCCCGCAGCTACGCGCATGGCGCGACACGCGCGGCAAGAGTCAGCTCGAGCTTTCGCTCGACACCGGCATTTCGCAGCGTCAGATCAGTTTTATCGAAAGTGGCAGGAGTACGCCTGGCCGCCAGAATGTCTTGCGTCTCGCCGACGCGTTGGACGTGCCGTTCCGCGAGCGCAATACCTTGCTGCTCGCGGCCGGTTACGCACCAATCTATTCGGAGGGAAGTTTCGATGATCGCGAGATGCGGGGCGTTACGAATGCACTCACGCGTATGCTTCGTCAGCACGAGCCTTTTCCGGCAGTGGTGATGGACCGCTATTGGAATGTCGTGATGACCAATGATGCGACCCTTCGCTTCTTCGGCCACTTCATCGATATGGAAGCCCGCCCGGCACCGCGCAATCTCCTGCATCTCATGTTCGATCCCGCAGGCATGCGGCCCTTTATTCCGGATTGGGATCAGACGGCGAAGAGTCTTTTGGGGCGAGTTTTCCGCGAATCTGTCGGTCGCGTCATCGATGCGCGGACGAAGGAACTCGTCGACAATCTGCTCGCCTACCCCGATGTAAACGCCGAATGGCAAACATCTCCAACGATCGAGAATGCGCCGGTCATTCCCCTATCCTTCGTAAAGGACGGACATGTTCTGAAATTTTTCTCGCTGGTCACGACGGTCGGTATCGCGCAAATGATCACGACGCAGGAATTGCGGATTGAGTGCATGTTTCCGCTGGATGAAGCCACGGAGGCTCAGTACGCGGAGCTCATGAGCAGGCCCTAGCAAGGCCGGAGTAAGCTTGAAGTCCGGGAACGCAATGGGTCACAAATTCGCTGCTTGTGACTCATTACATCAAAATCCGAAGTGATCACGCCGCCTTGACGGCGTGATATTCCTTGATGGCGACCATCTTGATAGCCGGGTAACGTTCGGCCTCGTAGCGCAGCGAGAAGCCATCCTGGGCGAGGAAAACCGGGTCACCATCGAGATCGCGGGCGATATCGCCACGACGCGAAGTGACGAACTTTTCGAGGTCGGCGGCCTGATCGGCAGAAACCCAGCGGCAGACGGAGAAGCGCGACATTTCGAAGGAAACCGGCAGGCCGTATTCCGCCATCAGCCGCTCCTTCAAGACGTCGAGCTGCAGCGCACCGACGACGCCGACGATGGCGGGCGAGCCGTCCTCGGGCGAGAAGAGCTGCACGACGCCTTCTTCAGCCATCTGCTGCAGCGCTTCCTTGAGCTTCTTTGCCTTCATGGCATCCTCGAGGCGCACGCGGCGGAGGATTTCCGGCGAGAAGTTCGGCACGCCCTGGAAGACGAGGGATTCGCCTTCGGTCAGCGTATCACCGATGCGCAGCGTTCCATGGTTCGGAATGCCGACGACATCGCCGGCAAAGGCCGTGTCGGCAAGCTGGCGCTGCGAAGCGAAGAAGAATTGCGGCGCGGTCAAGCCGAGCTGCTTGCCGGTGCGCGACAGGCGCGCCTTCATGCCGCGCTCGAGCTTGCCCGAGCAGATGCGCGCAAAGGCGATGCGGTCGCGATGGTTCGGGTCCATGTTGGCCTGGATCTTGAAGACGAAGGCCGTCATCTTGTCGTCGGTGGCGTGAACCGTCCTGATATCGGCGACCTGATCGCGCGGCGGCGGCGCGAAGTCGCCGAGCGCATTGATCAGATCGCGAACACCGAAATTGCGCAGTGCCGAACCGAAGAAAACCGGCGTCATGTGGCCTTCGAGGAAGGATTCGCGGTCGAAGGGCCGGCAGGCTTCGATGGCAAGCTCCGTCTCGTCGATGAAGGCCTGGCGCTCGTTTTCCGGCAGCCTGTCGGCGACCGCCTGCGGGCCGTTCACGCGCGTCGCCTCGACCTCGGTGTCGGAACCGCGCACGGTATTGGTGGCCAGATGATAGGAGCCGCAGAAGGTCTTGGAGCGGCCGATCGGCCAGGTGACCGGGGCCGTATCGAGCGCGAGCTTCTCTTCGACCTCGTCGAGAATCTCGAACGGATCGCGGCTTTCGCGGTCCATCTTGTTGATGAAGGTGATGATCGGGATGTCGCGCATGCGGCAAACTTCGAACAGCTTCAGCGTCCGCGGCTCGATACCCTTGGCGGCGTCGATGACCATGACCGCGGCGTCGACGGCCGTCAGCGTGCGATAGGTGTCGTCGGCGAAGTCTTCGTGGCCGGGCGTATCGAGAATGTTGAAGACGTTGCCTTCATATTCGAAGGTCATGACCGAGGTGACGACCGAGATGCCGCGCTCGCGCTCGATCTTCATCCAGTCGGAGCGCGTCTGCATGCGATCCTTCTTCGCCTTGACTTCGCCGGCAAGCTGAATGGCGCCGCCGAAAAGCAGCAGCTTTTCGGTGAGCGTTGTCTTGCCCGCGTCCGGGTGAGCGATAATAGCAAATGTGCGGCGGCGGGAGACCGCCTCGGCGAGACTTTCGGCCATGCTTGTGAATCCTGTGAATTGCGGCCGTATCTAGCGACTTAAAGCCCGAAATGCAATTGACCTGCGGCGTTCGAGCGCAAACTAATACGGCATGACCATTCACACCGACACCCGACCGACCCTGAACCTCATCCGCCTGCCGCATGGCGAAGGCCTTGAGCTGCCCGCCTATGAGACCAGGGGCGCTGCCGGTATGGACCTACGCGCCGCAGTCGACGATGGCGCGACGCTGACGATCCTTCCCGGCAAGCGGGATCTCGTTCCCACCGGGTTCATCTTCGAGGTTCCCGATGGCTACGAGGCGCAGATCCGTCCGCGCTCCGGCCTTGCCCTCAAGCACGGCATCACCTGCCTGAACTCGCCCGGCACGATCGACAGCGACTATCGCGGCGAAGTGAAGGTGCTGCTGATCAACCTCGGCGAGGAGCCGTTCGAGATCACCCGCGGCATGCGCATCGCGCAGATGGTCATTGCCCCCTCGATCCAGGCCCGCATCTTCGAGACCGCCGAAGCAAGCGAGACCAAGCGCGGCGCCGGCGGCTTCGGCTCGACCGGCATGTAATGTCCGAGCTTGCCCGAGCGCTTGGCCTGACCCTGCGTCAGGACACGTTCTCAATCGATGTCAGCGTTGAGGACGGATTTAGCGGCCCATCGGCGGCATCGGCTGTCGTGGTCCGCTCACGCCATTTGGCCACCGTCTTTGGGTTCAGGCCGTAGCGGGCGGCAAGGGACCGGGTGCTTTCTTGCGGCGCTTGGAGTTCCGCCCGAAGACGCGGCGTGGTGCGGGCGCTGCCGTGAAGAATACTTCCCATATGCATCCTCTTTCTGACGACTCAGGATCAACGATGCGCCATCTTATGCCGGGACCACACACCTAGCGCGAAAGCGGCGGCAACCGGCGCTTGACCGGCGTCGCCTTGATCATCGAGGTATTCGTTTCGGCCCGCTCGGTGATCTTGTCCAGGATGCCGTCGAGTTCGCCCATCGAGCGCACCACCAGCCGCCCGATGAAGCAATCGTCGCCGGTGACCTTGTCGCATTCGATGAACTCAGGCGTCTCTTGAATGATCCGCTCGACGACATGCAGCTGGCCGGGCAAGGGCCGGATGCGAACGATCGCCTGCAGGGGATAGCCGATCGTCTCGGGCGCGATATCGACAGTAAAAGCCGAGATAATACCGCGTTCCTCCAGCCGCCGCAGCCGCTCCGCCGCGCTGGGGGACGACAGGCCCGCTGCTTCCGCCAGCTCTTTCAGCGATATCCTGGCATTGCGCGCCAAAGCCTCAAGCATTCGCTGATCGATCTCATCGAGACCTAGAGGCCCGTTAGGTATACCCATGCTTCAGCCTCATTTAATTAGGCACTGAAATTCTCTTTCCTCATTAAATCTATATCATCGGCTCTCACGCCGCAATATGATTGACCTCCTTAGATGGGAGCCAAGGCCATGAACGAGATAAGACACGGCACGATAGAAATGACGGCAGCTATGCTGATTTCAGGCACGATCGGCTGGTTCGTGCTGATGTCCGGGCAAGCCGTGACCGACGTCGTGTTCTGGCGCTGTTCATTCGGCGCGCTGACGCTACTCGCCATCTGCGCGGCCATAGGCCTCCTGCGCCCCGGCATCCTCAATCTCAAGACGTTCTCCATAGCGGTCGGCGGCGGCATCGCCATCGTCCTCAACTGGCTGCTGCTTTTCGCCGCCTATTCCCACGCTTCCATTTCCATCGCCACCACCGTTTATAATACGCAACCCTTCATGCTGCTGGGGCTCGGCGCGCTGTTCCTGGGCGAGCGGATCACCTTCACCAAGCTCTTCTGGCTTGGCTTCGCCTTTGCCGGCATGGCTATTATCGTGGAGGGCAAGCCGGCCGAAGCTGCCGGTTCGGGAAGCTATGCGATCGGCATCCTGCTCTCGCTGGGTGCGGCCTTCTTCTACGCGCTGGCGGCCATTGCCGCGAAGTGGCTGAAAGGCACACCGCCGCACCTGATTGCGCTGATCCAGGTCTCGACAGGCATCCTAATGCTCGCACCCTTCACCAATTTTTCCGCCGCTCCGCACGATGCCGGCGGATGGTCGATCCTCATCACCATGGGTGTTGTCCATACGGGCGTGATGTATGTGCTGCTCTATGGCGCCATTCAGAAGCTGCCGACGCATCTCACCGGCGCGCTGTCCTTCGTCTATCCGATCGCCGCCATCGTGGTCGATCGCCTCGCCTTCGGCCATGTGCTCGGCGTCGCGCAGATCGTCGGTGCCATCATCATTCTAGGCGCTGCGGCCGGCATGAATCTCGGCTGGACGATCCCCCTGCCCTGGCATAGAAACGCTCATCTCTCCAAGGAGGCCGCCAAATGATCACCTGCTACCTGCGCTATGTCATCGACCCCTACAAGCTTGCCGAGTTTGAGCATTATGCCAAACTTTGGATCCCGCTGGTCAACCGGCTGGGCGGCAAGCATCACGGCTATTTCCTGCCGCATGAAGGCGCCAACAACATCGCGCTGGCGCTCTTCAGCTTTCCGAGCCTTGCGGCCTATGAAGACTATCGGAAGAAAATGGCCGAGGACGCGGAATGCCGCGCCGCATTTGCTTATGGCGAGGAAACACGCTGCATCGTCAGCTACGAGCGCAGCTTCATGCGGCCAGTGTTCTAAAGCCTATTTAGCCGGAGTCGGACAGGTTTCAGGGCGACCATCGAGACCTTCCGCCATCTTTTCGAACGTCGCACCTGGTCCGGCCTTGCTCCCACCGATGCGCAGGACATAGAGGCTGTCAAAATCCTCGCCGTTCCATTTCGGCACCGCTTTTTCATCGCCGCCATTATCGCTCATCAACTCGCGGGCAAGATCGACGATCTTCTTGTGCTCCCAGGCGACTAAGACCAGCTTGCCGGCATAGCCAGGCTTCTTGAGTTCGGCTTTCAGATCATCGATATCATCATAGCCGAAGCTGGTATCGACAGGCATGCCGAGCGCGATCGCGGTCGGCTCGATGGTCGCCAGCGGGCGGATGTAATCGTAGGAAACGCCGGAATCTTTCTTCCGCTTGGATGGATTCGGCGCAAAGATCGCCGCGGGCTTGCCGAAGAGCTTTGCCAGCACCGACGGCAGGGCCAGCGCCCGGTTGAGACCCTGGCAGCTGAGCTGGCCGAGGCCTGTTTCCGGCTTCTCGCCATGGCGCATAAAGACGATCGTCCGCGCGCCCGTCTCCGCAGCCGAAGCAATCGGAGAGGAACTCAATACCGATGCAAGTGCCAGCAGACCGGCAGCGAGTGGTAGCGAAAGTTTCGACATTAGCGCTGCGCCTCGAAAGCCATACGGAGGGCGAGCCCGGCCAGCACCGTGCCCATCAGCCAGCGCTGCACCAGTGCGAAGGACGGGCGGCGCACGAAGAACTGCGCAACGGAGCCCGCCGTCAGCGCGAAGATGGCATTAAAGGTCAGGCTGACGGCGATATGGATGAAGCCGAAAATGACGGATTGCGCGAAGACGCTGCCGGCGGCCGGATCGATGAACTGCGGCAGCAGCGAAAGATAGAGAACCGCGACCTTCGGATTGAGCAGGCTGGTGACCAGCCCCATGGAGAAGAGCCGGCGCTTGCTATCCTTCGGCAGCTCGCGCACCTGAAAGGCGGAACGGCCACCGGGCTTCAGTGCATTCCAGGCCAGCCAGGCAAGGTAGGCGGCACCCGCCAGCCGCAACGCGTCATAGGCGAAGGGCACCGCGAGGACAAAGGCGGTGATGCCGAGGGCGGCGGAGAGCATATAGAAGACGAAGCCGCAGGCGACGCCGCCGAGCGAGATCAACCCGGCCGCAGGACCCTGCGAGATCGATCGCGACACCAGATAGATCATGTTCGGCCCGGGTGTCAGCACCATGCCCAGAGCGATCAGGGCAAAGGCGATCATGCTGGTCAGATGCGGCATCGGGGCCTCCGGGGCGGAAGAAGACTTCAGAAGAGAATTTCGGTGGATGCAATCAGCTTGATTTCATGCGGCCCGGCATCGAAGCCGTCAAGCAGCATATTGTGATGGGTGACAATCTCTTCGAAGGTCAGCTTGCCCATGTCAGCCGTAGTGTGGCCATTGGAGATCAGCGAGACGTCGAAACCGAGCGAAACGGCACGACGGGCTGTCGTGTCGACACAGAATTGCGTCATGCAGCCGCCGATGAAAAGACGGGTGATGCCGCGGGCACGCAGCTTCGCCTCAAGATCGGTTTCGAAGAAGGAATCTGAGCTCGTCTTATGCACTACGACATCACCCGCCTCGGGCGCGATTTCCCGACGCAGCTGCCAGCCTTCGCTGCGCTTTGCCAGGCGGTGCCCCACCGTGCCGTCATGCTGGACGATGAAGGCTGGAATGCCGGCGGCGCGTGCGTTGCGCTTCAGCGTTGCGAGCTTGGTCACGACCGTCTCCAGCACGGTGTCAATGGCCGGCTGACGATCCGGGGCGCCGAGACCGGTCAGGATGGAATTCTGTAGATCGATCAGGAGCAATGCAGAAGACATGATATCCTTGGGCAAAGCGGTTTCGACGCACCTTACCCCCTTGGTAATATGTTCGCAGCGCCGGCGCAATCGCTTGAAAACGCAAAGGTGGTGCGATAGAGACACCACCATCTGTGGAGGAAACCCTCATGACGCTCGCGGCCCTGCTCGCTTATTGCGGCGCTCTCTTCATCGCAGCCGCCATCCCCGGTCCGGGCGTTACGGCGATCGTGGCGCGCGCGCTCGGCTCCGGCTTCCGCGAGACCTTCTTCATGGGCCTCGGCCTCGTGCTCGGCGACACGATCTACCTGACGGCGGTCATCCTCGGCCTTGCGGTCGTGGCGCAGGCCTTTACCGAGGTCTTTATCGTTATCAAGATCGCCGGCGCTCTTTATCTCGGCTATATCGCCTGGAAACTCTGGACCGCGGGCCTGCTGGCAGCCGATATCGCGGCGAAAAAATCCAACGGTGCCGGTATGTCCTTTCTCTCGGGCCTGCTGGTGACGCTCGGCAATCCGAAGGCCATGCTCTTCTATATCGCGCTGGTGCCGACGCTGATCGACATCAACCACATCGGCCCGCACGAGTATGCCATATTGCTTGCGGCAACCTTCGTCGTACTGCTGATCGTTCTCGTGCCCTATATGCTGCTTGCCTCGCGAGCCCGCATCTTTCTCAAGAAGCCGAGAGCCCTGCAGATATTGAACAGGGTCGCCGCCAGCATTCTCGCCGGCACGGCCGCCTTCATCGCCGCTCGCGCAGCCTGAAAAAACCTTCTATGAAGAAGCCTATCGAGAGATTCTTTTCTCACGGGCAGCGAGCCTGGGGCGCGTGCGCACTCTAGTTTCCGCCGGCGTTT
Source organism: Rhizobium sp. BR 315 (assembly GCF_050577975.1). Classification (NCBI taxonomy): domain Bacteria; kingdom Pseudomonadati; phylum Pseudomonadota; class Alphaproteobacteria; order Hyphomicrobiales; family Rhizobiaceae; genus Rhizobium; species Rhizobium sp. BR 315. The sequence goes on along the minus strand of NZ_JARWKZ010000003.1, from coordinate 240,412 downwards.
GATCCTATTGTCACCCCATAATTCACATAGAGGGAGATACCCATGTCCGACACCCGCAAACCAGGCCGCGGCCGCGTTTATGCCTCGATCACCGAGACCATCGGCGATACCCCGATCATTCGTCTCGACAAGCTGGCAAAGGAAAAGGGCGTCAAGGCCAACCTCCTGGCAAAGCTTGAATTTTTCAATCCCATCGCTTCCGTGAAGGACCGCATCGGCGTCGCGATGATCGAAAGCCTGGAAGCCCAGGGCAAGATCGCGCCCGGCAGGACCGTGCTGATCGAGCCGACTTCGGGCAATACCGGTATCGCGCTTGCCTTCGCCGCTGCTGCCAAGGGTTACAAGCTGATCCTGACCATGCCGGAAACCATGTCGATCGAGCGCCGCAAGATGCTGGCGCTGCTCGGCGCCGAGCTGGTGCTGACCGAAGGCCCGAAGGGCATGAAGGGCGCGATCGCCAAGGCCGAAGAACTGGCCTCGACGCTGCCTGATGCCATCATCCCGCAGCAGTTCGAAAATCCGGCCAATCCGGAAATCCATCGCAAGACGACGGCCGAGGAAATCTGGAACGACACCGAGGGCAAGGTCGATATCTTCGTGTCCGGCATCGGCACCGGCGGCACGATCACCGGCGTCGGTCAGGTGCTGAAGGCGCGCAAGCCCGACGTCAAGGTCATTGCCGTCGAGCCGGCGGATTCGCCGGTTCTGTCGGGCGGCAATCCCGGCCCGCACAAGATCCAGGGCATAGGCGCCGGCTTTGCACCAAAGATCCTCGACACCCACGTCTATGACGAGGTGGTGACCGTCACCAATGACGAGGCCTTTCAGCTGGCGCGGCTGGTCGCAAAGCTCGAAGGCGTGCCGGTCGGCATTTCCTCGGGTGCTGCGCTGACGGCAGCCATCAAGGTCGGCCAGCGCCCCGAAAACGAAGACAAGACCATCGTGGTCATCATCCCGTCCTTCGCCGAGCGCTATCTCTCGACAGCGCTGTTCGAAGGACTTGGCGGCTGAGATATCGCCTTATCGGGTTGATCTGGAAAAGGGCGCTACGGCGCCCTTTCTTATATCCGTCTCTTCGGATTTTCACGCGTGCGCAGTCAACCGCTCGCCGGCAATGCGGTAGGAGATGGCTTCCGCCAGATGGATACGCCCGACTGTCGGCTTGTCGTCGAGATCGGCGAGGGTGCGTGCGACCTTGAGGATGCGATGATAGCCGCGTGCCGAGAATTTCATCTTCTCGGCCGCATCGCGCAGCAATTGCAGGCCGGCGGCATCCGGCTCGGCGATGGTTTCGATCATGGCGGTCGAGCAGCGGGCGTTCGTAGTAATCTCCTTCGAGCCTGCCCTTTCGAAACGCTCGCGCTGCCGTTCACGGGCGCGGGCGACGCGGAGCGCGACGTCGGCGCTCTTTTCGGCGGCCGCCGGTCGGATCAGGTCGGCAGCGGATACCGCCGGCACGTCGATACGGATGTCGATGCGATCCAACAGCGGACCGGAAATGCGGCCCTGATAATCGGACGCGCAACGTGGCCCGCGCGCACAGGTATGGCCCGGCTCGCCGGCCATGCCGCAGCGGCAGGGGTTCATCGCCGCCACGAGCTGGATGCCGGCAGGATAGGAGACGCGGTGGTTTGCCCTGGCGATGACGCACTCGCCGGTTTCCAGCGGCTGGCGAAGCGCATCGAGCGCCTGCGGCGAAAACTCCGGCAACTCATCGAGGAAAAGAATGCCGTGATGGGCGAGCGACGCCTCACCCGGTCTGGCGCGCAGACCGCCGCCGACAAGGGCTGCCATGGTGGCCGAGTGATGCGGCGCGCGATAGGGCCGCCGATCGGAGAGCTTGCCACCGGAAAGCTGGCCGGCGATCGAATGGATCATCGACACTTCCAGCAGCTCGTTCGTCGACAAGGGCGGCAGGATCGACGGCAGGCGCGAGGCCAGCATCGACTTGCCGGAGCCGGGAGGCCCGACGAAAAGCAGATTGTGCCCACCGGCCGCCGCCACTTCCAAAGCCCGCTTGGCGCTTTCCTGCCCTTTGATATCGGCCAGATCCGGCAGATTGGCAGCACCGGCGCGGACTGATGGTTCCGGCCGCGACAGGACCTGCGTGCCACGGAAATGGTTGGCAAGTGCGATCAGGCTGCGGGGCGCCAGAATATCGATCTCCTTGCCTGCCCATGCGGCTTCTGGCCCGCTTTCGGCAGGGCAGATCAGCCCCTTGCCCATGGCGTTGGCCGCGATCGCCGCCGGAAGAGCGCCGGCAACGGGTGCGATCGTGCCGTCGAGATTGAGTTCGCCGATGACAGTATAGGACGACAGGGCATCAGCCGGGATCGCGCCGAGTGCCGCCATCAGACCGAGCGCGATGGCAAGGTCGAAGTGGCTGCCCTCCTTGGGCAAGTCTGCCGGCGCGAGATTGACCGTGACCTTCTTCGGCGGCAAGGCGAGACCGGAGGCGTGGAGCGCTGCCTGGACCCGTTCGCGGCTTTCCGCCACTGCTTTGTCGGGCAGGCCGACGATATGCATCAGCACCTTGCCCGGCGCGATCATCACCTGCACTTCGACGGGTCCGCCCTCAATGCCCTGAAACGCCACCGTGCTGACGCGCGCTACCATCCCCCGCCCTCATCCAACGCGTTTACCGCTATCAATCTTTCATAACAGACCATGGGTTGCAACGTGACAGAGAAAATGAAATGAAACAAGAACAATAAAAGAACAAAGGAGTGATTTCTACAATCGGGGGCAAATTATGAGACTTGCGATATCGCTATCCCTTCCGATGGGCACCGTTCTGGCCGGCTGCCAGTCAATAGATGGTGGGGACAATCTGGAAAAGGGCACTCCTTATCAATTGAGCACCAAGGAAACCGCTGCGGTGGAAAAGGGTTGGCGCGAACGGCTCCCCTATGAGAGCGTCCTGCTCTTCGGGCCGATGGCGGCTTCCAAGGACAGCAAGGGTTATGTCAGCGTTTGCGGCACGATCACCGCCATGGGTGGCTATGGCGGCATCGCGAACAAGCGGCCTTACGTCGGCATGATGGTCAACGTAAAGCCGCTTTTCGGCTTTGTACCCATCGTCATCGCCAACGACAGCACCACCGGGCAGTCAGCGGTGATCCTGACCTGCCGGCGGATGGGCATCGCGATATAGGTCGGGTTACAGCGAGAGGATTTAGACCCGCTTGGATTCGATCGCGTCCCAGAGCAGGCTGGCGATATCGGCGCCGCCGAAGCGCTTCACTTCGCGCAGCCCCGTTGGCGAGGTGACGTTGATCTCGGTCATGTAATCACCGATGACATCGATGCCGACGAGCAGGAAACCGCGCTCCTTCAGGGCCGGGCCGATGCGGGCGCAGATTTCCTTTTCGCGCGCCGTGAGCTCGGTCGCCTCGGCACGGCCGCCGACATGCATGTTGGAGCGGGCATCATGCTCGGCCGGCACGCGGTTGATCGCGCCGACGGCCTCGCCATCGACGAGCAGGATGCGCTTGTCACCCTTGCGCACGTCGGGCAGATATTGCTGGGCGATGAAAGGCTCGCGGAAGAGCTGGCCGAACATTTCCAGCAGAGAGGACAGATTGCGGTCGTCACGCGTCGAGTGGAAGACGCCGGCGCCGCCATTGCCGTAGAGCGGCTTCAGGATGATATCGCCCATCTCATCGCGGAAGCGGCGGATTTCGCCGGGATCGCGGGTGATCAGCGTCTTCGGCATGAGATCGGCAAATTCGGTGACAAAGATCTTTTCCGGCGAGTTGCGAACCCAAGCCGGATCGTTGACGACGAGCGTCTTCGGGTGGATGCGCTCGAGCAGATGCGTCGAGGTGATATAGGCCATGTCGAAGGGCGGGTCCTGACGCAACAGCACGACGTCCATGGTCGAAAGATCGACGCGCTCAGGCTCGCCGAGCTCGAAGTGATCGCCCTTGACGTCGCGCAGGATCATCGGCTCGACGGAGGCATAGACCTTGCCGTCGCGCATGCTCAGCCGCTCCGGCGTGTAGTGAAAGAGCTTGTAGCCGCGGTTCTGCGCCTCGAGGCTCATGGCGAAAGTCGAGTCGCCCGCAATGTTGATGCCCCGGACATGGTCCATCTGGACCGCAACATTCTTGATACCAGCCATAGTCAGCCCTCGCTCAGATTTGCGGACAGATGTAGGTCGGCCCGCCTCCAAACGCAACGGCTATTCAAGGACTTCCGTCAGGGTTGGCCGCTGTCAGGCGGCAAGGCCCTGCGCGCCGCCCTGCCGGACCAGATTGCGCAGGCGATAAGCCATGGTCAAAGGCTTCGGGAACGGCTTGCGGCAGAATGCGACCTTGCGCAGATAGCGATCGATGCGCCATGTCGCCCATGTGCCGCCAGCGAAATAGGCGACATCACCGGCACTCAGCGTGCGCTCGACGCCGTCTTCCGTGGTGATATGCACCTCGCCTTCGAGGATCATCACGGTTTCGTCCCAGCCGAAATACCAGCGAAATTCGCCGGCCGTGCAATCCCACAGCGCCGTTACCGCAGCATCGTCCTGCCCGCGCGAATGCTCGGCGATGCGGGCCACCGGATCACCCGACAGAATCCAGGATCGTTCGATCGGCGACGGTTTCATTTCCATTTCGCTGCTGGCGCCGGCTACGAAGCTTTTCGACTGCGGCAAAGCAACGACGACAGGAACGGCACGCGCGGCAAAGGCCGCCATGCCCGCCAACATCATTTTCAAGACCATGCAAACCCCCAATTTCCATGCGCGTCTGCCATCTCATCGCATGGGAGCGGTAACGGGGTGGTTCATGAAATCGAGAGCATTTTAATGATTGCAAAAATCAGGCAGAAAAACCTTCGATTGTACAAACGATCATGTCGTGATCGGAAAGCGGCTTGCCCTCTTCATTGAGCGAAGAGACAAGATGGCTTTCACCAATCTTCAGGCCGCGGCTCACGAACCAGTCGAGCTTCATGGTGCGATCGGGAAAGCGCGTGATCAGGCTCGGGCGCGTGCTCGTTTGATCCAGAGGCCCGCCATGGCATTCGAAGCCGCGACCTTCCGCCATGGCAAACAGGGTATCTGTCGAGAAATCGCCGCCGGTGTGGTTGCCGGTGTTGAGATCGCCGCCGATCAGGATCGGGAGACCGGGCGCGAAGGCTTCGACCGCATCGATCAGCGCCGCCATCTGCCGTTCGCGATAGGCAGCGGTCGCGACACTTTCGAGATGGACCGAAACGGCGACGAAGGGACCGGCCTCGGTCTCGACGACGGCACCGACGGCGCAGCGATCGCCGACGCGTGGCTGTTCGTTGCTGTCATTGAACCAGACGGCTTCGCCCGGCAGACGAAAAAGGAAAGCCTGCTTCAGGGTAACGGGCGCCATCAGCGCATTGCCGTGGAAGCCCTTCTCGTTGAAATCGTCGCGGCAGAAGGAGCGCTCGATTTCCGACCCAAGGCTGAGTTCGAGGAATTCGACGCCATAGGCATAGTTCATGCCGAGCGCGCCGGCGATAGCGGCAGTCGGGTCGCGCTGCTCGGTACGGGCCATGCCCTCATCCATCTCAGACAGCAGCACGAGCGGTGCCCCTGTTGTCCGCAGCTTGGCCGCGCTTTCCTCCGGAAACAGGCAGCGCTCCAGATTCCAGGCAGCGACCGTAAACGGGAAGGACAGGGCCTCGACCTTGGCTTCCGCACCACCAACACGCACCGTGTTCATGCAGGCAAGCGATGCCAGCGTCGCGGCGTGAATGGCCGGGGTCTTCTCCAGTGAAACGAGGCTTTTGCGCTCCTCCTGCGAGGGAACGGTGAAGGCGGAAACGGTATTGCGGATCATGGTGAGGCCTGTCGAAACGAGATTGTGAGCGTCGGCGAGAAAATCGCGAGTGCCGGTCGCCCGGCAATAGGCTGATTTTGTGACGGTCCTGTAACGCCCTGCTCAAAACGCATCGGGAAAATGCTGCGGCCAGCGCCCCGGCAGCATCGCGACGATGTCATAGCGTTGCGACAGACGGGCGAAATCCGGCTGCCGGGCAAGCCAAAGGTCGCTCGCGGCGCGGATGCGTCTCTGCGAAGAGAAGGAAACGGCGTCGATCGCCTCTTGCGCACCGCGCCTCGATTTGACTTCCACGAAGACGGCGAGATCGCCCTTGCGGGCGACGATATCGATTTCGCCGAGTTTCGTGCGATGGCGGATGGCGAGGATGCGATAGCCCTTGAGCATCAGAAAGGCGGCAGCGAGATATTCGGCGACATGGCCGCGCCGCCAGGCCTTTTGCCGCTTCAGCCTTTCGCCCGGCTCACCCCCTGTATCAGGCATGGCGCTCCTTCATGTCGAGCAGGCGCTGATAGAGTTCCTTGCGCGGCAGGCCAGTCAGGCGGGCGGCTTCGGCCGCCGCCTTTGCCGTCGGCATCGTCCCCGCGAGATCGGCCAGAATGGCGTCGACATCGGCCTCAGCCGTCACGCTTTCCGCCGGCGGACCGACGAGCAGAACGATCTCGCCTTTCACATTATCCACGGCATCGTAGAAAGCGGCGAGTTCAGCGAGCGATCCGCGCCGGAATTCCTCGAAGGTCTTGGTCAGCTCACGGCAAACGGCACCCACGCGCTCACCGCCAAGTACATCGGCGGCGGCAGCAAGCGTGGCGGCAATACGATGCGGCGACTCAAAAAAGATGAGGGTCGCGGGCACGCCCGCAAGCTCGGCCAGCCTGTCACGCCGGCCCTTGTCCTTGGCGGGCAAGAAGCCGGCAAAGAAGAAGGCATCGTTGGGCAAGCCGGAGCCGACGAGGGCTGCGAGCGGCGCCGAGGCGCCTGGAATAGGAACGACTTTGTATCCCGCCTCGATCGCCTGCGTCGCCAGCCGGTAGCCTGGATCGGAGACAAGCGGCGTGCCGGCATCCGACACCAGCGCCACCGATCGGCCGGCTTCCAGCGCCTGCAGCAGCCGCGGTCCTGCCTCATCGGCATTGTACTCATGATAGGCATAGGGCTTGTTCTGGATGCCATAGCGATCGAGCAGGACGCGTGTGACGCGCGTGTCCTCGCAGGCCAGAACGTCTGCGCCGGCCAGCGTCTCAAGCGCCCTCAGCGTGATATCGCCGAGATTGCCGATCGGCGTGGCGACAAGATAGAGAGCCGGTTCGAGGGGACGGGCCGGAATCTGATTGTTGTGCAGACGGAAACTGCGCGTCCCGCCGCTGGATTGGTCTTCGTTCATGCCGGTCCTGAATTCACTTGGGATAAGCAGCCTTTATGGGCGAGGCGCGCACGGACGGCAAGAGCGGTGCAATTCCTGTGGAGGATTGTCGACGAAATGTCGAATTGGCGCTTGGCAATTGATCCATGCCTCTTGCATTCGGATGGAGAAGTCTGCCAAGTTGCCTGTCCAATCTTTCGGGCCTCGTCCGAAAACATGTCGCTCGGGCGCCTCGGGCTGCCCGGCAAGTCACGGTCGAAAGCGGTAGCATCCATGCGTATAACAATTGAGCGGTCGAACCTCCTGAAGTCGCTGAACCACGTACATCGCGTGGTCGAGCGTCGCAACACGATCCCGATCCTGTCCAACGTGCTGCTGAAGGCCGAGGGCACGAGCCTCGACATGAAGGCAACCGACCTCGACCTCGAAATCACCGAGGCAACACCCGCCAATGTCGAGCAGGCCGGCGCCACCACTGTTCCTGCGCATTTGCTCTACGACATCGTGCGCAAGCTGTCCGACGGATCGGAAGTGCTTCTTGCCACCAATGCCGACGGCAGCTCGATGACGGTCGCATCCGGCCGCTCGAAATTCTCGCTGCAATGCCTGCCGGAATCCGATTTCCCGGACCTCACCGCCGGCAACTTCAGCCATTCCTTCAAGCTGAAGGCGGCCGATCTGAAGATGCTGATCGACCGGACGCAGTTTGCGATCTCCACTGAAGAGACCCGTTATTACCTCAACGGCATCTTCTTCCACACGATTGAAAGCGGCGGCGACCTGAAGCTCAGGGCTGTCGCCACGGACGGACATCGCCTGGCCCGTGCCGATGTCAGCGCCCCTTCGGGCTCCGAAGGCATGCCCGGCATCATCATCCCGCGCAAGACGGTCGGCGAACTGCAGAAGCTGGTGGACACGCCGGATACGATCGTGACCGTCGAAGTATCCGACGCCAAGATCCGCCTGACGATCGGCTCCATCGTCATGACCTCGAAGCTGATCGATGGCACCTTCCCGGACTATCAGCGCGTCATCCCAGCCAACAACGACAAGGAAATGCGGGTCGATTGCCAGACCTTCGCGCAGGCCGTCGACCGCGTATCGACAATTTCGTCGGAGCGCGGCCGCGCCGTGAAGCTGGCTCTGTCGGACGGCCAGCTGCTGCTGACGGTCAACAACCCGGATTCGGGAAGTGCGACGGAAGAAGTCGCCGTCGGCTATGAGATGGATCCGATGGAAATCGGCTTCAACGCGAAGTACCTGCTCGACATCACCGCTCAGCTTTCCGGCGATGCGGCCGTGTTCCTGCTTGCCGATGCAGGCTCGCCGACGCTCATTCGTGACACAGCCGGCGACGACGCGCTCTATGTTTTGATGCCGATGCGCGTCTAGAGCATGATGCCGAAAAGTGTGAGCGGTTTTCGGACGACATCATGCTCCACTTCTTTGATTCAAGAGCCGGATGATTTTAGGTCTGTTCGACCTAAAATCATCCGGCTCTGGCGAAACCAAAGCGCCCTTTCATGCGTTTCTACAACGTGAGGGCGCTTTTATTTGGTCCTTTTCGGATTGCGACATTTTCTCTTGTTATTGCGTCATCGCATTGCAAGATTTTAGATAAGCGGTATGTAAGTCGCGACCGTAACATCTAGGGGGGAATGCATGGCGCTGCGTCTCAAGGAACGGCTTGGCAAAAAATTCGATGAGGAGATCCGTTTCTTCAAGGGCATGATGCAGGGACCCAAGACTGTGGGATCGATCGCTCCCACCTCGTCGATCACTGCCCGCAAGATGGCGAGCATCATCAACACGCAATCCGGCCTGCCAGTGCTGGAACTCGGGCCGGGAACGGGAGCCATCACCAAGGCGATCCTGGCGCGCGGTGTCGAGCCGGAAAACCTCGTCGCCATCGAATACTCGACCGATTTCTACAATCACCTCGTCAAGCTCTATCCTGGCGTCCACTTCATCAATGGTGATGCCTTCGATCTCGACAAGACGCTCGGCGTGCTGCGCGGCCAGACCTTCGATTCTGTCGTCTCGGGTATTCCTCTGCTCAATTTCCCGATGAAGGCGCGTGTGGCGCTGCTGGAAAGCCTGCTGGATCGCATGCCGGCCGGCCGGCCGGTCGTACAGATTTCCTACGGGCCGGTTTCGCCGATCATCGCGCGGCCAGATCGCTACCACATCCGCCACTACGATTTCATCGTCCGCAACATTCCGCCGGCCCAGCTCTGGGTCTACACCCGCGGCTGAGGCAATCCGATGTACGCACTTTACATTACGCATCCGCAGGTGCGGATCGATGCCGATATTCCCGTGCCGGAATGGGGGCTTTCCGAGGTCGGTGCGGCGAGAGCGCGGGTGGCGGCAACCCGTCCCTGGGCGCATCAGCTTGGCCTGATCGTCTCGAGCGGCGAACGCAAGGCGATAGAAACGGCTGAAATCCTGGCGGCCACATGCGGCGACCCGATCGAAATCATCGAGGCCATGCACGAAAACGACCGCAGCGCCACGGGCTTCTTGCCGCCACCGGAATTCGAGAAGGCCGCCGACTGGTTCTTCGCCAATCCGCACGAAAGCTTCATGGGTTGGGAGCGTGCGATCGACGCGCAGACAAGGATCGTCTCCAATGTCGAGGCCGTTCTTTCGCGACATAACCCGCAGGTGCCGATAGCCTTCGTCGGGCATGGCGGCGTCGGGACATTGTTGAAATGCCATCTTGAGGGAAAGCCGATCGCACGGCAGGGCGACCAGCCGCCGGGTGGTGGCAATCTTTTCTGTTTCGATCTTGCGAAGCGCACGATCTCGTGCGACTGGACACCGATAGAAGACTGGATGGGATGGGCTTGAGATGACCGCACGCGACCGCTTGATCGTTGGACTGGATGTTCCAAACCTTCAGGAGGCCGAGAAAGTGGTCGGCGCCCTCGGCGACGATATCCTCTACTACAAGATCGGCTATCAGCTCGCCTTTGCCGGCGGCCTGGAATTCGCCCGCGATCTTGCCGCCGACGGCAAGAAGATCTTCCTCGACATGAAGCTGCTCGACATCGACAACACGGTAGCCTCCGGTGTGGAGAACATCGTCAAGATGGGTATGTCGATGCTGACGCTGCATGCCTATCCGAAGGCGATGAAGGCGGCTGTCGAAGCGGCCAAGGGGTCTAACCTCTGTCTGCTCGGCGTCACGGTGCTGACGTCGATGGACGAAGAGGACCTGATCGCCGCCGGCTACGAATACGATCCGCATACGCTGGTGCTGCGCCGCGCCGAGCAGGCGCATCTGGCCGGCATGGGCGGCATCGTCTGTTCGGCGGAGGAGTCCGCCGCGGTCCGCAAGATCATCGGGCCTGATATGGCGCTAGTCACGCCCGGCATTCGCCCGGCGGGCAGCGACAAGGGCGACCAGAAGCGGGTGATGACCCCGGCCGCAGCCATCAAGGCTGGCTCCAGCCATCTCGTCGTCGCCCGACCGATCGTCAAGGCGGCCGACCCGAAGGAGGCGGCCCGCGCCATTCTCGCCGAGATGGACGCCGCACTCTAAAACACCCAAACAAGCATGGAGGAACATATGGCAAAGGGATATTGGATCGCGCGCGTGGATGTCCGCGACCCCGAGCGCTACAAGGATTACGTTGCTGCCGCCAAGCCGGCTTTCGAGAAATACGGCGCGAACTTCCTCGCCCGCGGCGGTGCTTTCACGCCGCTCGAGGGACAGGCGCGCGGTCGCAACGTCGTCATCGAGTTTCCGTCGCTGCAGCATGCCGTCGATTGCTACAACTCGCCGGAATACCAGATCGCCGCCAAAATCCGCCAGCAGGTGGCAGACGCTGAAATGGTCGTCGTCGAAGGGGCTTAAATCCTTTGAAAACGCGACGCTGCAATGCAGCGCGATAGCACTTCACCTCGGCGCTCGGATCGGCTAAGACGAAACCAGACAAGCCCAATCAAAGCCTTTCGAGGAGCCTGCCATGACCCTGTCCAACCTCCCGCCGCTCGTTACCGTGTTCGGAGGATCAGGCTTCATCGGGCGGCACGTCGTGCGCGCGCTTGCAAAGCGCGGATACCGCATCCGTGTCGCCGTGCGCCGCCCCGACCTTGCCGGCTTTTTGCAGCCGCTCGGCAATTTCGGCCAGATTTCGATCGTTCAGGCTAATGTGCGCTACCGCAACTCCATCGACCGCGCGGTCGAAGGCGCGCAGCATGTCGTCAATTGCGTCGGCATCCTCGCCGCAAGCGGCCGCAACACCTTCGAAGCCGTGCAGGAGTTCGGCGCCAAGGCCATTGCGGAGGCCGCACGCGGCGCCGGCGCTTCGCTGACGCATATTTCAGCGCTCGGTGCCGACGCCAAATCGGCTTCGGTCTATGCCCGCACCAAGGCTCGCGCCGAAACCGCCATTCTGTCGATCAAGCCGGACGCGGTCATCCTGCGCCCCTCGATCGTCTTCGGACCGGAAGACGAGTTCTTCAACAAGTTCGCCGACATGTCCCGCACGGCGCCGTTCCTGCCGTTGATCGGCGGCGGCAAGACGAAATTCCAGCCCGTCTATGTCGAGGATATCGCCGAGGCCGTTGCCCGCAGCGTCGACGGCAAGCTGAAGGCCGGCACGACCTATGAGCTCGGCGGCCCGGAAGTGCTGTCCTTCCGCGACTGTCTCGAGACCACGCTTTCCGTCATCAGCCGCAAGAAGACGCTCGTCTCCATCCCCTTCGGCCTCGCTTCGCTGATCGGCTCGATCGCTTCCCTGGTGCCGCTCATCAAGCCGCCGATCACCGCCGATCAGGTCACGCTGCTGAAGAGCGACAACGTCGTTTCCAAGCAGGCGGAAGCAGAGGGACGCACGCTGACGGGCATAGGCCTGCTGCCGACGCTTCTCGTCTCCGTGCTGCCGTCCTATCTCGTGCGTTATCGCCCGCAAGGTCAGTTCACCGGTTCGGGCAAAGCGGCCTGACGATTCGGAGATTCGTGAAATTCAAGCGCCGCCGGCCTCGCCGAGCGGCGTTTTTTATTGTCTGGAAAGGCGGAAATCGGGCGCTTCAGGCCTGTCAGAGCCCCGTGATACACAGCTTAGCGTTGCCTAAAAGACGCAGTGCGGAAATAGTGCCATTAACGTCAAATTTAATATGAACATTTATTGCTATTGCTCACTTCACTGACTAACACAGCCGCGCGTCACGAGCTTGCACAACGAACCGATCGTGGCGCGCTTCACACTTCTGCGGAAAGGCATTTTTCGATGGGCAAGTCTATCGCGCTTTTGTTTGCGTGCGCGGCACTGGTGATTCTCGCAGGCTCTTTCGTCGCCCGCGGCAGCATCGCCTCGGTGAAGGGCGAATGTGCGCCGGCCTACGGCGTCGACCCCTGCACGACAGGCTCTATCAACGCCTCCTCCTCGAATTGATAGGCATGAAAAAGGCCGGCTCCCACCGGCCTTAGCTGTCTCTGGGATTGCGGTAGCGGACGGGCTGCGTCAGCCGAAGTAGAGTCCGATCAATCCGACCGTGCCGACGGCAATACGCCACCATGCAAAGGGAGCGTAGCCGCGGCGGGAGACGAAATCGAGCAATGCCCGGACGACGAACAGCGCCGATATGAAGGCGGTGACGAAACCGATAACGATCAGCAGGCCTTGGTCCGTGCTCAGATCGTGACGGCTCTTCCAGAGATCCAGCGCAAAGGCGCCCGCCATGGTCGGCATGGCGAGGAAGAAAGAGAATTCGGCGGCCGAACGCTTGTCGGCACCGAGCAGCAGCGCTCCGACGATGGTGGAGCCGGAACGGGACGTTCCCGGAATCATGGCCAGGCACTGGAAGAAACCGATCTTGATCGCCATCGGCCAGGAGAACTCGTAGGCGCTGTTGTATTTGGGCTTGAACTTGATCCTGTCGACAACGAGCAGAACGATGCCGCCGAGGATTAGTGAAATACAGACGACCTTCGGCGAGTCGAACAGCACGGTCTTGATGAAATCATGGGCAAGCGCGCCGATGACGGCTGCCGGCAGAAAGCTGAAAAGGACGGCCAGAACGAAATGGCGGGCCTTGACGCTGACAGGCAGCGCCTTGGCGATCTGAACGAGCCGATTGAAATAGACGAGCAGGATCGCGAGAATCGCACCGAGCTGGATGAGAACGTCGAAAGTAGCGGCTTCCTTGAAGCCGAGAAAATGTCCGAGCAATATCAAATGTCCGGTGGAGGAGACCGGAATGAACTCCGTAAGCCCCTCCACAAGGCCTAAAACCAGCGCGATAATAATTTGTTCAGCCATATCGTGTCCTTTGTCAAACGGCAGGGCGGCCCGATTCGCTTGTGCAAACTAGGCCAAGATCCTATAGCTTCAACCGATGACAAATGACTAGGGCCGCAGAATCGCGACCCGAAAGACTCCGTAGCACCAATTAGAAACACCCGAGTAGCAATGCCGACGCTTTATCATCACCCAATGTCATCTTCATCACGGTTCGTCCGGCTGATCCTGACCGAATATGGTTATCAGACGGAATTGATCGACGAACAGACATGGGAAAAGCGCCGCGACTTCCTGGCGCTGAACCCCGCCGGAACCTTGCCTGTCTATGTCGATGACAGCATGCGGGCGCTCTGTGGCGCAGCCGTCATTTCCGAATATCTCGACGAGACGCACGGCGTCCTGAAGCGGGATCGCCGGCTTCTGGCCGAAGATCCGTTCCAGCGCGCCGAAATTCGCCGGCTGACGGAATGGTTCATGCAGAAGATGGAGCAGGACGTCACGCGGCCGCTGGCGCGCGAGCGCGTCTTCAAGCTGCAGATGACCGCCGAACAGGGCGGCGGCGCGCCCGATTCCAAGGTCATGCGGATGGCGCGCGGCAATATCCGCCAGCATATGAAGTATCTGTCCTGGCTTGCCGGTTCCAGACAATGGCTCGCCGGCGACCGGCTGAGCTATGCCGATCTTGCCGCAGCGGCCTCGATTTCCGTGCTAGACTATCTCGGAGAGATCGACTGGACGGAATCCCCGATCGCCAAGGAATGGTATCAGCGGCTGAAGTCGCGCCCGTCCTTCCGGCCGATCCTGGCGGAACGCGTGCGCGGTGTCACTCCCGTTTCGCACTACGCCGATCTGGATTTCTAACGAGGGCTCGTCATGCCCGAGGATCGTGAAGCGGAAAAAGCCGGCAAGCGACGGAGCGCGCTGACCGCCTTTCTGCGCGAAGAGGCGCGCGCCCAAGGCTTCGATCTCTGCCGCATCACACGACCGGACGCTATCCCGCAGGCGGCCGTCAGGCTCGGCCAGTTTCTGGACAAGGGCCATCACGGCACCATGGGCTGGATGGCAGAAACGCGCGAACGGCGCGGCGATCCGCGCGTTCTCTGGAGCGAGACGCGTTCCATCGTCGTCTTCGGCCTCAACTACGGCCCCGACGAAGATCCGCGTGGCGTTCTGGAGAAGAAGGACAAGGCGGCAATCTCCGTCTATGCGCGAAACCGCGATTATCACGACATCATCAAGGGACGGTTGAAGGAGATCGCCACTCGCTTTGCCGCACGCTCGAAGGAAGACGTCAAGGTCTTCGTCGATACCGCACCGGTCATGGAGAAGCCGCTGGCCGGCGCGGCCGGCCTTGGCTGGCAGGGCAAGCATACCAATCTCGTCAGCCGCGCCTTCGGATCCTGGCTATTTCTCGGCTCGATGTTCACCACGGCCGATATCGAGCCGGACGAGCCCGAGATCGACCATTGCGGCTCCTGCCGGGCCTGTCTCGACGTCTGCCCGACCAACGCCTTCCCTGCCCCCTATCAGCTGGATGCCCGCCGCTGCATCTCCTATCTGACTATCGAGCACAAGGGACCGATCGATCCGGAGCTTCGTCCGATGATCGGCAATCGCATCTACGGCTGCGACGACTGTCTTGCCGCCTGCCCCTGGAACAAGTTCGCAAGCGCCGCCTCGGAAATGAAGCTGGTTGCGCGGGACGATCTCAAGGAGCCTTCGATCGCCTTTCTGCTGACTTTGGACGACGCGGCGTTTCGCGCTTTCTTCAGCGGCTCGCCGGTGAAGCGCGTTGGCCGGGATCGGTTCATCCGCAACGTGCTCATCGCGGCTGGTAATTCCGGCGAGCCGTCGCTTATAGGAAGATGTTGCGAATTGGCTGAAGATCCTTCGCCTGTCGTGCGCGGCATGGCGGTGTGGGCGTTGTCGCGACTGATGACGTCTGGCGAGTTCCGCGCATTTGCGGCACAAAGGCATGATGAAGCGGACGAAGAGGTTCGCGCCGAATGGACATTGGCGGGAGTTCTATGATGCATGTGATGATTTTCGGCTGCGGTTATTCGGGAACGGCCATCGCCAAGGCTTTCGCCGGCTCCGGCATTCGCATCACCGGCACGACCCGCTCCGCCGACAAGGCGGAATTATTGACCAAAGAAGGCATCGAAGCCTTCGTCTTCGACGGCGAGACGCTCGATCCCGATCTGGCCGAGGCAATGCAGTCCGCAACGCATCTGGTGCAATCGATCGCGCCGGGGAAAGCGGGGGATCCGCTGTTACGGCTGGCCCAGCTCAATCTGCAGGCGCTGATGCCGAAGCTGCAATGGATCTGCTACCTCTCGACCGTCGGCGTCTATGGTGACCACAAGGGCGCCTGGGTCAGCGAGCAGACCGTGCTGCACCCAGTCGCGGATCGCTCCGTCGAGCGCGTCGAGGCGGAAGACGGTTGGCTGCGCGCCGGCATCAGGCTCGATCTTCCCGTCGCCGTCCTCAGGCTCGCCGGCATCTACGGTCCGGGGCGAAACGCCTTCTGCAATCTGGAAAAGGGCACGGCGCGGCGCCTCATCAAGGCAAACCAGGTTTTCAATCGCATCCGCGTCGAAGATATCGGCGCCTGTGCTCGCTTCCTGTCCGACCGCGGTCTTGGCGGCATATATAATGTGACAGACGACGAGCCCGCGCCGCCGCAGGACGTGATCGTGGAAGCGGCCCGCCTCATGGGTGCCGAGCCGCCGCCCGAACAGTCCTTCGAAACGGCGGAACTGACGCCGATGGCGCGCTCCTTCTATGGTGAGAACAAGCGTGTTTCGAACGCGAAATTGCGCGCGCTCGGCTTTGCCTTCCACTACCCAGAATATCGCATGTCACTTGCGGAACTATGGTCTTCCGGGCGCTGGCGAGGCTGAAAAACGGGTTCCGCCAGCAAGCGAAATCGCATGAAAATTCCTACTTCGCGACCCGGCCTAGTTCAATTTTCCCCGCAATTATGGTTAACGACCTCTAAAATTGCACAAATGCGGCAGTAATTATGGCAAGGCCGCAAAATTATTTTTCCAAAATTCGTGATCCCAGGCATTACGGCATGCTCGCGAGAAAAATCGTTCCACTTTTAACTGATTTTATTAGGTTTTTTCCATAACCGAGCAAATCCACTGAATAGTCACAGTATTTGTTGCGATTCACAAATGTTACAGACCGTAACATTCCGTGATCAAGAGTGGCACTTTTTCGCCATTTTTGGCCGGATTTAAGCCCCACCGCCTGCGCAAGGCGCAAGTTCAATAGCTTGAGGGAAAAACGGTTTGAAGAAAATCGCACGTTCTTTGGCGATCGCTGCAACTATATCTGCCTCCTTTGCTGTCGTTTCGACACCGGCATTTGCATCCGCTGGCTGCGGAGGCGCTTCATGGTACGGAGGAAGCTCCCGAACTGCTTCCGGGGAACGTATGAGTTCCAGAAATCTTACTGCCGCCCATCGCTCGCTTGCTTTCGGCACGCGTCTGCGGGTCACCAACAAGCATAATGGCCGCAGCGTCGTCGTCCGCATCAACGACCGCGGACCTTTCATTCACGGCCGCGTTCTCGATCTCTCCCGCGCCGCCGCTCAGAATATCGGCATGGTCGCCTCCGGAACGGCCAAGATCTGCTACGAAGTCGTCGCCTCCAAGTAATCGCCGGCCTCTGCAACGACCCGGTAAATCGGCATGACGCTTGCTCTCTCGGTCAATCGCGGCTACCACGCGGTTGAGACGCCTCAACAATCCGCTGCCAGGTGCAATATTCGAGCGGATTGGTAGGGTGTCAGCAGTTTTGGCAGGGCGCAGATCTTCCGGCGGGCCGAATGGGCTCCGGATCATGCGCAAGCAGGAGAGCGATGAATGCGTCTGGGCGGCCGATTGCAGGGGGCCATCGAAGTTCTTGCCGATATCGAAACGCGCAAGCGACCGGTGGCCGATGCCCTGAAGGATTGGGGCCTTGCCCATCGCTTCGCCGGTTCCGGCGACAGGGCCGCGATCGGCAATATCGTCTACGACGCCTTGCGTATGCGGCTTTCCCATGCCTGGCTGATGGAAGACGACAGCCCCTCGGCACTTGCCCATGCCGTACTCTTTCGCCAATGGGGCCTGACGCCCGAGGCTCTCGCCGCCGAACTCGACGGCGACAAGTTTGCGCCCGAAGCGCCAGGCGCCGAGACCCTGGCGGCCTTTGCCGCCCGCAAGCTTGAAGATGCCCCCCTCCACATTCAGGGCGACATTCCCGAATGGGTCGAACCCTCCTTCCTTCGCGCATTCGGTGAGAGCTGGCTTTCCGAAGCGCAGGCTCTTTCCGAACGTCCGACGCTCGACCTTCGCGCAAACTCGCTGAAGGCTGACCGCCCCAAAGTCGTGAGGGCGCTGGAGCGTGCAGGCGCGCAGGCATCGAAGATTGCCCGTTTCGGCATCCGCATTCCAGCCGGCGAAGGCGCATCCCGCTTGCCGAACGTCACCGCCGAACTCTCCTTCCAGAAGGGCTGGTTCGAGGTTCAGGACGAAGGCTCGCAGATCGTTGCCGATCTCGTCTTGCCCGAAGAGGGCGATCAGGTGCTCGACTATTGCGCCGGCGGCGGCGGCAAGACGCTCGCCATGTCGGCTGCCATGCATAATAAGGGCCAGGTCCACGCCTATGATAGCGACCGGCGGCGGCTCGCACCGATCATCGAGCGGCTGAAGCGGGCTGGAACCCGTAATGTCCAAGTCCATGACGAGCGCAACGCCTTGCTGGCCCTGCGCGGCAAGTTCGATAAGGTGCTCGTCGATGCGCCATGCACCGGCACGGGCACCTGGCGGCGCCGGCCCGATACCAAGTGGCGGCTGACGCAGAAGAATCTCGACGAGCGCACCAGCCAGCAGCAGGAAGCCCTGGCACAAGCCGGCGAGTTCGTCCGCCCAGGCGGCTCGCTGCTCTATGTGACCTGCTCGGTCCTGCCGGATGAAAACGAAGCGCAGGTGAACCGCTTTGCTGCGCAGAATCCGGACTTCGAGGTGGTGGAAACCTTGAGCTCGTGGGAAAAACTGTTCGGCAAGGAAGCGCCGCAGCCGCTCTCCTCGGACGGAAAGACCATCACGCTGACGCCCGCCTCCACAGATACCGACGGCTTCTTTTTCTGCCGTTTGCAGCGCAAGGGATGAGTTGAAATCCATCCGCGCTCGATGAATTGCAGCCGAGGCGGAATGAGATGAGACGGCGCGGCGGCGATGACCTTTGCGCTGCCGAGCACGACCATCGTGGCCAGCGTTCAAGCCTACGGATGCTATCCGAATGTTGCAGCCGGCATGGCTGGTCGGCAGGCGCCGCTTTTTTCCCCGCAAATCCATTCATTGACAGCGCCTGAACCAATGAAGACCAGCCTTAAAACAATTCCAAACTAGAGTGTTTGACACAAGTTTATTTTTCATACATGACACAAATTACCAAGTTTTGACGGTGTCCCCCGCTGTCACAGGAGAGGAATATGAAACTGAAGATCAATATTGGCGCCGCGCTTGCGGTGGCCCTCGCCACGACTGCCGCATCCGGCCTGCCGGCCTTCGCAGCCGCTCCGGAGCCCGCTGCCGTCCTCAAGCATTATACGGAACTGGCGCATGCCAAATATCAGGACGCGCTGACCACGGCGCAGGCGCTCGACAAGGCGATCGACGCCTTGCTTGCCGACCCCAGCGACAAGACGCTGAAGGCAGCGCGCGCCGCCTGGATCAAGGCTCGCGTTCCCTATGCGCAGACGGAAGTCTATCGTTTTGGCAATCCGATCGTCGATGATTGGGAAGGCCAAGTGAATTCCTGGCCGCTGGACGAAGGCCTGATCGATTACGTCGATGCTTCCTACGGCACCGAAAGTGACGAAAACTCGCTCTATGTCGCGAACGTCATCGCCAACAAGACGATCAAGATCAACGGCAAGGATGTCGACGCTTCGCATCTGACGCCAGAATTCCTGTCGGGCACGCTGCACAAGGCCGGCGGCGTCGAGGCCAATGTCGCGGTCGGCTATCACGCCATTGAATTCCTGCTCTGGGGCCAGGACCTGCACGGCACCGGACCGGGCGCCGGCGAACGCCCGGCCACCGACTATGATCTGAAGAATTGCACGCATGGCAATTGCGATCGTCGTGCCGAGTATCTGCGCTCCGCTTCGACGCTGCTCGTCGCCAACTTCAAGGACATGGCGGAGAAGTGGGCGCCGGACGGCGACGCCACCAAGAATGTCCAGGCCGATCCGAAGGCTGGCCTCACCACCATCCTGACCGGCATGGGTTCGCTCTCCTATGGCGAACTCGCCGGCGAGCGCATGAAGCTCGGTCTGCTGCTGCACGATCCGGAAGAAGAGCAGGATTGCTTCTCCGACAATACCTATAACGAGCACAATGGCGACGCCATCGGCATCGCTTCTGCCTATAACGGCAATTATACGCGCGTCGACGGCACCAAGATGAAGGGCCCGTCGTTGCACGACCTGGTCAAGGCCAAGGATCCGGCGCTCGACAAGGAAATGGAAGCCAAGCTCGACGCCACCCTCGAAGCCATGAAGGCGCTGGTGCATCGCGGCGAGACGGTCGAGAAATACGACCAGATGATCGGCGAGGGCAACAAGGAAGGCAACGCCACCGTGCAGAAGGCGATAGATGGCTTGCTCGACCAGACGAAGAGCATCCAGCGCGTCATCGCCGCTCTCGATCTCGGCACCATCAAGCTTGAAGGTTCGGCGAGCCTGGACAATCCTAACACCGTCTTCAAGAAGTAATGAGGGAGGTGGCAGCGCGGCAAGGCGCTGCCACCTCGACGCCCATGACAAGCATCCAGGCTAATCGCGCCCTCCTACCCGCCCTAGCTGCGGTTTTTTTGGTTTTCTCCATCACCCTGGCTGCAGCCGGCCTCCTCGACTTTCCGGCCACGCGGACAGACATTTCCCCCGAACAGCTGAAGCGGGTGCGTGACGTGACCCGCGCGACCACGGATTTTTCCAAGGCCGAGGCCTATGAAGCGATGCAGGGCGGCGCGCTCACGTCGGTTGATCCGGTCACTCGCGATATCTTCTCGCAGCCCTCCGCCAATCTTAGCCTGGAGCAAGGGCAGAA
Organism: Rhizobium sp. BR 315; assembly: GCF_050577975.1. NCBI lineage: Bacteria > Pseudomonadati > Pseudomonadota > Alphaproteobacteria > Hyphomicrobiales > Rhizobiaceae > Rhizobium > Rhizobium sp. BR 315. The sequence goes on along the minus strand of NZ_JARWKZ010000003.1, from coordinate 219,873 downwards.
TTTCCATCTCGGCAATGCCCTCTTCCGCAAGCTCTGGGTCTCCTCCCCCTCCTCCACGCAGGCCTCCGACGGGCTCGGGCCGCTGTTCAACGCCCGCTCCTGCCAGAGTTGCCACCTCCGCGACGGCCGCGGACATGGGCTCGAAAAGACCGGCGTTGATGCCACATCCCTGGTGCTGAGGCTGGCACGACCGGCCGCAACTCCGGAGGAGGAGCAGGCGGCCGAGGACTTTCGCGCGCTCAACTTTCCGGATTCCACCTACGGCGCGCAGCTGCAAGATCTTGCCGTGCCCGGCCTTGCAGCCGAAGGCAAGGTGACGGTTACCTATACCGAGGAAACGGTGACGCTTGCCGGCGGCGAGACCGTGACGCTGCGCAAACCGCACTACGGCGTGACCGATCTTGCCTACGGGCCGATGGATCTCAACACCACGTTTTCGCCGCGCATCGCGCCGCCGATGATCGGCCTCGGCCTGATCGAGGCCATTCCGGAAGCCGATATTCTTGCCAATGCCGACCCGGAGGGCAAAAACAGCGACGGCATTCACGGCAAGGCGGCCATCGTCCACGATCATCGCACAGGGCAGATCGCGCTTGGCCGTTTCGGCTGGAAGGCTCAGAATGCGACGGTGCGCGATCAGGCCGCCGACGCCTTCTCCGTCGATATCGGCATCTCGACGCCCGACCGCCCGAACCCCTATGGCGACTGCACGGCGAAGGAGCCGCGCTGCCTAGCCATGCCGAACGGCGTGCAAAAGCGCCTCGGCGACACGGAAGCGCCCGATCCCGTCCTTCCGCTTGTGACCTACTATTCCGAAAATCTCGCGGTGCCCGCCCGCCGCAAGGCAAGCTTTCCCGATGTGCTGCACGGCAAGGAAATGTTCTATCGTTCCGGCTGCGCTTCCTGCCACACGCCGAAATTCGTGACCCGCGACGGCATCAGGGGCAGCGACGGCAAAGACTCCCCACAGGCCTTCCAGCTGATCTGGCCCTATTCCGATTTCCTGCTGCACGACATGGGCGAAGGCCTTGCCGATGGACAGCAGGTGGGCGTGGCATCGGGACGCGATTGGCGTACGACGCCGCTCTGGGGTATAGGCCTCACGCAAACTGTCAGCGGACAGCAGGCCTATCTGCATGACGGCCGCGCCCGCACATTGACCGAAGCCATCCTCTGGCACGGAGGAGAGGCTGAAAAAGCCCGCAATGCGTTCGCCGAGCTTTCCAAGGACAATCGGCAAGCCCTCATCAACTTTCTGGAGTCTCTCTGATGCGCCACTGGAAACGTCTCGCTGCCAGCCTTCTCCTCACCGCTGCGGCTCTGCCTGTCCATGCTGAGGATACGGCGACCACTGGCGCCGGCCTGAACGAGGCGGCGGTGCCGGCGGCTCTGCAGAAGGCGGTAGACGACGTCATCCGCCCCGGCTACCGCGCCATGCATGACTCCGCCTTGAAATTGACGGTGGCGATGAAGGCACTTTGCGCCGATCCCTCCACTGCCACGCTGGCAAGCGCCAAGTCGGCCTTCGGCGACACTGTGAAGAGCTGGTCTCGCATTGAGATCGTCGACACGGGGCCTATCATCGAGAAGAACCGCTTCGAGCACATCCTGTTCTATCCCGACCGCAAAGGTGTCGGCCTCAAGCAGGTGCAGGCATTGATCGCCAAGGCGGATGAGCAGGACACGACCGTCGAAGCCGTTGCCGGCAAGAGCGTGGCGCTGATCAGCCTGACGGCGCTGGAATACGTGCTCGACGGCAACGGCTCGGAGGCGCTCGCCACCGAAAAGCAGAACTTCCGTTGCCGCTATGGTGCGGCCGTCGCCGGCAATATCGAAAGCACGGCCAAGGAGATCGCCGACGAATGGGACGCCCCGGACGGAGTGCAGAAATCCTGGAAATTCCCTAGCAAGGATAGCAGTGATTTCACGGACAACAGGGAAGCGGTCACGGCACTGCTCGGCGTCCTCGTGCATGGTGCGGTCAAAATCCGCGACCAGCGACTGGAAACCTTCTACAAGGGCGATCCGGCATCAGCGCGGCCGAAAATGGCGGTCTACTGGCGCTCCGCCAACACCTGGACCTCTTTTTCCGGCAATATCGAGGGCTTGAAGACGCTCTGGGAAAAGGCCGACATGGCGAGCTTACTGCCATCAGACAAGCGTGATGTCGCCGCCAAGATCGGCAAGCTGCTGAACGAACTTGCGACCATGGCACCGACGATCGATCCCGATATCGAAGCAGCTATCGGCAATGATGCGGAACGCGCCAAGATCGACAAGCTGCTTTCCGTCAGCCGCGATCTCGCCACCGGCTTCAGCGACGAATATGGTGGCGCCATCGGGCTCTCGGCAGGCTTCTCCTTCGCGGACGGAGACTGAGCGCGATGCGCAGCGGCTTCATTGATCGGAGAGCCTTCGTCAAGGCGGCAGGACTGACCTTCCTTGCGGCGCTCAAGCCCGGCGCATTGATCGCGCTGGAGCGGGCGGATGCGGTCTACGCCTCGGGCATCCGCGCCGCCGACGGCTCCTTTGCCCTGGCGACGGTGACCGAACAGGGCCGTATCGTCGATCAGGTCGCTTTGCCCGCTCGCGCCCATGGCATGGCTTTTTCGAAGGCGACCGGCAAGACCGTCGCCTTCGCGCGGCGGCCGGGCACCTATGCGATGATCTTCGACCCTTGGAACAAGGCCGAGCCGATCGTCATTTCCGCCAAAGAGGGGCGGCATTTCTACGGGCACGGCACGTTTTCGCCCGATGGCAGACTGCTCTATGCCAGCGAGAACGACTTCGACAACAATCGCGGCATTATCGGGCTCTATGATAGCAGTAACCGCTTTGCCCGAATCGGCGAATACGAGACCTATGGCGTCGGGCCGCACGACATGACGGTCTCGAACGATGGCAGGCTCCTGATCGTCGCCAATGGCGGCATCGAAACGCATCCGGATTTCGGCCGCACCAAGCTCAATCTCGACCACATGGAGCCGTCGCTGACGCTGATCGACGCGGCAAGCGGCCGGCTGATCGAGAAGCATACGCTACCGCCGCAATACGCCCGGGTATCGACCCGTCACGTTGATATCGATGCAAACGGCAGAATCTGGTTTGCCTGCCAGTATGAGGGTCATCGTCGCGACCTGCCGCCGCTTGTCGGCCACTTCGCGAGGGGCGAGGACCTGACCTTCGTCACCCTGCCCGACGATACGACCCGGGCACTCGGCAACTATGTCGGCGCCATCGCCGTCAACCGCGCCGAAAATCTTGTCGGCGTCACGTCGCCGATCGAAGGGACCTCCGTGACGCTGGATGCGAGGACCGGTAAGGTGCTGAAGGTAGAAAGCATCGCCGATGCGGCCGGCATTGCGCCGACCAGTCACGGGTTTGCCGTATCGTCCTATGATGGGAATTTTCTGGGCGAGCACAACGATGTCGCCTGGGACCAGCATATCGTGCGGATCAAGCGGCCTGCGGCTTGATGGGCGTGGGAATTCTACCAAGCACGGAAGTGAACTAAGTTTGCTCTACTTCCGTCACCCCTCCGCGAACTCGCAACTTAGATTTTGTCTGAACACCTCATCACCGCCGAGCAAATTCCGCCTGCTCCGCCGTGACCGCTACAGCCGCCGCCTTGGCGGCCGTGCGCAGCCAATCGGTGCCGCGCGCATCGAGATCGGCCAGAATGCCGGGAACGAGCGAAGCATCGTTGGCATGGCAATTGGCGATTTCGAAGCCCATCAGATCGAGCATATTCGGCGACAGCAATACCTGCGCATCGCCTTCGACCTCGATCTTGCGGCTGTTGGGTGACAGGCGGCGCACCAGCAAGCCTCCGTCCACCTGATACCGCGGGTCAGGTGAACGTGCCCGTCCGCCGGCGATAATGCCCGTGCGGATCGTCTTGTCCGACGGATCGTGCTTCAATGACCAGCCGGATTGCAGCAAGGCCTTGACCTCGCGCAGTACAGGCCCGCCGCGCCATTCGGCATAGGCAACGAAGCGTGGCCGACCCAGGCTGCCGGTGCCAGCGAGGCGCGGCTTGGGTTCGAATACGGTCGCAGGACCCGGCAAAGCATTGCTCAGCGCGTCAAGATAGCGATTTGCAATCGGGCCGTTTGCCTGCAGCAGGCTGCAATATTTTTGCCAGAAAGCCTTGCGTTCGGCATTCGGCAGCAGCACGGCCTTGCGCAGCCATTTGTAATCGCGTTCGAGAATGACGGGAGACGGCGCGCGCAAGCCGCGGCGATAGCCCGCGAGGATGCTGTCGGCAACGACGCGCGGCGTCGGGCCATCCTCGCTGCGCGCCAGGATGGCGCTCACAGCAAGGCGCACCAGATCGAGCGCATAGGGCATGACGGCCGCCTCGTCGAAGTCATTCGCGCCCCAGACCAGTCGCCCTTCCTCGTCACGCCATGTGCCGAAATTCTCCAGATGCGTATCGCCGATCGCCAATATCCGTGGCGCGTTCTTGAGATCGGGGCAGATGTCGAGGATCGTCTCGGCCCAGCGCCAATAGGTTCCGCGCAGGAAGGAGAAGCTGTCAACCCTCATCAGCTTGTGCTTCTTCTCCAGACCAGCCTCTACCAGATCGGCGCCAAGCTGCGCCCGCAGCCAGGTCTCATAGGCCGCTACCGATTGCAGGATCGTCGTCATTCGCGCGCCTCGTCATGAACTCTCTCACTCGAATAGCATGGCGCGGCCGTTGAGAAAATTCGAGGCGAGCAATAGAAGCTTGATGGGCTTATTTTCCACCGCCAATCCGGACCTTGCAAACAATATGAACCAACCGAACGCCGACGTGACATTGCCCGTGCAAATGCAGCTGGAGGCCTATAATGCCAAGGATATCGACGCCTTCATGCAATGGTGGGCGGACGACTGCGAATATTATCAATTTCCCTCCACTCTGCTCGCCAAGGGAGCCCTGGAAATCCGGGAGCGTCATGTCGCCCGCTTCCGCGAACCGAATCTCTTCGGCAAGCTGGTCTCGCGCATGGCGGTCGGAAATCTGGTCATCGATCAGGAAATCGTCATTCGCAATTTCCCCGAGGGACGCGGCGAAGTGGACGTGATCTGCATCTACGAGATCGAAAACGGCAAGATCGCCAAAGCCTGGTTCAAGATGGGGACGCCGCGTCTGGATTAGCCGAGAGAGAAATGGGTTGCAAAGCCCGCGGCGGCAACGTCGATTTCCATCGGATAACCCTTGTCCAAACGGCCTCCCCGTGCGAGTTTCGCACCTGCGAAAGGGGACGACATGACAGTGGCAGACAACGGCGATTTCCGGACCCGCATCAGAACGAGTTTCGATCGGCAGGCGGCAATGGCGACGATCGGCGCGGAACTGACACGCGTGGAGCACGGCACGGTGGAGATCGAGCTGCCGTTCGATATGAAACTGACGCAGCAACATGGCATCCTACACGCCGGCATCATCGCCGCCGCCCTGGATTCGGCCTGCGGCTTTGCCGCCTACAGCGTCATCGATCCCTCCGCATCCATCCTGACCATAGAATTCAAAATCAATCTGATGTCGCCGGGACGCGGCGAGCGCTTCCTCTTTCGGGGCGATGTCACCAAGCCAGGCACGACGATCATCGTCGCCGACGGCCGTGGCTATGCGATCGGCGACGGACCGGCCAAGCTGATTGCCTCGATGACGGGAACCATGATGGTCATCCGGGGCAGAGAGGGAATTAGCGGATGAAATTCGAATTGAAGCGCGTCTCGGGCAAAACGATCCTGTTCGTGATGGCGGCCGAGGCCGAATACGGGCCCTTCCTGCGCTCACGCATCGACCCGCTGATGACGGGCGTCGGCCCTGTCGAGGCCGCGATTGCGCTCACCCGCACCTTCGCCCAGCTCGAAGCCCAGGACGACCTGCCCGACCTCGTGGTTTCGCTCGGCTCGGCCGGCTCCGCCAGACTGGAGCAGACGGAAGTCTATCAGGTCGCGTCCGTTTCCTATCGCGATATGGATGCCTCGCCGCTAGGCTTTGAAAAGGGCCGCACGCCTTTTCTCGACCTGCCGGCGACGATCGAACTGCCGCTACGCATTCCCACCATTGCCGAAGCCAGCCTTTCGACCGGCGGCAATATCGTGTCCGGCACGGAGGCTTACGAGCGCATCGGCACCGATATGGTGGATATGGAAACCTTTGCAGTGCTGCGCGCCTGCCAGACCTATAGCCTGCCGCTGATCGGCCTGCGCGGGATTTCCGACGGTCAGGTCGAGCTGCAGCGCATTTCCGACTGGACGGAATATCTGCATGTGATCGATCGCAAACTGTCCTACGCCGTGGACGGCCTGTTTACGGCGCTGGAAGACGGCGTATTCTGGTTCTGACAGGCTGGAAACCAAGCATTAGTAAGGACAATCGGGACAATAAAATCGGCCCTCGCGTGATTTGCCCGATTGCCAGGGAAAGCGCTTTTCATTAAAGGCTCGCCATGACCCAGACAGCACATCCAGACACCGTTCTCATCGTCGATTTTGGCAGCCAGGTGACGCAGCTCATCGCACGGCGCGTGCGCGAAGCGGGCGTTTACTGCGAAATCGTTCCCTTCCAATCCGCCGAAGCCGGCTTCAAGCGGCTGCAGCCGAAAGCCGTGATCCTGTCCGGCAGCCCGGCCTCGACCGTGGACGAAGGCTCGCCGCGGGCGCCGCAGATCATCTTCGACAGCGGTATCCCTGTCTTCGGCATCTGCTACGGCCAGCAGACCATGTGCATGCAGCTCGGCGGCAAGGTCGAGAGCGGCCACCATCGCGAATTCGGCCGCGCCTTCCTCGAAGTCGACAAGGATTGCCCCCTCTTCGAAGGCCTCTGGTCGAACGGTTCGCGCCATCAGGTGTGGATGAGCCATGGTGACCGCGTCACCGCCCTGCCCGAGGGCTTCGAAGTGGTCGCCACCTCCTCGAACGCGCCTTACGCCTTCATCGCCGACGAGAAGCGTAAATATTACGGCGTGCAGTTCCATCCGGAAGTGGTGCATACGCCCGACGGCGCCAAGCTGATCGGCAACTTCATCCATAACATCGCCGGCATCAAGGGTGACTGGTCGATGTCGGCCTATCGCGCCAAAGCGGTTCAGGCAATCCGCGATCAGGTTGGCGACAAGCGCGTCATCTGCGCACTCTCCGGCGGCGTCGATTCCTCTGTCGCGGCGTTGCTGATCCACGAAGCCGTCGGCGACCAGCTGACCTGCATCCTTGTCGACCACGGCCTGATGCGCAAGGACGAGGCGGCCAATGTCGTCGCCATGTTCCGCGAACACTACAATCTGCATCTCCTGCATGTCGACGCTTCCGACCGCTTTATCGGCGAGCTCGAGGGCGTCAGCGACCCTGAGACCAAGCGCAAGATCATCGGCCGGCTCTTCATCGAGACCTTCGAGGAAGAGGCCAAGAAGCTCGGGGGCGCCGACTTCCTCGGCCAGGGCACGCTCTATCCAGACGTCATCGAGAGCGTTTCCTTCACCGGCGGCCCCTCGGTCACCATCAAGTCGCACCACAATGTCGGCGGCCTGCCGGAGCGCATGAAGATGCAGCTCGTGGAGCCGCTGCGCGAACTATTCAAGGACGAAGTGCGCGCGCTCGGCAAGGAGCTCGGCCTGCCCGACAGCTTCATCGGCCGCCATCCCTTCCCTGGCCCCGGCCTCGCCATTCGCTGCCCCGGCGGCATCACCCGCGAGAAGCTGGAGATCCTGCGCGAAGCCGATGCCATCTATCTCGACGAAATCCACAAGGCCGGCCTCTACGATGCCATCTGGCAGGCATTCGCCGTGCTGCTGCCGGTCCAGACCGTCGGCGTCATGGGCGACGGCCGCACCTACGAATTCGTCTGTGCACTCCGCGCCGTCACCTCCGTCGATGGCATGACTGCGGATTTCTATCACTACGACATGGAATTCCTCGGCCGCGCCGCGACCCGCATCATCAACGAAGTCCGCGGCATCAACCGCGTGGTCTACGACGTCACGTCGAAGCCGCCCGGCACGATCGAGTGGGAATAATTTTGCCCCTCCGGCCGTATCCGAAACGACGATTCTGTACGATCTAACACACTGAAATAGATAAATTTTCCTTCCGCGATCTGTCGCCGTCTATCGGGGGCACTGCTCCTGATCGGCGGATCGGCTGACGGTATGGGGGGATATTGTACAAGGCCGAAATCACGATTACCGCCACGGTCAGCAGAGATCGTGACGGTATTTCGATGGAGGTTGTCGTGCTCACGGATGCGGCACTCAAGGCGCTCAAGCCTGAGGAGAAGCCCTATAAGGTCACGGACCGTGCGCATTCATTCGCAATAGAATTCCTGAGGTGGTCTGTTGCGGTTAGCGGCCATCGTCAGACAGATTGTCTTTTCACCTAGCGGTGCGCAAGCTACTGTGAGAATGCTGCAGCGAGGGAGACTACGAGCTCCTTCACCTGCGTCGCCGCGAGATCGCGAGACCGGGCGTGCCGTTCGTCGCCAAATTCCTGATACTCAACGGCGACAGTTTCGATCGCGTCCTGGGCAACGCCTAAATAGCGCGCGCATGTCGCGATGTGGGGGTCCAGATGATTCCAGCCGCCTCGTAAGCCCTCCGCGGCAAAGCCGAACTCGCCGCGTGCGCTCAATACGACAAGTCTCTTGCCCGACAGAACGGGCTCTAACGGCCAGTCACCGCGACTCAGATCGAATGAAAATGTCCGCCCCACGCGCACGACCTGATCGAACCATGCCTTGAGAGCGCTGGGCATGCCGTAATTGTACATTGGCGTCCCGAAGACGAGGATATCCGCCGCCGACAGCTCGTCAATCGCAGCATCCGACCATGAAAGCCTGTCGCGCATGGCCATGTCTCGCTGTTCTGTGGGAGTGAACGCCGCAGCGATCCATTCCTCGGTTACATGCGGTGGAGGATCGATTGCCAAGTCTCGGCGGATGACTTGGTCATCCGGTCTTGCGGCAAGCCATGTGTCGATGAAGGTTTGCGAGAGGGTACGGCTGATGGAACGGCTGCGGCGCGCACTCGCGTCGAGGTGTAAGATTGAAGGCATGAGTTTATATCATCCATGTTGGCTACAACCAACTATGCCTGCCTTTCAAATGGCTCACAAAGTCGAATACATCACGTTAGAGATGAGTTATACTCATCCTTAAAAGGTGAGATGAATGACAGGTCGACTACCGCCATTGAGCGCGCTTCGCGCCTTTGAAGCTGCGGCACGCCACAGCAGTTTCAAGCGCGCCGCCGCGGAGCTTGGCGTCACTCCGACGGCAATCAGTCATCACATTCGGTTGCTGGAGGCGGATGTCGGCAAGCAATTGTTCTTGCGCCAGGCGAGGACCGTCACATTGACGGCTGATGGCGACAATCTTTTCCGGCCGTTGACCGAAGCCTTCAGGTCCATGGGGGAAGCTGTAGCCGCCGTGCGACGGCGTCCGGCCCGTAAAATTGCGACGCTGTCCGCCACGTCAGCATTTACAGCGCGGCTGCTTCTACCGCACGTTTCAGCGTTCCGCGATCTCAATGAAGGCTGGGATCTTCGCCTGCTCGCGAGCGACGAGCCCGTTAATTTGGAGGCTCGCGAAGCTGATGCCGCCATCCGATACGGCGCGGAATCCTCCTCGGAGCTCACATCGCTTCCTCTCTTGGCGGACCAATATGCGCCGGTGTGCAGCCCAAAGCTGGATCTGCGGAGACCGGAAGACCTTGCGCGAGCATCGCTCATTCATTTTGACTGGCGGTTCGCGTCGAAGAAGCGGACGTTGCCGACATGGCGGCTGTGGGTTGCGCGCGCAGGGGTAAGCTCAATAGACCCCGAGAGCGGGATCGCTTTCAACGACGAAAGCGCAGCGATTCAAGCCACCGTTGCGGGACAAGGCGTCGGCTTGTTGAGCTTGACGCTCGTCGAGGCAGAGTTAGCCTCGGGCGCTCTCGTGCAGCCATTCGGACCTTCCCTCGACGGCCGACGTTATGATCTGGTTTTTCCAACCCACGCCGAATCCACGCCTGCCGTGGTCGCCTTGCATCGTTGGCTCGTCAGCAGCCTGGCACTGAGAGCTTCAGCGGCTCTAACCCGGTAAGGCGCACCGCCAGGTGATCATGGTGATGAACCGACCCCAGCCAGGTGGTCCAGAAACGGGGTGCAGCTCACCGTTATTGAGGCAGGCAGCCGAAGTTCATCGACGCAATAGCATTGCGGCCCCTGACACCAAAAGCTTTGCCATGAACCGTAAGGGGTAGCCTCGATAGCTGGGTAGGTCATTCGGAAGAATGACGTCTTCGGGCTTGAACTTTGTGCAGATTCGCATCTGCAAGGGTGGCAGATCTCCCCGGAACCGGGCTCTGTATGCCGAAACCCAGAACGGGCCCTTGTCGAAACTCATGAACATTGCCGAATTGCAGCAGGTTGCGACAACTCTGTTGGTGACCGAGTTCTCCTTGAGCTTGTAGTTTTTTAGGAGTGCGCTCCCATTCGAGCATTCGATGCGGTCTTTTCGGTAGAGGATATAGGCTGTCCCACCATCAGGATCACGTACGAGGCCTGCATCGGGCAATTCCTCGATTTGTCGCGAGCCCCTCTGACAATCGTCGCAGTAACAGATGTTGCTGACTATAGGCGCGCCGAACAGTTTGAGTTCGACACTGCCACATGAACAAGACGCGGTCATGTGAGGAGTGGGCATCATCGGTTGCCGATCATGATGCGGTTGCCTTCACTGTCCCGAAATTCCGCAACCGTGCGTCCCGGTTGCCAGGGCGCCCTTTGTGGCTCTGACACGATCTCGACACCTCGCGATTTGAGTCTCTTGACGGTGGCTTCGACATCGTCGTCCACAAAGACAAGGACGGGCTCGGTGGAAGGGGCCTCATCCCCGCGTCTGAGGAAGTGCAACGTCGTTTCCGCGCCACCGAACCGGAGTTCGATCCACCTCCAGCCATCCTTGCCCATGGGCTGATCGGCGGCCACCTGGCAGTCGAAGGTATCTGTGTAAAATGCCTTGGCTCGATCTTGGTCGAACACCGGAAGCTCGGCAAACTGGACGTACACGGTTAATGCTCCTGTTGGATCTGCACTTGAATTAAACTAGACCGTCCAGTACTATGAGTCAACAGATGGGAGGACAAGCTTATGACCACGGCGTCTTCGGCAATTGCTTCGGAAGGGCTCAAACAGTCAGCGCGGAAGCGGCAAGCCATCCTCAATGCAGCCACAGAGGTGTTTCTGCACAAAGGCTACCTGGCCACCAACATGGACGAGATCGCGGCGCTTGCAGCAGTATCGAAACAGACCGTCTACAAGAACTTTCCAAGCAAGGAGACGTTGTTCGTAGAGATCGTGAGTAGCGTGACCAACCAAGCTAGCGACGGCGTCCACAATGAAACGCCTGATCTAGCTGAGGGCGAAGACGTTGCCGATTATCTCCGGCGCTATGCGAACCGACAGCTTGCCATCGTGCTGACGCCGCGCGTGATGCAACTGCGGCGTCTGGTCATTGGCGAGGTCGACCGCTTCCCTGAATTGGCGAAGGCTCTCTTTGACGGCGGACCCAAACGGGCAATGGCGGCGTTCGCTGCGACGCTCGAACGCCTGGCCGATCGCGGTTTGTTGACGATTGATGACCCAGGCGTTGCAGCTTCGCAATTCAATTGGTTAATCATGGGCGAACCGTTGAACCGTGCCATGCTCTTGGGCGACGATGCTATTCCGAAACCGGCGGAGCTTCGACATCATGTCGCAGCCGGAGTGCGCACGTTCCTCGCGTCATGCGGCAAGTGAAGCATATTGCAGGATGAGCGGATGATGCTGACGGTAGTTTCCCGTCACGTCGGTAGGAGCCATTCCGGCGATGGATACGAGAAATCGTGCGGTCGACGCCGATAGTCCCCGAAAGCGAGGGTTTTCCCCGAACGGAAAATTCCCCTTTAGAATCAAAAGGCCCGGACAACGAACGGTTCGGTTGACGGGAGTCCCTGGGGTAGAGAAAATTCTTACGCAAGAAAATCAACAGATTGCCGTCGATGAGAACCATCGAGCGGGAGTGATCGGACGTGCCGCGGAGTAAAAAGGGGATACCACAGCGTACGACAGGCCATGTGGTATGATCGATAGCAGCCGATCGATTTTGCATCGGGATATGCGAGCCCGAGTGATCTCGATCCATTGCGGTCGGCGCGGCCCGGAACGGGGCATCTTCACGCCGAAAGCACGTCCATCATCACTGTGAATTTGGGCCTTGTTGGCTGTGTCCGAGATGGCTCTTGGCGTGATCGATGAAGGCGCGCAGTTTCGGCATCATTTGCCGGTAGCCGGGATAGTAGAGAAATACGCCGGGCGCCATGGGTGCAAACGGTTCCAGCATAGGTATGAGTTTCCCCGCCTTCACCGCATCGGCAGCGATCGGCTCGGGCACTTGCGCAAGACCCACTCCCTCGACGGCCGCCCTCAGCACCGTGGGAATGTCGTTGGCGATGAGAGGTCCCGAAACGACGACTTCGACTGCCTCTTTGCTGCTGACGAAGGACCACGGCGCGATCGACCCGTTCGAGCGGCGCAGGCGCAGGCAAGCATGCCCGCGCAGATCGTCGATGACTTCCGGACGCGGTCGCCGGCGCAGATAATCGGGGCTGCCGACCACGGCCAGCGGCAGTGACGGCGTTAAACGCACCGCAATCATATCGGCTTCGATGAACTGGCCGAGCCGGATGCCGGCGTCAAATCCTTCGGCGGCAATATCGACCAAATCCGCGCTTGCGGCGATCTCCACCTCGACGTCGGGATAGGCTTGGCAGAAGGATGCGATCAGCGGCTCGAGCAGGATCGGCACGACCGATGGCGGCACCGTGAGACGCAGCAGCCCGGCGGGCCGCTGCCCAAGGTCACGCGCGACTTCGCTTGCGGCGACAAGCTCCTCGAAAGCGGGTTTTGCGCGTGCGTGAAATCGTTCGCCGGCTTCGCTAAGGCTGACGCTGCGTGTGGTGCGAATGAAAAGCGCGGAGCCGACGCGCGCCTCAAGTGTGCGCACGGCTTGGCTGATCGCCGATGGCGTCACCCCGAGTTCCGCGGCCGCTTTGCGAAAGCTGCGATGCTGCGCGACGCTCAGGAACGCCTCCACGCCATCCAGCGCACCTTGCCTGATTGTGAAGTTCCGCTTCATAGCTCGACAACATTATAGCGAATAGTCCATCGCGGGAAGCGGCCATATATTTGAGTTGTCAATCAGGACGTCGCCGAAACGAGACCGTGAAGACGATCTGTAGCCTCTTCCTGGCCCACTCTCACAGGAGCTGCTTCCATGAGCCATCCAACCCCTGCCCAGGCACAGGCCGTCTCGCCCGCAACCACCGGGGTAATGATCATCCTTACCGTGAAGGCGGGCGTCACACGCGAACAAGTCATGACCGTCATGCCCGCTGAAATCCAGCAGACGGTACTGCTCTATCTCAGCGGGAAGATTCGAGAATGGTATTCGCGAGGCGACGGGCGCGGAGCCATCTTCCTGCTGGATTCCAGGGATGTCGCCGAGGCGCAGGCAATCATGGAAGATCTGCCCTTAGCCAGGCAAAATCTCATGGACCACGAATACATCACAATCGGCCCGCTTTTGCCGCTCCGCTTGCTCATGGCCAATCCCTGAGCATCTTCAGATATCGAAACATATCTACAACATAAAGGAATCCGAGCATGCCACCGGACTTCAGTCTTCCATTCGTTCTCAGCGTTGCCGGCGCCTTCTTGACAAGTTCGGTGGTGGCTTACGTCTATGTCTGGCCAGCGGTTCGTGAAATGCCGCGTTATGAGGCGCTGAGACTTCTCGCGGCTTTCCACGCGTTCAGGTTCCTGGGGATGAACTTTCTGGTATCCGGATTCGTATCTTCGGAGTTGATTTCAGATTTCGCCTATCAGGTCGGATGGGGTGATCTCATCGCAGCCGTCCTCGCGCTTGCTTCAATGGCCGCACTTTCTTGGCGGTGGCCGATCGCGGTTCCGATTGTCTGGATATTCAATATCTGGGGAACCATGGATCTTCTGAACGCCTATTACATGGGCATAACGAGGATCGGAAATCCCGGCCTCCTTGGCGCCGGCATTTATATACCTGCGCTTTACGTGCCATTGCTGCTCGTCAACCATGGTCTCGCCTTCAGAATTCTATGGCGGAAGAGAGCATTGGAACAAGCGGCATGACGCGGCGTCAGGATCGCGATCCAGCCGCTTCACCTTGCGGGATTTCGTGTATGAATAAAAATAACCGAAAGGGCGCGAAGTCTAGATGGACGCCTGCAGCAGATTTCCCGGCGCCAGACCCAAAAAGTGACCTTCATGGAACCGACGCTCTCGCCGCCGCGACTGGAAACCGAACGGCTTATCCTGACGGGGCACACGGTCGATGACTTCGAACCGCTCGCCGGCATGTGGAGCGACCCCCTGGTCGTGAAGCATATTTTCGGCAATGTCGTCTCTACCTCCAGGGAGTCATGGATGCGGATGCTGTCCTATCGTGGGCTTTGGCCGCTTCTCGGGCACGGCTACTGGGCAGTCCGCGAGAAGTCTTCCGGTCGCTATGCCGGCGATCTCGGCTTTGCCGATTTTCATCGTGTCATGGAGCCACCGATCAAGGGCATTCCGGAGGCCGGATGGGCATTGGCGGCTTGGGCGCACGGCAAGGGTTTTGCTACGGAAGCTCTGGCCGCGGCCACCGCCTGGCTCGACGAACAGCCGCGATATGACCGGAGCGTCTGCCTGATCTCGCCCGATAATCCGGCATCGATCCGTGTCGCCGAAAAGGCGGGCTATCGCGATCCGAAGCCGATCCGCTTGAACGACAAGGATACGCTGTTGTTTTCGCGCGCGTGCCGGGCAACGGAAAAATAGAGCGAGCGGACGAAACCCCTCGCCCGGCTCGATCGCCTAGAACGCCAGCGACTGCTGGACGGGCTTCGGTAGGGCCAACTGGACGCCCTCCAGCTCGAGCATATGCGCTTTGGCATTGGAACCACCGGGTGCGGAAAAGCCGCCGATCTTGCCGCCTGCTGCCAGAACGCGATGGCAGGGGATGATCAGTGCCACCGGGTTCTTCGCCATGGCCTGCCCGACATCGCGGGCGGCTTCCGGCCCCGCGCCAAGCTGCTTGGCCAGGGTTCCATAGGTGGTGGTGCGGCCCCAGCCGACCTGCCGGGCGGCATCGTAGATCTGCTTGAAGAACGCATCCTGTTCATCGAGATCGAGCGTGACGCCCGAGAAGTCGATTTCCTCGCCTGCGAAATAACGCTTCACCTTGGAGACGACGTCAGCGACGTCCGGCGTCGGCGTGCCGGCTTGTGCGTTCGACAGGCGACGCAGAAGCAGACGCTCGGTCGCTGCTGCATCCTTCGTCGGCAATTGAAAGCGAATGACACCGATATCGCTCCACGCGATGCCGCAGAAGCCGCCGGCGGTTTCGAAGATCAGGTAATTCTGCCTTGTCTCATTCATGACGAACGCTCCCGTGTTTCCACTTGTCATGAAAATCGTCCTCGAGAGCGTCGAATTCAACCCGTTTCTTGCGAAGATCGAGAATTGCCACCGTTTTGACGACACCGGAGCGATGCTGAGACAACCGCAAACACGGATATCAATATCCACCGCCGGTCGGAGGGGCATTCTGCGTCATGCCACCGCCGGAATTGCGCTCGCCGGAGGTGGTGCAAGACGCAAGAGCAAAGCCGATAAGAGCGAGAAAGAGCACCGCAAAGACAGATCTGATGAACATGGCTGTCATTCCTTGTTGGTGAGAGTGGGCTCGAAAGCCCGAACCTGGAATGAACAGGCCAAGCAGGTATTTTATTCGATCGCTTTTCTAAATGAGATTCACGGGGCGAAGAGCCCCATCGACTTCAAATGTTCTTGTTTTGTTCTTGATTTAGCAATTGCTTCATCCTATCATCTTGCGGTCGAAAAACAGGAGGAGGCAAGGCGGCACAGCTTTGAGCTATCCCATGA
Source organism: Rhizobium sp. BR 315 (assembly GCF_050577975.1). Taxonomy (NCBI): domain Bacteria; kingdom Pseudomonadati; phylum Pseudomonadota; class Alphaproteobacteria; order Hyphomicrobiales; family Rhizobiaceae; genus Rhizobium; species Rhizobium sp. BR 315. The sequence goes on along the minus strand of NZ_JARWKZ010000003.1, from coordinate 203,901 downwards.
AGAACAATGGGCAACTCTCGCTCAATCTCGGAGGCGGATCGCGCAGCCGAACACCGCCGCTCCGGGATAAGCAACCCGTTAACGGACTCTATTTTGCGATCCTGCCCGATCCGCAGATTGCCGCGCGGAGTTTGGAGCTTGCTGGGATCTTTCACCGCCAATACGGCTTTTCAACAAGGCCGCGGCGTAAGGATCTATTCCATATCACGCTCTATCAAATGAAGATCGATCCGGCCCGCGACTTGCCCGAAGACGTAGCATTTGCGGCAATGGAGGCCGCTTCGATGATTAGACGACAGTCGTTTCAGGTCTCGTTCGATCGGGCTGTGAGCTTTGGCAATACTGACAACCGGCCCCTTGTCTTATGGAATAAAGATGGAAACACGGAGCTGAAAGCGCTCCATCGCGAACTGGATGAAGCCATCGAGCTTACAGGCTTCAAGAGAGGCCGTGAAAAGCAGGTCGAGCCGCACATGACCCTGCTTTATCAAGGGCACCTCATTCCAGATATCTTGCTTGAAGAACCCGTTTCGTGGACCGCAAGAGATTTCGTGCTGATCAATAGTTTGTACGGCAAAGCAACGCACGATCACCTTTGCTATTGGACGCTTCGCGACTGAACGCCTCGCTCAAGCCTTCGGCTGGTTGCCGTCCGCCATCACCGCCGCCACAGCGTCATCGACGCTGAAGCTGCAGCGGCTGGTGGTGTCGGCAACGCCGGCGAGGGCCATGAGATCGCGGACGCGGTCATGCACGCGGGCGAACTGGACGCGCAGACCGGTGCGTTGCATGGCCCTGTCGAATTCCATCAAGGCGTCCATGGCGGTGCTGTCGATATCGGAGCTCTCTTCCAGGCTGAGAATGATGGCCCGCAATCCGGCTTCGCTTCGGCTGCCCGACATTATCTCACTGAAGATCGTGTCGGCATTGCCGAAAAACAGGGTTTCGCCGGGGCGCCAGATGGCAATGCCCGGCATCTCGGACGCATCGCCATGGCGGCTGACATCAACGAAATTGTGGCTGTCGCCAAGCCGCCCAAGGCGGGCGACATAGGGCGATGCCAAACGATGCATCATGGCGGCGAGCGAGAGGGCGATCGCCAGCAGCATGCCGTTGAGCACGCCGAGCGCCAGCACGCCGACAGCAGCACCCAGCGCCACGTAGAAATCGCGATGCAGGCGGCGCAGGCGCAGGATCGGGCTGGGATCGAGCGCATGGGTAAGGGCTGCGATGACAACGGCTGCCAGCACCGGCTCCGGCAGAAGTGCCACCAGTGGCCCGGCACAGGCAATCAGGATCGCAAGGCCGATGGCGGCGAACACGGTGGTTGCCCGCGTCTTCGCGCCGGCCGCCTCGCTGGCGAAGCCGGCGGAAAAGCCCGCGCCGACCGGCATGCCCTGGACAAGGGCGCTGGCAATATTGGCAGCCCCGAGCGCGCCGAGCTCGCGATTGACCTTCAGCGTCTCGCCATAGCGCAACGCCAAGGCCCGCATCGTGCCCCAGGATTCGGCAAAGAGGATGAGCACCAGAGGCACGGTAAACTGCACCAGCCGCGAATAGGCCGTCCAGTCGGCATCCGGCAGCGACGGCCATTGCGGCAGGATTTTTATGCTGCCGACCAACTTGACGCCATGAGCCTCGAGGCCGAACAGGTAAGATGCGAGGATGCCGGCAACCAGCACGAGGAAGGCACCGGGAAGACTCGGCACGCGCTTGAGCAGCAGCAACGCCGCCAATGCCACGATGCCGACGGCGACGCTGATCGGGTTCCATTGCAGAACCGCGCCGAACAATGCGGCCGCGTAGGTCAAGATATTCGAGCCTTGCACCGGCACGCCCACCAGGATCGGCAGCTGATGCAGGATGATGGTAATCGCCAGCCCCAGCGCGAAGCCGCGGAGCACGGGCCGCGAGATGAAGCCGGTGATGCCGCCGAGGCGCAGCACGCCGGCGACAACGAAAAGAATGCCGGCGAGCGCCACCGCGACCGTCGCCAGCCCGGCCTTGATTGTGGCATCGCCCGGCACCACTGCCAGCGTTGCGGCGAGAATGGCTGCAGACGACGAAGTCGGTGAGATGATGGCGAAGCGGCTGCGGCCGAATATGGCATAGACGAGACATCCGGCAATGCCGGCAAGGATGGCCCGATGCGGCGGCAGCCCGGCAATGCCGGCGTAAGCGACCGCTTCCGGCAGCATCAGGCCGGCAACCGATATGCCCGCGACCAGATCTGCCTTGTCCACCACGAACCAACTGCTCAGCTTCGTCATCGATCACCGACCATAAGGAGGCTCATCCATCTATGGATAGAGATTCGCCACCAAGCTGCAACAAGAAAATAAGCCCTGAAAACCGCGCCTTAAGAGGCGGTATCCGCACCGTCGCGCAAGGGGCAGCTTCGGCCGATGATCTCGGTAACGAAATCCATCACTGCGCGGATGGCCGGCGAGCGGCGCAGATCCGGATAGGTCACGAGCCAAAGGTCGCGCGTGGGGGACGGGATCGCCACCGGCAGGCGTGACAGCCCCGCCTCGCCATCGCCCAGAAAGGCCGGAAGCGCCACGACGCCAAGACCGGCGCGTGCGGCCTCGAGCTGACCGAAGACATCGGTGGCGCGGAACACGATCGGCCGTCCCTCCAACAGGCTGCGCAGCCAGGTCTGCTGCGTCAGATGCTCCATCGCCGCATCATAGCCGATGAAGGCCCAATCCTTCTCGGGCATCTGCGCCACAGTCGGGATGGCATAAAGGCCGAAGCGCATGACGCCGATACGGCGCACCAATAGATCGCTCTCCTCCGGCCGCGTCATACGCACGGCGATATCGGCCTCACCGTAATTAAGCGCAGCACGGCGAGTGACGCCTGCAATGGTCAGGGTGATATCCGGGTGCTCCGCGCGGAAGAGGGTCGCCTTCGGAGCGAGAAGATGGGCAGCGATCGATGGCGGCGCGCTGATTTTGACCGCGGCAGAAAGCCCGGCGACGGCACTTTTCGAATAGCGTCTGATCGCCTCGACGTTTTCTTCCATGCCGGCCACCAGTTCGGCGATGGCGCGGCCATCGACCGTCAGCGGCGAGGTGCGCGGCCGCCGGTCGATCAGCCGCAAATCCAGGGACCGTTCCAATGAGGCAATGCGGCGTCCGACCGTTGCGTGGTCGACGCCAAGCTCCCGAGCTGCTGCCGAGAGCGAACCCGTTCGTGCCAGGGCGGCGAAATGAAGGAGGTCCTGCCAGTCGATCATCGGTGCATTATTGCACAGATATGGTGAGTTCATACCGAATTTATTCAAGTCGGGGTTTATGGTCAAAGATCTCCCGAAAGGAGACTTCAGCATGCCCCTAGCGATTACCACTACCGGCCCAGGCGGACCCGAGGCTATGAAAGCCGTCGATGTCCCCGCCACCGAACCAGGCCCCGGCCAAGCCCGGATCCGCCAAAGCATCTCGGGCGTCAATTTCGTCGACATATATATTCGTTCCGGCCTCTACCCGCTGCCGCCGGGCCAGAGCGTGCTTGGCTTCGAGGGTGCCGGCGTCATCGAGGCTCTCGGCCCCGGTGTCGGCGAGCTGAAGGTCGGCGACCGTGTTGCCTATGTTGGCCATCCGCTCGGCAGCTATGCGGAGGTGCGCACGCTATCGGCGGCACGGCTGGTGAAATTGCCCGATGGCGTCAGCGAGCGGGTGGCCGGCAGCACGATGCTGCGCGGGCTTACGGCTCATATGGTGCTGCAAAAGGTCTATCCGCTGAAATCAGGCGAATGGGTTCTGGTGCACGCGGCAGCCGGCGGCGTCGGCCAGCTTGTCACGCGCCTTGCAAAGCGCCTCGGCGCCAACGTCATCGCCACGGTCGGATCCGAAGCCAAGGCCGGTTTCGCCTATGAGGCCGGTGCGGACATCGTTCTCCTGCACACATCCGAAGACTGGGTGGAGGAAACCCGCCGCATCGCCGATCGTCGCGGCGTACATCTTGCTGTCGATGGGATCGGTGGAACGATGCTGTCGCAGACGCTCGCCGCCGTACGTCCCTTCGGCATGGTCGCCAGCCTCGGCCAGGCGGCCGGTCCCATTCCACCGATCGAAATCGAGGAATTGACCGCACCCCGCGCCATCGGGCTCTCGCGCCCGAGCGTACTGACCTATGCCAACGATCCCGAGCTCTATCGGCAGGGGACAACGGCCCTGATGGAGCACCTGCAGGCCGGACTGATCAATCCGATCGGCGCCGAGTACGAGCTCAAGGACGCTGCTCGAGCGCATGCGGACCTCGAAGCCGGACGCACGACGGCCAGCGTCGTCTTGACGATGTAAACCTCATGCGAGCGGGGCCATCCGCCGGCTCCGCTCGCACCGCGGGATTTTCAAAGCCGCACGCACATAATCATCATGTCGTCAATGGATTTTGCTGCAAAGCAGCAATTCATTGACCCCGCCTGCTTTTGCCTGATACGCGTTGTCCATGGCGGCGCGCGGCCATTCGGCCATCGCTGCCATCTCTATCCGATACGAAATCTCGATCCTTCGTGGCAAAAAGTTTTGGGCATCGCTCTTGCCGGTGTCCACAGGCGATATCCCGTGAACACAGCCTCCCAGACCATCAGGTTCAACTCGACCCTGGCCCTCGTTTCCATCGTCGCACTGACATTCTTCGGCTACATCGCCATCGGCCTTCCGCTTGCGGTATTGCCGACCTACGTCGACAGCGGCCTCGGCTTCGGTGTCGTCTGGGCGGGCATCGCCGTCAGCACGCAATATGTGGCAACGATCATCAGCCGCGCGCATGTGGGTCGTCTCTGTGATCAGTATGGGCCGCGCCGCTCTGTCCTTCTCGGTTTCCTTGCCTATGGACTTTCGGGCATTCTGACGATCGCCTCCACCTTTACGGTCCAAGTCCCGACGGCAAGCCTTGCCCTCCTTCTTGCGGGACGGCTGGCGCTCGGGATCGGCGAAAGCTGGGTCAGCACCGCGGCGATCACCTGGGCGATCGGCCTGATGGGATCGCGCGAGACTGTGCGGATCATTTCCTGGAACGGCATCGCCACTTACGGCGGCATCGCGCTCGCCGCTCCCTTCGGTGCCTGGCTGCAGGGGCAATATGGCTTCCTTTCCATAGGCGTAGTCACGGTACTCCTCGCCATCGCCGGGCTGATGCTGGCGCAAAGCCGGCCGCCCGTGCCGGGCGTGAAGGAAAAGGGTATCGGCACCGGCCAGGTGCTAAGCCGTGTCGCGCCTTTCGGCGTCGCACTCGCTCTCGCCTCCAGTGGTTTCGGCGTGGTCATGGCCTTTGTCGCCCTTTTCTTCCATAGCCGCGGCTGGGTGGGCGCCTCCTTCGCGCTCAGCGCCTTCGGTCTTGCCTTCATGGGCGTTCGTCTCGGCCTTGCGCAGGCCGTTGCCCGGTTCGGCGGCCTGCCGCTGGTACGCATTTCACTCGTCGTCGAGGTGATCGGCCTCGCCGCACTCGCGCTTGCGCCCTCGCCGACGATCGCTATCATCGGCGCAGCCCTTGCCGGCGCCGGTTTCGCGCCTGTCTTCCCGGCGCTCGGCAACGAGGCCATGGAACGCATCCCGCCGCAGAACCGCGGCGTCGCACTTGGGCTCTATTCGATCTTTCTCGATGTCTCGCTCGGCGCAACGGGCCCGATTGCCGGCATCGCCGCCGATCATCTCGGCTATGCCGCCCCTTTCTCACTCGGGGTCGGCGCAGTGCTACTCAGCCTCTTGCTCAGTCTCGGCTTGCGCAGACATCGCGGCTCCTGACCAACGGCCTCATGCGGCGACACAGCCGCAACGGTTGCCGAAGACTGCGATGGCTTGATATGGCTCTCCGATCATAATCAGGAGGAGGCCCTTACATGGATATCACCGAAATCGTCATCGAGGGCGATACTGCGGGCATTGCATGGCGCCTGCCGATTCTGCGCTTCGCCGGGAAAAAAGCCGATGCACCGAAGATCTATATCCAGGCCGCTCTGCATGCCGGCGAACTGCCAGGAACTGCGCTGGTTCATTTCCTCTGCGAGCGACTGCGACAGGCGGAAGCGGAGAGCGCCATCCTTAGCGATATCATCGTGGTGCCGCATGCCAATCCGATCGGTGCTGCGCAATCGCACTTCGGCGAGATGCAGGGTCGCTTCGACCTGGGATCACGCACCAACTTCAATCGCGACTTCCCATTGATCTCGCTACGCGACCGGGATCTCCTGATCGAGAACCTCGAACGCTATCCCGCCGTCGACCGGCTGAAGCGTCAGCTGATCCATATGGCGCTCGGCGCAGATCTGGTGATCGATCTCCATTGCGACGATGAATCCCTGCAATATGCCTATATCGACGAGGCATTCTGGCCCGAGGCCTCGGATCTTGCTGCTGCCCTGAAGATGGATGCCGTGCTGCTTTCTGACGGCGAAAGCTCGGCTTTCGAGGAGGCGGTCAGCTTCGCCTGGAAATACGAAGTGCCGGGCGAAAAGAAGGCAAGACTGCCGGGCAAGCTATCCGTGACGGTCGAATTGCGGGGCACCCGCGATGTCTATCCCGAAATGGCCAAGCAAGATGCGGAAGGGCTCTGGCGCTTCCTGGCTGTGCGCGGCGGAGTACGTGACGACGGCGTTCATCTCGCCGCCTTCGCCGGGCCGGCGGTGCCACTCGACAATGTCGAGATGATCCGCGCTCCCCAGGCCGGCACGGTGCTTTTCCATCGCAATATCGGCGAACGTGTCGTGGAAGGGGAGCGGCTGGCGACGATTATCACCGCACCCGGCATGCCGGATGGGACCATCGAGGTTCGCGCGCCGCAAGACGGCCTCATCGTCACCCGCGTCTCGGACCGACTGGTGCGCCGGCGCGGCGATCTGATGAAGATCGGTTCCGACAAGCCAAGTTCCGTCGTCCGCAAACCGGGCACGCTGGAAAACTAACTTGCCTTTGGAGCAATTCCAGGAAAAGTGCGCAGCGGTTTTCCGTCCGGAATTGCGTGAAAACAAAGAGCTGGATCGGTTCAGCGCTCCAGCGAAAAGCTGAACCGATCTAACGGCGATCGATCATCCTGCAGCGCAGGGTGAAGGCGATCGCCGCCGCCTCCCGGAGAAGAGTGCCGAGGCGACGGATATGATCCGGCGCACCGGCAAGTGCCGCGCGCCGTCTGCCCCTTAGCCAGGCAAGAATTGAGCGATTTCCCATCACGATCATGCCTCAGATCTAATTGATGCAGGCGATGTTCAGAGCATCAAAGGAAGCAGGTTACGTGCCCTTAGATATATGCATGCATAGTGCATATATCTAAGGGCGATGTCAAGGACAGCATCCTGGGGCTAGGACATGAAAGCAATGGGGCAGCGATCCTGATCGCAGACTCCCTGATCGCAAACGCGGCAGACCACATCCTGATCGTCGCCGATATCGACCAAAGCCGGCAGCAATTTCTCCACCAGACGTCCGAGCTGCTCGGTCTCTTCAGGTTTCAGCCCTTTGAAAGCCCGCTCGATGACGGCACGGCGAGCGGCCAGGCTTTTGTTAAACAACACCTGCCCGGCCTCCGTCAGTTGCAGCGAGCGGGCGCGCTTGTCCCCCTCGACGACGCCGGCGCGCAACACGAGATCGGATGCCACCAGCTGGTCGACGAGGCGCACGGTGGCCGAATGGGAGAGTGCGATCATTCTGCGCAACGTCTCGATCGTCAGACCCGGCTCGGAGCCGATCTGGATGACGGCGGCGATGGCGCTCGGACCGAAGCCGGTCTCATCGGCAAAGGCCTTCTCCATCTTGTCCACCAGAGCAAGGCTCATGGCGCCAAAGAGGTTCTCCAGCCGTAGTGTTTCCTTGTCCGTCGCCATGCTCACTCGCGCCATAAATATGCACGCTGCATATTTACAGGATTATTGGCGGCAACTGCAACGGATGAGAGAACCGCTTCGCCGTCCGGCCGCCTTTTACCCGGCTTTATTCGCATGCTATGCGCTATCAGACAGCAAGAGACGGATTCGCCATGACGATCACCATTTACGGCATTAAGAACTGCGACACGATGAAGAAGGCCCGAACCTGGCTCGAGGGCCACGGCATCGCCTATGATTTCCACGATTACAAGGCCGTTGGCATCGATCGGGATCATCTGGAGCTCTGGACCAAGGAAGCAGGCTGGGAAGTCGTGCTCAACCGCGCCGGCACCACCTTCAAGGCCCTGCCGGAAGCGGATCGCACCGACCTTTCGAAGGGCAAAGCCATTGCGCTGATGCTGTCGCAGCCTTCGATGATCAAGCGCCCGGTGCTGGAAGCGGATGGTAAATTGCTCATCGGATTCAAGCCCGATATCTATGCGGCTGCATTCGGCAAGACAGCCTAGAGACAAGTCATGTCAAAAACCACCCGCGCCACGCAAGTGCTGAGCCAGACGAAAGTCGCCTTCACCGTGCATGCCTATGACTACGATCCGAATGCGGAGCGCGTCGGCCTGCAGGCGGCGGAGGCCCTCGGCGAGGAGCCGCATCGGGTACTGAAGACCTTGATGGCGGAGGTGGATGGCAAGCCGGTTTGCGTCGTCGTACCCTCCGATCACGAGGTCAGCATGAAAAAGCTCGCCGCAGCCTTCGGCGGCAAATCGGCTGCCATGATGAAGCCAGCCGATGCAGAGCGCCTGACGGGGTACCATGTCGGCGGCATCAGTCCCTTCGGCCAGAAGAAGCTCGTTCCCACAGCGATCGAGGCGCAAGCGATGACCGAAGCCTATGTCTATATCAACGGCGGCCAGCGCGGCCTGCAGGTGAGGCTCAGCCCACAGGACGCCTTGACCGCTCTCAAGGCCAAGGCCGCGCCGCTGATTGCCTGACTATCTGCAACATCGGACAAACCGCCTTCAATTTCGCCGCAAACCGGTCTAAGTCTTCAGTCCATCTTTCGATATCAGCCAAGCAGGTTTTGCCATGACATCCGCCTCCCCCAACCATCATCCCGTCGATCACGCCAAGCTGGAAAAGCTTGCGGAAGTGGCCGTAAAGGTCGGGTTGCAGCTGCAGGCCGGCCAGGATCTGCTCATGACGGCGCCGGTCGCGGCGATGCCGCTGGTGCGGCTGATCACGCGCGAAGCCTACAAGGCCGGCGCCGGCCTTGTTTCCACCTTCTACTCGGACGAAGAGACGACGCTCGCCCGCTACGAATACGGCCACGACGCGAGCTTCGACCGCGCAGCAAACTGGCTCTACGAGGGCATGGCCAAGGCCTTCTCCAGCAATACGGCGCGCCTCGCGATTTCCGGCGACAATCCGATGCTGCTGTCCAATCAGGACCCGAACAAGGTGGCGCGCGCCAACCGCGCCAATTCGGCTGCCTACAAGCCGGCTCTCGAAAAGATCTCGAATTTCGATACCAACTGGAACATCGTCTCCTATCCGAACCCCTCCTGGGCGAAGCTGGTCTTCCCGAACGATCCGGAAGCGATCGCTGTTGCCAAACTTGCCAAGGCGATCTTCTCGGCCTCGCGCGTCGATGTCGAAGATCCGATCGCGGCGTGGGCCGAGCACAATGCCAATCTGCACAAGCGTTCCGCATGGATGAACGGCCAGCGCTTCGCTGCCCTGCATTTCCAGGGACCGGGCACCGACCTGACGGTCGGCCTGGCCGATGGCCATGAATGGCATGGCGGCTCCTCGACGGCCAAGAATGGCATCACCTGCAACCCGAACATCCCGACGGAAGAGGTCTTCACCACGCCGCATGCGCTGCGCGTCGAAGGCCATGTCTCCTCCACCAAGCCGCTCTCGCATCAGGGCACGCTGATCGACAATATCCAGGTGCGTTTCGAGGGCGGTCGCATCATCGAAGCTAAAGCGACACGTGGCGAGGAAGTGCTGAACAAGGTGCTCGACACCGATGAAGGCGCCCGCCGGCTCGGCGAAGTGGCGCTGGTGCCGCATTCCTCGCCGATTTCGGCGAGCGGCATCCTGTTCTACAACACACTCTTCGACGAAAACGCCTCCTGCCACATCGCGCTCGGCCAGTGCTACTCCAAGTGCTTCATCGATGGCGCGTCGCTCAGCCAGGAGCAGATCAAGGCGCAGGGCGGCAATTCCAGCCTGATCCACATCGACTGGATGATCGGCTCCGACAAGGTGGATATCGACGGCATCAATGCCGATGGCTCGCGCGTAGCCGTCATGCGCAAGGGCGAGTGGGCTTAAGCCTTAACTGGCAGCAATCGCAGAGAAGGGAAAGCGGGCGACGAGCCCGCTTTCTTGCATTTAGATGCCGAACGTCACCAGGCCGTTTTCATCAATCGGCCAGAAGGGATTCCAGGCGATTTCCCAGGCGTGATCGTCGGGATCTGCCACATAGCCGCGGAAGCCGCCATGCGGCGGTGCATCGGCCTTGCGAAGCATGCTCCCGCCCGCCAGCACCAATTGATCCATGACGGTGTCGACATCCTCTCGGCTCGCAACATTATGCGCCAGCGAAAAGGCGCCGGGTGATTTCAGGCCCGATCGGCCCATGTCCTGCTCAAGCGACAGGAGCTTGAAGGTGCCGAATACGAAGCCGTTCATCTGGTAGAAGACGATCTCTTCATTCTCGAAGACGGGTCTCCATCCGAACCCTTCCACATAGAAGTGTTTGGATCGATCGAGATCTAGAACACCAATGGTGACGACGGAAATCTGCTGCTGCATAACCAAGCCCTTTCGTTCGCCCGCGGGATTGCGAGACGTTGAAGGTCTTGGGCCGCTACCGAAGTAATGGAAGGACCCGCATTGAGCGGGGGTTGGGCCAACCGCACCAACCTAACCTGTTTCAGACGATATAATCCTCTCAGATTCGAAAAACGGAATCAAGATGGCCGCTATTGAAGTAGTAAGCGCGGCAGGTTCAGCCCCTGCCTGAGCTCGGCTCTAAAGAGCTGCCAAGGCTTTCCTGATGCGGGCAAGATGCGCCTTGCGTCCGGCATCGGTGACGCGATCCATGTCGTGCAGCGCCAGCATGCGGAAATTCAGCCGCTTGGCGCAAAAAGCGGCGATACCGCGCTTCAGCAGTCGCCGCACGGGATTGCCCATGTAGAGATGCACGATCCACCAGGGCGAGCCGGTGGTGGTCAACGCCCAGAACAGGCGGATATTGGTGAGCTGCGGCACGATGCGCCCGCCGGCGGGATCGTGGGTGAAGGCCACGCCGGGCGCGAAGGCGCGATCGAAGAAGCCCTTGAGAATGGCCGGAAAATTGAACCACCATTGCGGAAAGACGAGTATCAGCCCTTCGGCCGCCCGCAGCCGGGCGACGATATCGTCGACGCCAGAGGTATCGTAGGGCTGGTCGAAATAGCCGCCTCGCTCGGCTTGCGACAGGCGCGGATCGAAGCCTTCGCGGTAGAGATCGAGCAGATCGACCTGATGCCCTCCGGCGACAAGCGTCTCCTGCGCGACCTTTGCCACAGCCGCGGCGAAGCTATCCTCAAGCGGGTGGGCCAGGATCAGCAGGATGCGCATCAGAAGAGGCTCCCTTGCTTTGGCGTAGCAGCGGGCTCAGCTGCCTTGGTGGCGCGCTTCTTCGAAGGCGCGGCGCCTGATGGGGGAATAGCCGGTGATGGCGGCACCTCGCCATCACCGGTGACAGCACCGATGCGGCCGTCGGCGAATTCGATCGAGATAGCCGCGCCAGTGGAGAGCGCCGCTGCCAGCGAAACAGGGCGGTCATCCTCGTCACGAACCACGGCGTATCCGCGCTTCAAGACGTTCTTGTAGGAGAGCGACTGCAGAATGCGCTCCTGCGCCACGAGTTCGCTGCGGGCGCGGGTCAGCTGATGCCGGATGGCGGTATCGGCGTGGCGTACGAGATTGCCGAGACGATCACGGGCGCGGCCCGTCTGCGTTTCAAGGCGCGATGGCAGCGTGGCGAAGACGGCGTCGGCACGTTCGATGCGGGCGCGCGAACGGTCGAGCAAGCGCTCGATGGTCCGCTCCGCCCGGGTCATTCGCTCGCTCAACTGCTGGCGGCGCTCGGCGATCCGGTTCGACAGGATATCCGGGCGCAGCTGTGAGGCCGTGCGCTCGAACGATCGGCGCTTGTTCAGCGTGTTCAGCTCGAGCCCGCGGCCGAGACCGGCGGCCGCCTCATCGAAGCGGCGGCGCGGCAGGGCCAGGATCTGATCGAGCGAAGGCAGGGCACGCAACAGTGCGCGCACCGCCTGCCGCCGCTGATCCATCTGCCTGCCCACTCCGCCCTGCAGCCGGGCGGCAAGGCTTGCGAGCTGTGCCTCAAGTTCAGCCCTGACCGGCACGGCCATTTCGGCTGCACCCGTCGGCGTTGGAGCCCGCACATCGGCGGCATAGTCGATCAAGGTCCAATCGGTCTCGTGACCTACGGCCGAAATCAGCGGGATGTCGCTCGCGGCAGCAGCACGGACGACGGCCTCGTCGTTGAAGCTCCAGAGATCCTCCAGACTGCCACCGCCGCGCGCGACGATCAGTACATCAGGGCGCGGGATCGGGCCGCCGGGTGCGAATTCATTGAAGCCGCGAATGGCGTTCGCCACCTCATCGCCCGAGCCCTCTCCCTGCACCTTTACCGGCCAGACCAGCACATGCACCGGAAAGCGATCAGAGATGCGATGCAGGATATCGCGAATGACAGCGCCGGTCGGCGAGGTCACGACGCCGATCACTTTCGGCATAAAGGGGAGCCTGCGCTTGCGCTCTGCATCGAACAGGCCTTCGGCTCCGAGCTTGCGCTTACGCTCCTCCAGGAGCGCCATCAAGGCGCCCGCGCCCGCCGGTTCCAGGCTCTCGATGACGATCTGGTATTTTGACGAACCCGGGAAGGTCGTCACCTTGCCGGTCGCGATGACTTCCATCCCCTCTTCCGGGCGGAATTTCAGTTTGGAAAACGTGCCTTTCCAGATCACCGCGTCGATGCGGGACCGGTCGTCCTTCAGTGAGAAATAGGCATGGCCCGAGGAATGCGGGCCACGATAGCCGGAGATTTCCCCGCGCACGCGCACCTGATCGAACGCATTCTCGACCGTGCGCTTGATCGACCCGGACAATTCCGAGACGGAATATTCCGTCAGGTTCGAAGGCGAATCATTCTCAAAAAAGCTGCTCATGGCTTCTTTCTAGCCCATGTCGCGGAAAATGCGGAGCCTAGCGCATGGCCCTTCAATCGGAATCGATGGACGCAGAGGATTATGTGCAGATTTAAACTGCGACTGAGTCCCGATGCGTCCCATAAGACGGCGCGCGGCGGAGCTTCATCAAGCGTTAACCCTGTCAACAAAGCCTTTTTTAGCCATCGGCGCGTAAATCTGTGCAAACTGGTTCTTGGTAAAGAGGATATGGAGCGATGATATTCGCGACCGCCACGATCATCGGGATTGCCGCAGGCCTGCAGCGCTCGACCATCGGCGCGCTGCTCGGCGTGGCTCTGGTGAGCATCGCCTTCATGGCCGCAGTCGTCCTATCCGTCTCTCCCCCGCCGCTGATGACATTGTTCATCGCGCTTGGCGGCTATAACCTCGGCTTCATCGGCTATCTTGTGACTGCCGATATGATGGAGCCCGGCCGACGCGCCTAGATCGTTCCTACGGCTTGAACCGGAAGAATTGAACCTCAGACTTGGCCGATGCGGCAAAGGGCGCCAGATAGGTGGGCACACGACCGGCGCTGAGTTGGGCATAGAGTCCCTGAGGGCTCCGCTCGGACAATAGTTGCATCTGCGGATCGCCCTTGCAGAAGGCGACTAGCGTTACATGCGCATCACGCAGAAGCGCTTCCGCCTGCTGCGGCTGGGCAAGGCCGATATTCAGTTCGGCTCGCATCCCGTCCGGGTCGCGATGATAGGGCCCGGAGAGAACTCGGTGCGGCGTGAAGCGCAAAATCGGCGCTCCCATGTTGGACGCCGCAACCACGACGCCGGGCTCGAGGCCGGCGATCGGCGCCAGCGCCTCCTTCGATATGCAGTCTGTCGTTTCCTCGGCTTTGGCAGGCGAAGCCATAAAGCGATTGACGATGACCTCATGTGCAAAGGCGCCGCCGACCGCCCATACCGTCGGCACAGAGATCAATACAGTGACCACGTAGAAGAAGGATGCCCTCACATTCTTCGTGTCGGCCGCCGAAACGCGACGCAGCTCGGCGACAAGGAGCGCGAGCGGCGGAATAGCCAGCAGATTGGCGAATTCCGCACCGCGGACCTGCACAAGCGTGATGATCCAATTAATGGCGATCAGGGCCATGAGGACCGCGTGCATGCGGGCCCGATCGCCTCGCAGCATACGGAACGCGCAGACAAGCATTGCGATGAAGCTTGTCGCGTAGAATGTGCCGAGCATGTCCGGCTGCCTGTGCGCGACCGAGAAGATCGATTGCGCTTCCGTCACTCTGCTCAGCCAAAGGTCTACCAGCATCGGGTCCAGATCGGAAAGCGGATTGTGCAGGCATTGCGGCGCGATCGCGATGGTGGTGGCAAAGACGAATGCGCCGTTGGCAGCCAACACAGCCATACGCCCCGGTCGGGACAGGTGGCTGGCGAAGATTGCCGACAACAAAAGTCCGACGCCGCCGGCGCTGGTGATGGCGTAGAAGCCGAGAGAAAGATTGTCGCAGGTGACCATCGAGTAGAAGCGCGGTGACACCAGAGAGAAGAACGCCGCACTGACGGCAATCGTCAGCGTCAGCGCGAAAGCTTTTGCGGCAGGCGCGAACAGCGCGCCGTCCCAGGCCCATAGGCAGGCGACAGCGACGCAGACGACGGCGACGAAGGGCGTCGTCTCCGCGCCGATGCCGAGCTGGATTGCAAGAGCGACGGCGGCGATGGCAAAATTGCGGGGCCTGTAGCTTTCATCGACCAGCATGGCGACGGTCAATGCGACAAGGCAGAGCTGGACGTTGTCGTGATCGATGGATCCAGGCACGAAACGCGGCGAGAGCAAAACGAACAGCGCCGTAAACAGAAGTGAGAAATGCATGCCCTCGACGGCGGCCATGCGACGGCCGGCAAGAGCCATGAAAAACATCAACGGCAGGATGAGCATCAGCGGCCAGACGGTCAGCGCCGCCGCCTCGGCGCCCTCCGGCGAGAAAAACATGCGGAAAAACAGGATGAGGCTTGCAATCGGCAAGTCGATGAAGCGCGACCAGTGCATCAACGTCCCGCCATCGAGACCGAGGCGGTATTGGATCATGTCGAACCAGCCCTGACCGGCGAGCAAGTCGCGCACCTCGACAAGACGCATGACGTCGTCATTGTCGGGGCCGACATAATCCGTGACGTGGCGATGGATGACGAGCTGCGCGACGATGACCAGGATGCAGTAGATCAACGGCACGAGAACGGGATGAGACCAGCGCGACGACGCTTTCCTGCCCGTTGCCGGAGCGGCTTCGGGCGACATTGCCAGCGTCTGCGTCATACAGATAAACCCCGTATTTGAAGGATATTCCGGGGCAACACTAACGCCTGCCCATCAAAAAAAAGTAAAGCGCGCGCCGGCCGCGATATTCATCACGATAATGTTTTTCTCAGACACGATTTCCCGCCAATTTTCCTTCGCAACCATAGCGTCTTATTAACAGCCAGCGCGATAAGCTCTCGCCCGGATCGTCTGATATCACGCATAGGAAGCGGCCAAGACCATGTGGAATGAGAAGCTGAGCATCGCCGTCCTGCTGCCTTGCTACAACGAAGCTGCCACGATCGGAGATGTCGTTCGCGGCTTCCGGCGCGCCATCCCGCAAGCCAGCATCTATGTCTACGACAACAATTCCACCGACGGCACGGCGCTGCACGCCATGCTCGCTGGCGCGACGGTCGTGCGCGAGCGCCGCCAGGGCAAGGGGCATGTGGTCCGGCGCATGTTCGCCGACATCGAAGCCGATATCTATCTTATGGCCGATGGCGACGGCACCTATGCGCCGGAGGATGGAGAAGAGCTGATCCGCACGCTCCTGACCGAAGGCTCCGACATGGTCGTCGGTACCCGCCGCAACGTGCACAACGACGCCGGCCGCCAGGGCCATGCCTTCGGCAACCGCATCTTCAACTGGCTCTATCGCTCGATTTTCGGTGCGGATTTCACCGACATCTTCTCCGGCTACCGTGCCTTCTCGCGCCGTTTCGTCAAGAGTTTCCCGGCCGTGTCAGGCGGCTTCGAGATCGAGACGGAAATGTCTGTTCACGCTTCGCGGCTGAAACTGCCCGTCAGCGAGCTGGAGCTCGACTATGGCCGGCGGCCGGAAGGCTCGCATTCGAAGCTTTCCACTTTCCGCGACGGCTGGAAGATCCTCCGGATGTTCGCGATGCTGATGAAGGAAACGAAGCCTTTCGCCTTCTTCGGCATTCTGGGCATCATTGCTATGGAAATGAGCATCGGCTTCTCGATCCCGGTGTTTGTCGAATATTTCGAAACCGGGATGGTGACACGCCTGCCGAGCTGGATCCTCTCCGTGGCACTGACGATGATTGCCTGCATGCTGTTCACAGCCGGCATGATCCTCGACTCGGTCGCACGCGCCCGCGCCGAGCAGCTGCGCATCCATTATATGAGCCTGGCCAAGCCGTCGTCGCGTGAGATTGGTGATGACCGCACGGTCTACATGGCGGAACTCGAAAAACCCGCAAGCCGGAAGAAAAGGGCGAAGGCTGCATGAAGAAGCTCTTTCGCTTCCTGATCGCCGGCGGCGTCGGCTTCGTGGTCGATGCCGGCGTGTTGCATCTGTTGCTGTGGTTCACGCCTTTCGGCCCCTTCATTGGCCGGGCTATCTCGATACCGAGCGCGCTGCTCGCCACCTGGGTACTCAACCGCAACTTCACCTTCGGCCGGTCCGACCGCTCGCTGGCAGCGGAAGGCTTCCGTTACGGGTCCGTGGGCCTGACCTCGGCGCTGTTGAACTATACTCTGTTCAGCTCGCTTCTGATGACGGAACCGTCGTTGCGGCCGATCATCGCGCTGACCCTTGCTTCGGCGGCGGCGACGGCGTTCAGCTTCTTCGGCTATTCACGCTTCGTCTTCCGCCACCGGCAAAATCCCTAAAGCAATTCCAGGAAAAGTGTTCAGCGGTTTTCCGCCCGGAATTGCTTAAATGAGTAAGAAAGCCGGTCAGACCGGCTCCCAGCCATCCTTTTCGCTGGCGCGGTAGATGGCGTCGATGACCTTCTGGTTGAGCTTCGAGCTTTCCAGAGGCACAATTTCCGCGCCCTTGCCGAGTGCGGCAGACGCAAAAGCTTCCGCCTCGCGTCTGTACTGGCGGCTGTCGGGGAAGCGGAAGATCTGCGATTCCGAGTGGCTGCGATTGGTCAGTTCCAGCTCTTCCGCGCCATAGCGATCGGCATTGAAGGGCGACTTCACCTCGATGAAGCCTTCCGTGCCGTGGAAGACCATGACCTGACGATTGGCCATCTGCGTCGAGATGTAGAAGCTAAGCTCGAAGTCGCCGAAATCGGCCTTGATGCTGGAATAGATGTCGGTGCCGAATTCTGGATCGCGCTCCGTCACCGCTTGAATGCGCAGTGGTTCGCGGCCGGTGACGAAACGAGTGCTGATCGTCGGATAGATGCCGATATCGGGCAGGCCGCCGCCGCCAAGCGCAGGGATATTGCGCATGTTGCCGGCATCGCGGTTGAAATAGGTGAAGGCGCCCTGGATATGGCGCAGGCGGCCGATGGCGCCATCGGCAAGCAACGAGCGGACCTTCCGCCAGACCGGCGCATAGGCGACCATATAGGCTTCCATCACCAGTACCTTGTTGCGATCGCGGGCGGCAATCAGGCTGTCGATTTCATCCGCCTTGAGCGCGATCGGCTTTTCGCAGAGCACATGCTTGCCGGCATCGGCGGCCTTGATCGTCCATTCGACATGCTGCGAGGTCGGCAAAGGAATGTAGACGGCGTCGATGGTGTCGGAAGCCAGCATCTCCTCATAGGAGCCGAAGGCATGCGGCACGGAGAAGCGGTCCGCCATCTGCCGGGCGCGATCAAGATCGCGGCTGGCGATGGCAGTCACAACGCAATTTTCCGCATCCTGAATGGCGGGCACCACCAGATCGCGGCCAATCTTCGCCGTCGACAGAATTCCGAAACGCAGCATCTCTCTCTCCTGAAGCATCATCCCGAAGCAGACGGCAGCATGGCGACGATCGCGACATGGCCCTTCCGGCGGGATCCTTTGTGAACACGGTGTGTAGAGCGAAACGAGGGTCATTCCGCTCCGGACGAAACCGACGCCAACCTTATTCGGCCATTTCCCAAGGCGCAACGCCCGAGACGGCCCGTGCGCGCGAACGCTGAGGCGTGACGCTCATCGCATCATGTCCGTATTTGTCCTCTTTCTGTCTGCCAGATGGCTTTCTGAGCTTTCATGCGGCGCCTAATCTCGGCTATCCTTCAAGCACAGGAGATACGAAAATGTCCCAAGCCGATACCGCACTGCTCGTCATTGACGTCCAGGAATCGTTTCGCCAGCGCCCTTATTGGCGTGCCGACGACCTGCCTGCTTTCACCAACCGCCTGCAGGCGCTGATCGACGGAGCCAAGGCGAAAGGCATTCCCGTCGTCCAGATTTTCCATGTCGAAGATGAGGACGCGCATTTCAGCCTGAAGAGCGGCTATGTCCGCAAGCTCGACGAAATCTCGCTGGAGGCCGATGCCGTGTTTCACAAGCGCCGCCATTCGGCGCTCGTCGGCTCCGGCCTCGATGTCTGGCTGGTGGCAAACGGCATTCGCAAGGTGATCGTCTCCGGCATCCGCACCGAGCAGTGCTGCGAGACCACGACGCGGCACGCATCCGATCTCGGCTATGAGGTCGACTATGTCACCGAGGCGACGCTGACCTTCCCGATGACGCACGCCTCGGGCACGGTCTTCAGCGTCGACGATATCAAGAAGCGCAGCGAACTGGTGCTGTCGGGCCGTTTCGCCCGGATCGCGACGGTCGAAGAAGCGCTTGCCGACACATCGATCCGGAGTGCCGCATGACCCAAAGCGACCGACACATCCATCGGCGGATCATTCCCGTCTACGTGCTTCTGCCGCCCTATACGCTGCTGATGGACGTAGCCGGCCCGGTGGAGGTGTTGCGCCGCGTCAATATCGAACAGGACGACGTTCTGTTCGATTATCGTTTCATCGCCGCCCAACCATCGCAAACAACCTCGGTCGGGCTGATGCTTGCCGATCTCAAGCCCTTGCCGGATCACATTCCCGATGGGGCTTATGTCATCCTGTCCGGCAGCGTGACGCCACCTGACGATGCCGAAGATATCGAGCCCGAACTAACCGCGCTTGCCGCCTGGTTGAAGGGCGCGATCCGTCCGGGCATCACTCTCGTCACCATCTGCTCCGGAGCGGTGCTTGCAGCCCGGGCCGGCCTTATGGACGGCTATGCCTGCACCACGCATGCCGCCTGCCTCGACGAGGTCAGGGAACACGCACCGACGGCAAGGGTTCTCGACAACCGGCTCTATGTCGAAGACCGGGAGCGCTATTCGAGCGCCGGTATCACGACGGGCACCGACCTGATGCTGCACCTCGCCTCCAAGCTGACCTCGCCGGTGACGGCGCTGACCATTGCCCGGCACATGGTCGTCTACATGCGAAGGACCGGCGCCGAGCCGCAGCTTTCGCCCTGGCTCAGCGGCAGAAACCATGTGCATCCGGCCATCCATCGCGTTCAGGATGCGATAATGGCCGATCCGGCCTACAGTTGGTCGCTTTCCGAGCTTGCCGGCATCGGCGTAATGAGCGCGCGCCACATTTCGCGGCTGTTTCAGGAGCATGCCGGCCTGTCCGTGACGGCCTATGTCAATCTGATGCGCGTCACCCTGGCCCGCGACGTGCTCGCCAATTCGCGGCTGGACATGGAGCGCGTGGCGGAGAAATCCGGCTTTGCATCGCCGCGGCACATGCGGCGCGTCTGGTCGAAATACAACACGCTGCCACCCAGCCACTATCGACGCTCGACGGCGGAATAAAGAAATCGTTAGTGGAATTTCACGGCTTGCGGCGCTAGCCTGCCTTGTCCCTCCCTGCTGGCGCCTCTGACGCCGGCTTCCTGCTGAAGTGATCTGGAGAAATATCATGGACATGCGCAAGCTTGGACGAACCGATTTGTCTATCGCCCCCATCGTTTTCGGCGGCAATGTCTTCGGCTGGACGGCCGATGAGAAAACCTCCTACGCCCTGCTCGATGCCTTCTTCGACGCCGGCTTCAACACGATCGACACGGCCGATGTCTATTCCAGCTGGGTTCCCGGCAACAAGGGCGGCGATTCCGAGGAGATCATCGGGAAGTGGCTGAAGCAGGGCCGCGTTCAGCGTGACAAAGCTGTTATCATCACCAAGGTCGGATCGGACATGGGGCCGGGCAAGAAGGGCCTGAAGGCCGACTATATCATCGAGGCCGCAGAAGCCTCGCTGAAGCGGCTGCAGACCGATCATATCGATCTCTATCTCTCGCACTGGCCGGATCCCGAGACGCCGCATGAGGAATCGCTCGCCGCCTATGCCAAGCTGAAGGAACAGGGCAAGATCCGCCATGTCGGCTGCTCGAACCTCGATGCAACGCAGCTCCAGGCTTCGCTCGATGCCGCCGCCAAGGCCGGCCTGCCGCGCTACGATGTGCTGCAGCCCGAATACAATCTCTATGCCCGCGACAGCTTCGAGGGGCCGCTGGCGGATCTCTGCGTCAGGCAAGAGATCGGCGTCATCACCTATTTCAGCCTCGCCGCCGGCTTCCTGACCGGCAAATACCGCAGCAAGGCGGACACCGAGGGACGGGCACGCGAGAACCGGGTTGCCGCCTATCTCGACGACAAGGGTCTGCGGATCCTCGCAGCGCTCGACAAGGTCGCGGCCGAAACCAGCGCGAAGCCCGCGGAGATCGCGCTTGCCTGGCTGCTGCGCAAGCGCGGCGTCACCGCCCCGATCGCCAGCGCCACTAGCCTCGGCCAGCTCGACGCGCTAATCAATTCGGCGAAGCTTTCGCTTTCCGACGAAGCCATGCGCCTGCTCGACGAAGCCGGCAGGTAGACAGAGGACGGCCGATGACAGTGACGATCCGAGATGCCAGACCCGAAGACGAAGCGCGCTGGCGTAGTCTATGGGACGGCTACCTGGCCTTCTACCGCGTCACGATCGCGCCTGATATCACCGATGCAACCTGGCGCCGGGTCTTCGATCCGGCGTCGGCAATCTTCATGCGGGTGGCCGAGGTCGACGGCGAGGTGAAGGGTTTCACGCTCTGCATCACCCATGAGGGCACATGGACGCTCGCTCCCGACTGCTATCTGGAAGACCTGTTCGTCGATGAAAGCGCCAGGGGCCACGGCGTCGGCCGGGCGCTTCTGGACGATCTCGTCGCGCTCTGCAAGGAGAACGGCTGGGGTCGCCTTTACTGGCATACCGAAGAAGGCAATGCGACCGCCCGCAAGCTCTACGACACCTACGTGAAGAGCGACGGGCATATCCGTTATCGCATCAACTTCTGAGTTTGGGAAAGCCCTCGTAGTAGGCGGAATGATCGCCTTCCCAATTGGCCATGCCCGGCTTGGTCAGCATGCCGCGCGGGCTGACATAGCTTTGGATGGTCCGCATCGGCCGCTCGTGCCACTGGATGTTGAAGGCCCACAGCTTCGGGAAGAAACAGAGCGACGCATATGGGAGGTGATCGTGGATCCACCAGGCGAGCTTCTGCCAATCACCCTCCTGGACGTGGTGATCGATCAGCCACGGCACGACGATGCAGACGGCCGAGCCCATGCAGCCGTCGAGATCGCGCATATCCCAGATGTGGTGCGCGGCGGTGTGAGGGTTGGTCGAGCAATTCAGCCCATTCTTGTTGCCGAAGGCATTGACCTCGGGCGAGCGGTAGCCCGAGCGGATATGTAGCCGGCCAAACGTCGCCTCCAGCGGCTCCAGCAATTCCTCGCAGAGCCTGCGGCCGGTCTCGATCGCGAGATCGGGATCCTCCGGAATATTGGGGATGCGATGGAAATCTGATATTTCCGAATGCAGGAAATCGCGGAAGAAGAAACTCTTCGAAAGCCTGACACGGCCGAGATCCTCAAGCCCCTTCATCGACCCCGGTTTTCTCATCGCTGCAATCCCTTTCTCAAACCATCGATCAGTCAAGACGAGTTATGGCATTGCCGATGCCCGATTTCTGTCAGCAGTCGCTCGTCGCTTGTTTCAACGCAACTCCGAACACTCTAAGGCCCGGTATATTTGAAGAAATCGATGAAGGCTCGGAGCGCCGGGCGCATCTGGCGGCGGCTCGGATAATAGATGCAGAAGCCCGGATAGGGCGGACACCAATCCTCGAGCACGCGGATGAGCTTGCCTTCGGCCAGCTCCTGCTGCACGCGTATGTCGAAGAGATAGGCGAGGCCGGCGCCATTAACGGCTGCCAAAACCCCGAGCCGATCCTCGATCACGATCAGGGGGCCATCGACGGCGACGACCAGCTCGCGGCCATCCTTCTCGAACTCCCAGCGATAGAGCGAGCCATCGGTAAATCGCCGCTTGATGCAGCGGTGATGAACGAGATCGCGCGGATGCAGAGGCTTCGGATGTTTCTCGAAATAGGCCGGGGAGCCGGCGATGACGGTGCGTATATCAGGCGAGACCTTCACCGCGATCATGTCGCCCTCGATGCTCTCCGCCAGCCGGATTCCGGCATCGTAGCCTTCCTTGACGATATTGCTGAAACCGTCCTCATTGGCGATTTCCAGCGTGATGTCCGGGTAGGTATTGAGGAAATCGCCGAGCCGCGGCGCCATCAGGAGATCCGAGGCAAAGCGCGGGGCGGTGATGCGCAACGTACCGGCCGGGCGGCCACGGGTCGCAAGGGTGTCCTCCAGCGCGATGTCGATCTCCTCCAGAGCCGGCGCCAGCCGCTGGAGCAGCGCCTGGCCTTCCTCGGTCGGGAGCACGCTGCGCGTGGTGCGGGCAAGCAGCCGCACGCCAAGACTTTCTTCAAGGCTGGAAACGGCATGGCTGACCGCGGACGGAGCGATCGACAGTTCCTTGCCGGCAGCGCGGAAGCTGCGATGTGCGGCGACAGCGGCAAAAACCGCGAGTTGGGAGAGCTGGGTTCGGTTCATTGATCTATATTATAGAACAGCCTGTAAGGATTTGCATGGGTTTTCATTCATTATGCGGAACCCTACCTTGAGCTCGTAGGCAGCGGACATAAGCCCCTGCCACTCCCATAAGGCTCAAGAGGAATAGACCATGAAAACCCGCAGGCTTGGTAAGGATCTCACCGTTTCCGCCGTTGGACTCGGCTGCATGGGCATGAGCTTTGCCTATGGCTCGGCCGACGAGGCGGAATCCGTGAAGACGCTCCTTCGCGCCGTTGATCTCGGCGTCACCTTTTTCGACACCGCCGAAACCTATGGCCCCTTCGCTAACGAGGAGCTGCTCGGCCGCACGCTGAAGCCGGTTCGTGATCGCGTGGTTATCGCCACCAAATTCGGCTTCAAGCTCGACCATACCAAAACCGGTCCGGCCGCGATGATCGGCGTCGACAGCCGGCCCGAACACGTCAAGGAAGTCGCCGAGGCTTCGCTGAAGCGGCTCGGCACCGATGTCATCGACCTCTTCTACCAGCATCGCGTCGATCCGAACGTGCCGATCGAAGACACGGTCGGCGCCATGGCGGAGCTGGTGAGAGAGGGCAAGGTGCGGGCGCTCGGCCTTTCCGAGGCCGGTTCGGCTACCATCCGCCGCGCCCATGCGGTGCATCCGATCGCCGCAGTCCAGAGCGAATATTCGCTCTGGACCCGCGATCCGGAGGAGGACGTGCTCGCCACCTGTCGCGAACTCGGCATCGGCTTCGTGCCCTACAGCCCACTCGGCCGCGGCTTTCTGACCGGTGCGATCCAAAAGGCGGATGATCTGGCCACCGACGATTTCCGCCGATCGCTGCCGCGCTTCCAGAGCGAGAATTTCGATGCCAACGCGGCTCTGGTCGCCAGGTTGCAATCACTTGCCGAGGAAAAGGGCGTCACGGCGGCACAACTGGCGCTCGCATGGGTGCTGCACCAGGGAGACGACATCGTACCCATCCCTGGCGCCCGCAAGCTGCATCACCTCGAGCAGAATGCTGCAGCTGCCGATATCGTGCTTTCGCCGCAGGAAGTGAAGGAACTCTGCGACATCATCGCGCCCGAGAACGTCGCCGGAAAGCGGTATAGTGATGCCTCCCTTGCCATGACGAATATATGACAATTGAGGCGCTGCCATCGGCTGAACGAAGACACCGGCCATCAAGGCCGGTGTCATTTTGGGACTGAAAAGAAAAGTGAAGTGCTCCCAAGGGGTAGCGGAATATGCGGATCGTCTGATTTGCAGGTTCTTTCAAGCTCCTAGAAAGATCGTCATAGGCGTAAATCTTTATCATCTCTCCACGCTCGGTTGACAAACGGGTCTGAAATTTGAAGATTGCGCCATCAAAAACGGGGCAGCGTTGGGAGGACTTATGTCTAAGCGCGCGTTTATCGGCTTCTCTGCTTTTCTTCTCGCCACATTCGCATCTCTGAGCCCTTCGGCCGCGGCTGACGTCAAGCGCCAGGTGGTCACCACAAAGGATGGCGATTACTTCGGTTTCGATCTGCGCACCGAGCAGAACGTGACGCTGGACCAATGCTCCGCGTCCTGCATCGGCGACAAATCCTGCAAGGCCTTCACCTACAATCCCAAGGTGAAATGGTGCTTCATGAAGTCCGACTTCAACCAGCTCAACAGCTTCCCTGGCGCGATCGCGGGCAAGATCGTCGAGACGGCTGCCGTCACAGAACCGGACATTGGCGCGGCCCCCGCCCTTTCCTTCCTGTCGGACGATTTCGTCAAAAGCGCGCGCGATGCCAAAAGCACGCTGACGCTCGGCAGCGAGTTGAAAGGCCAAGGCGTCGAAAGCCTGATCGCGCTCGGCCGCATCGAGCTGACCTCCGGCAACGTCAACAATGCTCTCAACGCATTCCAGGGGGCGCTCTCCCTCAGCCCGGACAATGGCGACCTCTGGGTCGAAATGGCGCGCGCCGCCAATACCGTTACGAATGACACGTCCCTCGCCACCAGGGCGGCCTATGCGGCGCTCAACGGCTACCAGCTGACCCGCACGACGAGTAGCCGCGCGGATGCGCTCGCCGTTCTCGCTGAGGCGCTGAAGAACGCGCAGAACTATCGCCCGGCGCTCGGCGCCTACAAGGCGAGCCTCAATCTCGTCAGCTCCGCCGCGGTCCAGGCGGCCTATAACGATCTTCTGGCCCGCCAGGGCTTCCGCGTCACCGGCAACACGCTCGACAACGACAACGCTTCGCCACGCGCGTGCGTGCAGTTCTCCGAAAAGCTGGTGAAGAGCGGCGTCGACTACACGCCTTTCGTCACCCTCAACGGCGCGGCACCGAAGGGCGTCGATGCCAAGGACAACCAGATCTGCGTCGAGGGCCTGGAATTCGGACAACATTACCGCATTTCGCTGCGCGCCGGCCTGCCCTCCTCCGTGGATGAAAACCTTGCCTCCCAGGTCAATGTCGACGTCTACGTCAAGGATCGCACGGCCTCGCTGCGCTTCACAGGCGACAATTTCGTGCTGCCTTCCACCGCCCGGCGCGGCATTCCGATCGTCTCCGTCAACGCCACGACAGCCAATCTCAAGCTCTATCGCATCGGCGATCGCAACATTGCGCAGCTCCTCAACGGATCGCAGTTCCTGACACAGATGGACAACTACAGTGCCCAGACCATTCAGGACACCAATGGCGAACTGGTCTGGCAAGGCTCCATCGAGATCAAGCAGGAGCTCAACAAGGATGTCGCGACCAGCTTCCCGGTCGACGAGGCGCTGCCGAAGCGCAAGCCCGGCGTCTATGTGCTGACGGCGGTTGCGCCCAACAGCGGCCATGAATKGGATCCGCAGGCTACACAATGGTTCGTGGTTTCCGATATCGGCGTCACCACCTATGCCGGCACCGACGGGCTGAATGTTTTTGCCCGCTCGCTCGGCAGCGCCAAGCCGCTTGCCGGCGTGCAGCTGCAGCTGCTTGCCAAGAACAATGAAATCCTCGGCACCGCAAAGACCGATGACAAGGGCCGCGCCACCTTCAGCGCCGGCCTGATGCGCGGCACGGCGGGCATGACGCCGGCTGTCGTCACTGCCCAGAACGGCGATCAGGATTATGTCTTCCTCGACATGACGCGCGCCGGCTTCGATCTTTCCGACCGCGGCGTTGCCGGCAGAACCGCGCCCGGCGCGATCGACCTGCTGACATGGACGGAACGCGGCATCTACCGCGCCGGCGAAACGGTGTATGCCTCGGCTCTTGCCCGCGACGTCAGCTCGACGGCGGTCGAAAAGCTGCCGCTTACCTTCGTCTTCCTCCGCCCCGATGGCGTCGAGGACCGCCGTATCGTCACGGACGGCGGCAAGCTCGGCGGCTACAATGTCGACCTGCCGCTGCAGCAGACCTCAATGCGCGGCACCTGGACGATGAATATCTATACCGATCCGAAGGGCTCTTCCATCGGCTCGCAGACCTTCCTCGTCGACGACTTCGTGCCGGATCGCATCGAATTCGATATGAAGAGCGATGCCAAGGAAATCGAAGTCGGCCAGCCGACGCCGATCAATGTCGACGGACGCTACCTTTATGGCGCTCCGGCAGCCGGCCTCAATCTGGAAGGCGAAGTGACGCTAAAGCCGACGCGCCAGAGCGATGCCTACAAGGGCTATCAGTTCGGCCTCGCCGACGAAGGCGCCGGCAAGGCAAATGCAAACAATGACGACGGCGACAGCAGCGGCGGCGACAGCAAGGCCGAGAGCACGCAGGTGCCGCTCGAAGACCTGCAGGCGCTGGACGAAAACGGCAAGACCACCTTCAATGTCACCATCAACGACACGCCTTCGACCACGCAGCTGCTGAACGCCAACATCACCGTTCGCATGCAGGAAGCCGGTGGCCGCGCCGTAGAACGCTCGCTGACACTGCCCGTCAAAGCCGATGGTCCGCGCATCGGCATCAAGCCGGAATTCGACGGCGATCTCGGCGAGAATGCCATCGGCAACTTCCACGTCATCGCCGTCGATGCCAACGGCCAGAAGCAAGCCATGCAGGGCCTGACCTGGAAACTGCTCAGCGTCGAGCGCAATTATCAATGGTATCGCGACGGCAATAGCTGGAAATACGAGCCGATCATGTCCACCAAGCAGGTGGCGGTCGGCACGGTGAACACCACGACCGATGGCGCGGCAATTTCCATGCCCGTCACCTGGGGCCGCTACCGGCTGGAAGTTTCCACCGCCGATGCCAACGGCCCTGAAACGAGCATCGAATTCAATGCCGGCTGGTACGTCGCCTCCACCTCGACGGAAACGCCGGATGCGCTGGAAATCGCGCTCGACAAGGCAAGCTATCATGTCGGTGACACCGCCAAGCTGAAGGTGACGTCGCGTTATGCCGGCCAGTTGATGGTGACAGCCGGCTCCGAAACGCTGATTTCGGTCACCAGTGCCGATATCGGCGCCACGGGCGGCGAAGTCGACGTCCCGGTAACAGCCGATTGGGGTGCCGGCACCTATCTGACCGCCACCCTCTTCCGCCCCGGCGAAGCGCAGGAAAGCCGCATGCCGATGCGCGCCATCGGCATCAAATGGGCGCCGGTCGATCCCGGCGAGCGCAAACTGCAGATCAAGCTCGACGCGCCGCAGAAGACCTTGCCTCGCCAGCCGCTGACCATCGGCGTGCAGGTATCGGGCGCCGGCGCCAATGAAGACGCTTACGTCACGGTCGCCGCCGTCGATGTCGGCATCCTCAACCTGACGCGCTACCAGCCGCCGGCACCGGATGAGTGGTATTACGGCCAGCGCCAGCTCGGCCTTGAAATCCGCGACATCTATGGGCGCCTCATCGACGGCTCGCTCGGCGCGACCGGCAAGCTGCGCACCGGCGGTGACGGCGGACAAGCCGCCCTGTCGGCGAGCCCGCCGACGGAAAAGCTGGTCGCCTTTTTCTCAGGCCCGGTCAAGCTCGACGCCAGCGGCAAGGCCAATGTCAGCTTCGACATCCCTCAGTTCAACGGCACGGCACGGCTGATGGCTGTGGCATGGTCGAAGGCAGGCGTTGGGCATGCGACGCAGGACGTGATCATCCGCGATCCGGTCGTGGTCACGGCCAGCCTGCCGAAATTCCTCGCACCCGGGGACAAGGCGAACCTGCGTCTCGATGTTGCCAACACCGACGCCCCCGCCGGCGAGTATACGCTCGCGGTCACGGGCAACAGTGCCGTGAGCGTGGATGAAAGTGCCACGCAGCAGAAGATCAACCTGCAGGCCGGCGGCAAATACAACATCACCCTGCCGCTCACCGGCGGGAAGCCCGGCGACGGCACGGTCTCGATCAAGCTGTCGAATGCTTCGGGACTCTCGCTCGATCAATCGGTCGACATCCCCGTTCGCCCTGCACAGCTGCCGGTCACCGAACGGCGCCTCATCGCGCTGGCACCCGGCAAGAGCCTGACCGTCAACTCAGACCTTCTTGCCGACAGCGTGCTGCCGGGCGCCTCGGTCAGCGTTAATGTCAGCCGCTCCAGCGCCTTCGACGTGCCGGCGTTGCTGATGAGTCTCAGCCGCTATCCCTATGGCTGCGCCGAACAGACGGCGAGCAGCGCGCTGCCGCTGCTCTATTTCAGCGACATGGCGATCAAGAACGGCCTTGCTGACGATACCGAAATCCGCAAGCGCGTGCAGGACGCCGTCTATCGCGAAATGTCCTACCAGTCCTCGACCGGCAGCTTCGGCCTCTGGGGCCCCGGCTCGGGCGATCTCTGGCTCGACGCCTATGTGACCGACTTCCTGACCCGTGCACGCGAGCAGAAATACAGCGTGCCGGATCAGGCCATGGTGCAGGCCCTGGAAAATCTCCAGAACGCGCTGAGCGCCAACACCAACGTCAAGGATAACGGCAACGAGATCGCCTATGCGCTCTACGTGCTGGCACGCAACAAGAAGGCCTCGATCAGCGATCTGCGCTACTATGCCGACACGATGCTGAACGACTTCCCGACGCCGCTGTCCAAGGCGCATCTGGCTGCGGCTCTGGCGCTCTATGGTGACGCACAGCGCTCGCGCAACATCTTCGTCGATGCCTTGCAGATGTCGCAGAAGGCGGCCGTCACCAAGGTCAGTTTCGCCCGTTCGGATTACGGTTCGTCGCTGCGCGACGGTGCCGCCGTGCTGGCGCTTGCTGCCGAAAGCCGTCCTGTCCCGCCGATCATTCCGGATCTCGCAAGCGTCGTTGCCAAGGATTGGCAGAGCCGGAAGTATACCAGCACGCAGGAACAGACCTGGATGCTGCTTGCCGCCCGTGCCCTGCAGAATGGCGATGACGGCCTGACGCTCGACGTCAACGGCGCTGCCCATACCGGCACCTACATGGCGCAAATGTCGGGCGATGCCCTGACGGGCCATCCGCTGACTGTCACCAACACGACGCGCCAGCCGCTGTCTGCGGCCGTCACCACGGTCGCCGCTCCGGCTGCACCATTACCCGCCGGTGGTAATGGCTTCAAGATCGAGCGCAAGTACTACACGCTCGATGGCGAAGAGGCGAACGTCAGCCAGGCACAGCAGAACGAGCGCTATGTCGTCGTGCTGCACGTCATAGGCGACAATGACTGGCCGCAGCGCCTTCTCGTGACCGATCTCCTGCCTGCGGGCTTCGAAATCGACAATCCGAGCATTGTCAGCAGCGCCCAGCTTTCGAATTTCGACTGGCTGAGCGATGTGCAGCCGGCCCATGTCGAGTTCCGCTACGATCGCTTCGTTGCCGCCTTCGACCAGACCTACGGCGCTAACCGCGACCTGAGCTTCGCCTATGTCGTGCGCGCCGTTACACCCGGCGTCTACGACCATCCGGCCGCGAGCGTCGAGGACATGTATCGTCCGCAGTTCTCGGCCCGTACAGCGATGGGCCGCATGGAGGTGCTGGCCGCCCAGCAGTAAGTGCAGCCATGAAAGCACGATGGAAGATTGCGATCGGCCTTGGAGCCACTGCCTTGACGGCGGTGGCTCTGGTCTTCGGCCTTAAGGCCGCGGACCGCGCCTTTCCGCCGCCACTGGACAATGCCCGCCTGGTCTCGGCCGAGGTACTCGATGCCAATGGCGATCTCCTGCGCGCCTTCGCCACGCCAGAGGGGCGCTGGCGGCTGAAGACAGGGTTTGCCGATGTCGATCCGCAATATCTGCGCATGCTCGTCGCCTATGAGGATCGGCGCTTCTACGATCATCACGGCGTCGACCCCATAGCGATCGGCCGCGCCTTCATGCAGCTCGTCACGCATGGCCGCATCGTCTCGGGCGGCTCGACGCTTTCCATGCAGGTGGCGCGTCTGATCGAGCCGCGCAGCGAGCGGTCGGTAACGGCGAAGCTTCTGCAGATCGTCCGTGCCATCCAGATCGAGCAGCGGCTCAGCAAGGAGCAGATCCTCGATCTCTACCTGACGCATGCGCCCTACGGCGGCAATCTGGAGGGCGTTCGGGCGGCAAGCCTTGCTTATTTCGGCAAGGAGCCGCGCCATCTGAGCGTGGCGCAATCCGCCCTACTCGTCGCCCTGCCGCAGCTGCCGGAAAAGCGCCGGCCGGACCGCAATCTTGCGACCGCACAGGCTGCCCGCCACCGCGTGCTCGAGCGCGCTGCCGTCGCCACCATCATTGGCGAAGGGGAAGCCGAGCGCGCTGCGCTGACACCCATCCCGGCCGACCGGCGGCAGCTGCCTGCCTTTGCGGCGCATCTCGCCGAACTCGCTCTCAAGAAGCAGCCCGGCGTCATCCAGCATCGGACGACCCTGCGCCGCAGTGTGCAGCAGGGGCTGGAAGCCGTCGCAGACGCGGCGGCAAAGCGGCTCGGGCCAAAAGTATCGGTGGCCATGATCATGGCCGATGCCAAGACGGGCGAGATCATCGGCGAAGTTGGCTCGGCCAACTATTTCGATTCCAGCCGCTCGGGATGGGTCGACATGACCCGCGTGCTGCGCTCGCCCGGCTCGACCTTGAAGCCTTTCATCTACGGCCTTGCTTTCGAGCAGGGCTATGTGGCCCAGGAGACGATCATCGAGGATCGCCCGGCCGATTTCTACGGCTACCGCCCCCGTAATTTCGATATGACCTACCAGGGTGATGTGAGCGTGCGCCAGGCGCTGCAGCTGTCGCTCAACGTGCCGGCCGTGCGGCTGCTCGATGCTGTCGGGCCGACCCGGCTGCTGGTGCGCTTCCGCCGCGCCGAGGTGAAGCCGAAACTGCCGCCGAACGAAGCGCCCGGCCTTGCCATCGGCCTCGGCGGCGTCGGCGTCACCCTTAAGGACCTCGTGCAGCTCTATGCAGGGCTTGCCAATCGCGGCAAACCCATGCGGATCGGCGATGGCGTTCAGGACCAGCCGGGACCGATCGACGGCGAGCCGCTGATGGAGCCGATCGCAGTCTGGAACATCACCGACATTCTCTCGGATATCATCGCACCGCGCGGCAGCAAGCAGCTCGGCATCGCCTACAAGACTGGCACCAGCTACGGCAATCGCGACGCATGGTCGATCGGCTATGACGGCGCGCATGTGCTCGGCGTCTGGGTCGGCCGGCCGGACAATGGCGCGGTTCCAGGGTTGGCAGGCTATGTATCGGCGGCACCCATCCTGTTCGAGGCCTTCGCCAAGTCAGGCGTCGCCATCACGCCTTTCCCCCCGACGCCCACGGGGGCGGTGCGCATCTCAGCGACCGAACTGCCTATCAGCCAGCGGCGCTTTTCCGTTACGGCCGCCGGGCTGCTGGCCGCTTCGAGCCGCGAGCCGGCGCCACAGATCGTCTATCCGCCCGAAGGCGCGCGCGTCGATCTCGGGGCGAGCAGCGGTGTCGATCAGATCGCGCCGCTAGCGCTGAAGCTGCAGGGCGGACGGGCACCGTTTCGATGGCTCGCCAACGGCAAGCCACTGCCCGAACTTTCGCGCCGCCGCACCAACCAATGGACGCCCGATGGCGCCGGCTATTCGACGCTGACGGTCATCGACGCCACCGGCCGAGCCGCAAGCGTGCGGGTTTTTGTCGAATAGAGCCTACAGCCCCGCGCGTCACATGTGACGCGCAAAGGTCGCTGTAGCACTTTAGATCTGCTGCATAATTTTATCCTTAAATCGATTTCGATTTAGGGAATTATGCAGTAGCAAATCCTCGTGACCGCACTGTCGTATTTTTGCCAGCCTGCATAGCCTATGGTATCTTAAAGCGCGTCGCGATCTTTCAGATTCGCTATGTGCGCTTTAAGTTTTGATGTTTCGCATGTCGTTATCGCAAAACCGCTGCACACTTTTGCGCGACATGCGTCAGACATGACTCAAACGAGGAATGGCGAGATGTCGGAAGAGCAGGCAATCCGTGCGGTTGTTCACCTCTATGTCGATGGCATGGCATTCGCGAATGAGCCGGCGCTGCGCAAGGCACTGCATCCGCGCGCTGATATCATCGGCAATTATCAGGGTGTGGTCGAATGGATGACGCGAGATGAATTCATCAGCGCGATCGTGGAAGAAGGCAGCGCGCCGCCCGGCACTATACCCCTCATGGAGATCGAGCTGATCGACATCGAAGGCGATGCCGCAAGCGTCAAGGTCGTCGACGAATTCGCCGGCATGAAGTTTTCGGATTATCTGTCACTGCTGAAGATCGACGGGCGGTGGAGCATCGTGAACAAGGTCTATCATCTGCATCGGTAGATGATGCGACACCGAATATGCCGAGCCTCTGATACCCCCCTCTGTCGCTGTCGCGACATCTCCCCCACAAGGGGGGAGATCAGTGGGAGTTTGCTGCTTATCCTCGTTAAAGCAGAAACCTCGGTTTCAACAGATGCGATGTCAGCTTGAGGCGAAAGAGTGCCGAAGGTTACCAATCTCCCCCCTTGTGGGGAGATGTCCCGAAGGGACAGAGGGGGGTGCCGAGCTCTCCGCGAACTCGGCAGCAGCCGATTACCCTCTCAGCACCCCACCCGTCGACTTCGTCACGTTCGACACAATCTTCTGTGTCAGCACTTCGAAATCCTCGTCGGTGAGCGTCCGCTCGGCCGGCTGGATCTGCACCTCGATGGCGATGGACTTCTTGTCTTCGCCGAGCGACGCACCTTCGAAAATGTCAAAAACGTTGACGCCGGTTACCAGCTTGCGGTCGGCACCGGCAGCAGCGCGGACGACGGCGCCAGCTTCCACCGACTTGTCGACAACGAAAGCGAAGTCGCGCTTGACTGCCTGGAACGGAGACAGCTCCAGCGCCGGCTTGGTGCGGGTCGCCTTCTTCTTCGGTTCGGGCATGGCATCGACATAGACTTCGAAGCCGGCAAGCGCGCCGGAGACATCGAGCGCTTCCAGCGTCTTCGGATGGAATTCGCCGAAATAGCCGAGCACGACCTTCGGGCCCATCTTGATGGTGCCGGAACGGCCGGGATGATACCAGGCCGGACCGCCCTGCTCGATCTGGATATTGCCCATCGGCAGGCCGCAGGCTTCGAGCACTGCCAGCGCATCGGCCTTGGCGTCAAAGACGTCGACCGGCTTGCCGCCGCCCTTGGCAGCGTTCGACCACATGCGGCCGACGCCGGCAAGCGTTGCCGTGCCGCGGCGGATGCCGCCGGCCACGCGACGCTGGCCCTCGGGCGTGTCGTTCTCATAGGTGCCGGAGACTTCGAAGATCGCGACGTCGCCGTAGCCCTTGTCGGCATTGCGCTGCGCAGCCGACAGGAGCCCTGGCAGCAGCGAAGGACGCATGTCGGACATGTCTGACGCGATCGGATTGGCGAGCTTCAGGGCATTGGAGCCGCCACCGAAGAGCCTGGCCTGATCTTCGGAGATGAAGGACCAGGTAACGGCTTCCAGCATGCCGCGCGATGCGAGCGCGCGCTTGGCAGTCCGCGTGCGGATCTGCAGCGTCGTCAGGATCTTGCCGTTGACGGCGGCATGGCTGCTAAGCGGCTGCGGCTTGATATTGTCGACGCCGTGGATGCGCATGATCTCCTCGACGAGATCGGCCTTGCCGTCGACATCCGGGCGCCAGGAGGGAACGGCGACTGAAATGCGCTCGCCCGAACCGGAAACGGAGAAGCCGAGCTTCGTCAGGATGGATTTGCTCTCATCGGCGGAGACTTCAAGGCCGGTCAGGCGCTTGACTTCCGACAGCGGAAATTCGACGACCTTGGCCTCATAGCCCTTATAGCCTTCGACGCGTGCCTTGGCGGCCGTGCCGCCGCAGCTGGCAAGCACCAGCTCGGTCGTGCGCTCAAGGCCGGGCACCATATATTCCGGATCGACGCCGCGCTCGAAACGATAGCGCGCATCGGTGATGATGCCGAGGCTGCGGCCGCTCTTGGCGATGTTCATCGGATCCCAGAGCGCCGACTCGATCAGCACATCCGTGGTGTTCTCGTCGCAGCCGGAATGTTCGCCGCCCATGATGCCGCCGATTGACTCGACGCCGTTGTCGTCGGCGATGACGACGTTGCTCGGGGTGAGCTTGTATTCGCGCTCGTCGAGCGCCAGCACGGTCTCGCCGTCGCTGGCGCGGCGCACGACGAGATTGCCCTTGACCTTGGCGGCGTCGAAGACGTGCATCGGCCGGCCCTGGTCGAAGGTCATGTAGTTGGTGATATCGACAAGCGCGCTGATCGGGCGCAGGCCGATAGCGAGCAGACGCTGCTGCATCCACTTCGGGCTCGGGCCGTTCTTAACGCCGCGCACGAGGCGAAGGGTGAAGCCGGGGCAAAGGCGCGTGTCATCCAGATCGATCTTGAGCTCGGTCGTCGTCTCGCCTGCGACGGCGAAGGACGGTGTCGCGCGCGGCTTCAGCGTCCCGAGGCCAGAGGCGGCGAGATCGCGGGCGATGCCGTAGACGCCGGTGCAGTCCGGGCGGTTCGGCGTCAGATTGATCTCGATCATCGGATCGTCGAGGCCGGCATAGGCGGCAAAGCTCGTGCCGACGCGCGCATCTTCCGGAAGATCGATGATGCCGTCATGGCTGTCGGAGATTTCCAGTTCCTTTTCCGAGCACATCATGCCGCGGCTCTCGACACCGCGAATGTTGCCGATGGCGAGCGTCACGTCGATGCCGGGAACATAAGTGCCAGGAGCCGCAAAGGCGCCGACAAGACCAGCGCGTGCATTCGGTGCACCGCAGACGACCTGAACAGGCGCGCCGCTGCCGGTGTCGACCATCAACACCTTCAGACGATCAGCCTGCGGGTGCTTTTCTGCTGACAGAACCTTGGCGATGACGAAGGGCTTGAACGCCGCCTTGTCGTCGACTTCCTCCACTTCCAGCCCGATCATCGTCAGGCGGGCGCAGATCTCATCGAGCGTGGCGTCGGTTTGCAGGTGTTCTTTCAGCCAGGAGAGTGTGAATTTCATGTGCTTTATCCCTTCCTTACGCGCTCAGGCCGCCGAACAGGGTCGGCATATCGAGCGGGCGGAAGCCATAGTGGTTCATCCAGCGGACATCGGCGTTGAAGAAGTCGCGCAGGTCAGGCATGCCGTATTTCAGCATGGCAATGCGGTCGAGGCCCATGCCCCAGGCAAAACCCTGATATTCGTCCGGATCGAGGCCGCCATGGCGCAGCACGTTCGGATGCACCATGCCGCAGCCGAGGATTTCCATCCAGTCGGTGCCTTCGCCGAACTTCACGATCGGGCCGGAACGATCGCACTGGATATCGACCTCGAAGGACGGCTCCGTGAACGGGAAGAACGACGGGCGGAAGCGCATCGTCACGTTGTCGACCTCGAAGAAGGTCTTGCAGAATTCTTCCAGCACCCAGCGGATGTTGCCGACATTGGCCGTCTTGTCGATGACCAGGCCTTCGACCTGATGGAACATCGGCGAATGGGTGGCGTCGCTATCCTGGCGGTAGGTCTTGCCGGGGATGATGATGCGGATCGGCGGCTTCTGCGCTTCCATGGTGCGCACCTGCACCGGCGAGGTGTGCGTGCGCAGCACCTTGCGCTCACCCTTTTCATCCGGCTGGAAGAAGAAGGTGTCGTGCATTTCGCGGGCCGGGTGCCCTTCCGGGAAATTCAAGGCCGTGAAGTTATAGTAGTCGGTCTCGACATCGGGGCCTTCGGCGATCGAGAAGCCCATGTCTCCGAAAATGGCGGTAATTTCGTCGACGATCTGGCTGATCGGATGGATGCGGCCTCGTTCGGCAGGCGACGAGCGCACAGGCAGGCTGACATCGACGGTCTCGGCCTTCAGCTTCGCGTCGATCGCGGCATCGCGCAGTGCGCCCTTACGCTCGTTGATCGCGTCAGTGACGGAATTCTTCAGCGCGTTGATGGCCGCGCCGCGTGTCTGCCGCTCTTCCGGCGACATCGAGCCCAGCGTCTTCAACAGTTCGGAGACCGAGCCCTTCTTGCCAAGCGCGGCGACCCTGACGGCTTCGATCGACTGCTCGTCGGTCGCCGCGGCCACGTCGGCCATGAGTTGGGTTTCAAGTGTTACGAGTTCCGTCATCTGATCCTGCCTTGCGGGCGGCGGGCTTGGAACGCCGCTCATTCCGCGGAATAATGGATGAACGCCCGCATCAGACAGCTTGTGGCAACGATGAGGCGCTGCAGATCACTATCCATGTGCAAGCGGCCAATCAACCGGGCAAATGACAAAAACACGCCAAGAATGCGGCCCTTGGCACTTGTCGCCCGATGCGCGACCCATTTTTCGAGCCTCGCCCAACAAGACAGCCTGACACGATGGAAAGCGTATGCTGCAAAACACAAAACCCGCGCCGGTTTCGCCAGCGCGGGTTTCATAATGAATTTACGAAAGACGTGCGAGGCAGCGTTAGTTAACGGCTGCTTCGAACTCGTTCTTCGTGCCGGCTTCCTTGAGGTACTCAAGTGCCTTCTTCGAAGCAGCAACGAGCGCACCGAAAGCTTCCTGCTCATGGATTGCCATGTCGGAAAGAACCTTACGGTCAACTTCGATGCCAGCCTTGGTCAGGCCGTCGATGAAGCGGCCGTAGGTCAGGCCGTGTTCGCGGACGGCAGCGTTGATGCGCTGGATCCAGAGAGCGCGGAAGTTGCGCTTGTTAACCTTGCGGTCGCGATAAGCGTACTGCTTGGAACGATCGACAGCGGCCTTGGCTGTGCGAATGGTGTTCTTGCGGCGGCCGTAGAAGCCCTTGGCTGCCTTCAGAACCTTCTTATGCTTGGCGTGGGCGGTAACGCCTCTTTTTACGCGTGCCATTTCATGATCTCCTTAGTCTATAGCGTTACGAATAGTCTTAGAGACCGTTCGGCAAGTAGTTCTTGATTACCTTACGGCCATCCGGTTCTGCGAGAACCATGGTGCCGCGGGCATCGCGAATGAACTTGTTGGTACGCTTGATCATGCCGTGGCGCTTGCCAGCAGCGGCGGCCTTGACCTTGCCGGTTGCGGTGATCTTGAACCGCTTCTTGGCAGAGGACTTCGTCTTCATCTTGGGCATTTTGCTACTCCTTCGATGCTTCCTGGCGTGCTTTTCTGAAAAGCCCTTCCTACAGGTCCGGACAGGCCGGGCTGCAAAAGGTGCCGGAGCGTTTGTTGTTGAACGGCGGATCCGGTGACGAACCGCCCCGCCAGCATTCTAAACTGCCACGGCATGCCCTGCCGGTCAGTTCGGACGCGCGCTTATAACCGCAGTTGCCCGCAAGTGCAACGGGCCGGATGCGCGATTCTTTGCAGATCGATGACAGAACTATATTGCGGACAAAAGGAAAAAGCCGCCCATGGGACGGCTCCGGCCTCTCTTACATCGACCTGCGCCTCACTTCGGCGCAAGCACCATCATCATCTGGCGGCCTTCGAGCTTCGGCTCGGCTTCCACCTTGGCGATCTCGAGCGTGTCTTCCTTGACCTGCTGAAGAAGCTTCATGCCGAGTTCCTGGTGGGCCATTTCGCGGCCACGGAACTTCAAGGTCACCTTCACCTTGTCACCTTCTTCAAAGAAGCGACCGATCGCCTTCATCTTCACCTCATAGTCATGGGTGTCGATGTTGGGGCGCATCTTGATTTCTTTGACTTCGACGATCTTCTGCTTCTTGCGCGCCTCGGCGGCCTTCTTCTGGTTGGCGTATTTCAGCTTGCCCAGATCGAGGATCTTGCACACAGGCGGTTCAGCATTAGGGGAAATCTCTACCAGATCGAGACCGGCCTCCTCTGCCATTCTCAATGCCTGGTCGGTCGGGACGATGCCCATATTCGCGCCGTCAGCAGCGATGAGCTGTACTTTGGGAATGCGAATTTCCCTGTTGGAACGTGGCCCGTCCTTTACGGGCGCATCGGTTTTAAAGGGTCTGCGAATGGTCGTATTCTCCACGAATTGTTTCGGATAGCTGCAGCCTCTCGCTCCCCGTCAGCGCAACTGACGGAAATGTCGTAAAAGCTATGTTGAAGTCAATAGCATGACATCAGGAAAAAAGCACCTCCCGCGTGTCAACAGGGTGTCATAGAGACGCGAGATGCGCGAAGGACACAGTATTATTGCCAAATGACACCAAAGCTCGCGGCAAAGAGCCGAGGATTTTTCGGGTCACGCCCGCGCGAATCTGTTCTATAGAGCAAAAAATCCGGGAGTTTCTTGATGTCCGAAGCAGCCACAGCCACCCAGCCGACCTTCCTTTTCGTTGGCACGGGCGACAGCGAACGCCAGATCGCGATCCTTGAGCGCGCCGCCGGCAACGGCGCGAAGAATGTCAGCTTCGTATGGCTATCCGGCTATCGATCCGACATGAGCGGCACCAAGGCGGTGGAACTGGACGCGCTGGCGGAACGACTTGGTCTCGGCTGCATCCGCTTCGACTATTCCGGCCACGGCCAATCCGGCGGCAAGTTCACCAACGGCACAATCTCGCGCTGGCTGGAAGAGGCACTCGCCGTCATCGACCATACCAAGCCGAAGAGGATCGTCCTCGTCGGCTCGTCGATGGGCGGCTGGATCGCGCTCAGGGTCATTCAGGAACTGCGCAAGCGCAAGAAGGCCCCTGCAATCGCCGGCCTCGTCCTGATCGCGCCCGCCCCCGATTTCACCGTCGATCTCATCGAACCGAACCTCTCGGATGTCGAGCGACGCTCGCTGGCGGAGCGCGGCTATTTCGAGGAACCGTCGGAATACAGCCCCGAGCCGAACATCTTTACCCGCGCCCTGATCGAGGACGGCCGCGCCAATCGCGTGCTCACCGGCATCATCGAGACCGGCTGCCCCGTGCACATCCTGCAGGGCATGGAAGACGCGGACGTGCCTTTCTCGCATTCGTTAAAGCTGGTCGAGCACCTGCCAGCCGACGACGTGGTGTTAACACTTGTGCGCGATGGCGATCACCGCCTGTCGCGACCGCAGGATCTGGAGCGCATGCTCACCGCTGCAGAGACCCTGGCGCTTCATAATAGTCAGTGAAAACAATCTGATATACTTGAAGTCGCCCGCCGTGAAACCTCCGCGCCGGGTATCGCTTTCGCGCGCCTCCCTAATTCAGGGAGGTATAGAATTATGGCAACGACCTCCTCGATTGTGCCGAAATTAACCATACGCGCCGGTTCCGTCGTTAACACTTAAGTAACGATTGACTTGTCAGGCCTCGCTACATTAACAATTTGTTAACAAATGCAGGGACGATACAAGGAATAGTGGGCGTGCGTATTAAGGGCGTATTGGTTGCCTTCGCTGCTATGATTGCGATGTCTTCGGCGGCTATGCCGGCGTCTCAACAGAGCGTATCGATGACGGTCGGCAACGTCACTTCCCAGCCGATCGGGCACTATGATTTCTGCCAGAGACATACCGACGAATGCGGTCCGGTCCGCAATGTCGGCCCCGTCGATATGAACGCCGCCTCCTGGGCGCTGATCAACCAGGTCAATCTACGCGTCAACAAGACCATCAGACCGGCAACGGACATGGAAGTTTACGGCCAGGAAGAATATTGGGAATATCCGAAGACCGCCGGCGACTGCGAGGATTTCGCCCTGTTGAAGCGCAGGCTGCTGATGCAGAGCGGCATTTCCGCCTCCAACCTCTTGATGACGGTCGTGCGCAAGCCTGATGGCGAGGGACATGCGGTGCTGACGCTGCGCACCAAGCAAGGCGACTATATCCTCGACAACCTCGAAGACGAGATAAAGCTCTGGTCGAAGACCCCCTACTCCTACCTGAAGCGCCAGGCGAGCTTCAACACGGGGCGTTGGGTCACCATCGAAAACGGCAACGACGTTCTGGTTGGCTCCGTCAAGTAAGCAAGAACCATTCGCTTGATGCAAGAAGGCCGGCCCAACGGACCGGCCTTTCGCTTTTCCTCATGTGGTAACAACGGCCCTCACACGCGGATGAGGACGAATTGGTCTTCACCACGAACGTCAATGGTTCTTGACGAAGCCAAGAGCCGCCTCGTGCTAACCGATGGCTCCGACGGGCGTTCCCAATTTTAACATTTCGTGAACGGGAGGCCGCAGCCGGGCATCAGACGTTGCCGATCAGAATGCCGGCGCCAAGCACCAGCGAACCGCCGAGAACGACCTGGAAGGCAGCGCGCAGGAACGGCGTCTCCATATATTTGTTCTGGATGAAGGCGATCGCCCAAAGCTCGAAGAAGACGACGACGGCTGCCGTGATCGTCGCCGTCCAGAAATGCGGGATGAGATAAGGCAGCGCATGGCCGAGACCGCCGAGCGCGGTCATGATGCCGCAGGCAAGGCCGCGCTTGATCGGCGAGCCGCGACCGGAAATCTTGCCGTCGTCATGTGCCGCCTCGGTGAAGCCCATCGAGATGCCGGCGCCGACCGACGCCGAGAGACCCACGAGAAAGGTCTGCCAGGTCTGCTGCGTGGCGAAGGCAGCAGCGAAGATCGGCGCCAGAGTGGAGACGGAACCATCCATCAGGCCGGCGAGGCCAGGCTGCACATAGGTCAGCACGAACTGACGACGCGCCTGCGCATCCTCCTCGTGCTTGACCGTCTCCGGCGTGTGCTTGTCTCCCAGCAGCCGGGCAATGTCTTCGTGGCCCTGTTCGGCCAGCGCCAGATCGCCGAGAAGCTGGCGCGTCGATGCATCGGAAACCTGCTTGGCCGCTTCGACATAGAAATGATAGGCCTGCTGCTCCATCGCCTCGGCCTCCTCGCGAATCGAGTCGAGCGAGAGGTTCTTGCGCAGCCAATCGGGCTTGCGCTCGTAGAAGCCACGCACATGCTCGCGCCGGATCAGCGGGATACGATCGCCGAAGCGGCGCTGATGCATGTCGATCAGCGTCTTGCGATGGGTGTCCTCGACTTCGGCCATGTCCTCGAAAACCTTGGCGGACTCGGGATAGTTCGAGCGCAGGATATCGGCATAGGCGAGGTAGATGCGCGAATCGTCCTCCTCCGCCGCGATGGCAATTGCCAGAATCTCCTGCTCGGAGAGGGAGGTAAAGGGACGTTTCGACGGACGGAACAGGCCAAGCAACATCGGGGCAACCTCATATTTTAGAATTATTCTAATTTTAAAAGGGGTCATCGCGCGGGTCAAGCGCGGAAGCGCTATCACAAAGAGAAATCGCGCTGGATAATTCGCGGGCATCGGGAAAGACGTCCGCAAATTGAAAGGGGCTTTTGACAGATTGCCGCAACACCTCCATGACGTCTTGGCTATACCGGCAAATTGCTTAGATATCGGGAAACGGAAGCTGGCCGCAGCGATCTCTCGCCCGAGCGCCCGGAGAACACTATGGAACATGAACTACAGGCCCGCGCGGCTCATCTCGCCGGCATTCGCGAGAAAGCTGAAGCGGAAATGGCGAGCATAGGCATCGATGCCGCCTTCATCGATCGGCTGGTCGACACTTTCTATGGGCGCGTGCAGGCGCATCCCCGGCTCGGCCCGGTGTTTGACGGACGCCTCACCGGGCGCTGGCCCGACCATATGGAAAAGATGAAGCGCTTCTGGTCGTCGGTCGCCTTCAAGAACGGCGCCTATGGCGGCAAACCCGTACAGGCGCATCTCGGCGTCGAAGGCATGGCGGCCGACCTCTTTCCGGAATGGCTGGCGCTTTTCTCGCAGACGCTTTCCGATATCGCACCTTCCGAGCAGGCGAAGGCCTGGTTTATGGCCACGGCCGAACGCATCGCCAAAAGCCTGACGCTCTCGCTTTTCTATAATCCGGCATTGGATGATCCCGCGAGGAAGACGGTCTAACGCATATCGCGCGGACATACT
The DNA here is from genome assembly GCF_050577975.1 of Rhizobium sp. BR 315. Lineage (NCBI taxonomy): Bacteria > Pseudomonadati > Pseudomonadota > Alphaproteobacteria > Hyphomicrobiales > Rhizobiaceae > Rhizobium > Rhizobium sp. BR 315. The sequence goes on along the minus strand of NZ_JARWKZ010000003.1, from coordinate 161,699 downwards.
GAGTTCGGCAGCAGATGCCACCAACAATGGCGGGGCATTCACCGCAGCTTTGCGTCATTGGAGGGCGCGTGGAAAGCTGGACATCATGGAACGAGCCACTTCAAAGCAGTCGGCTCTTGGCGAGGACAAACTCGCCGAAATTGGATATCGATATCTACTCTCGAAGTTGTCGCTGAACTGCATTGCTCGACTGAAAACCAAAAAGGCTCCCCGCATATGACTGAAGCAGTGGTCAAGAAAACGGGCGGTGTCCCGTCGAATTACGCCATCATGTTGTTCGGCTTATTCTTCTTTCCGATCCAGATAGTCGCTATTTTCTTTGCCAAGAAGAGGCGTTACGACGGCGACGACTGGGAAAGGTCCCATTATGAAATGCAGTATCGAAGTGCGGCAGCCTATCTGGCGATAGAACTTGCTTTGTTCATTATCGGCGCAGTGGCGCTACGTTTAACTCCGGCAAGAAATGTCGCCGAGGTAACGAGCCTTAGGACTTCTATGGGTTTTATCACCTTTGCGGGCTACGTGCCGTTGGCCTGGCTTGCCATACGGTGCATACGAGGCTTGTTTCTGGCAGGGGCGAAAGCACCCTTGGCAAACCCGCGCTCCTACACCATTTGGCCTCGCTAGCCAGTCATCATCCGATCAAAGGTGTCTGACACTCGATCGTCCTCTCTCTGCCGATCCTGCAATCTACATCGGGTGATGCGGTTATGCCAATGCCAGCAATGGGCGGGTGGCAGCTGCCACGGCGTTTGCCACGTCAGAACGAGGAAGAACGCGATGCGTCTAGACTCGGCCTTTCGTCGCGAAAATCGTGGCCCCGATGCTGGCGGAAACGACGAGCGCCGTGCCGAACATCTGCGATGGCGTCATCGGCTGCGACAGGATGACGAAGCCGGCAAAGGCGCCGATGGCGGGCTCCAGGCTCATGAGAATGCCGAAGGACGAAGTGGGCATGCGCCTCAGCGCCACCATTTCCAGCACATAGGGCAGCAGCGGAACGAGCAGCGCCAGGCCAGCTATTTCGAGAAGGCCGAAACCCGTCAGATGCGGGACGGCGGAAGCGAAGCCGAAAGGGGTCGAAACCACCGCTGCGACCAGCAGCGACATGGAAAGGCCTTCGAGACCCCGGAAGGCGTTGCCGACCTTCTTCGTCAGCAGGATGTAGCAGGCCCAGCCCGCCCCGGCACCGATGGCAAAGAGGATGCCCGGCAGATTGCCGACCCACGCCTCGCCGTCATAGGCCAACAGCAGAACGCCGATCGCGGCGAAGGCAGGCCAGAGAAGTTGGCGACTCAATCCGAAGCCGAGGGTCGCGACCAGCAGAGGCCCGAGAAATTCGATGGCGACGGCAAGACCCAAGGGAATGCGCGCAATCGCCGAAAAGAAGGAGGTCGTCATCAGCGCCGATATGGAGCCGAGCGCCAGCACGCCGATCCATTGCGAGCGGCTGTAGCTCATGATCTTCGGACGGACGATGATCGCAAGGGCGACTGAGGCGAAGACGAGTCGCAGCCATGTCGCGCCAGCCGGTCCATAGGTGTTGATGATCGGAGCCGACAAGGCCGAGCCGAACTGGATGCAGGACATCGACATGACGCACATGAGCACGCCGGCGGCAATGCCACTGGTCGATGGTGCAACATCCGGATGCGGCATCAGCACCGCGCCGCCATCCGTGCCACTCTCGATAAGCTTCTGATCCATGACCTCTCCTATTGGGCGAGGGTTTTAGAGGCCTGGCCTTACAGTGACAAATTCAAACTTTTCATCCTGCGATAAGGTGCTTTGATGCAAGAGCTGCTCAAGCTTCGAGGCCTCTCAGCACATTGGCGACGTTGAGGCCGATCTCGGGCACACCATAGCCGCCCTCCATGCAGACGAGGACGGGCAGGCCTGCGGCCGCGATGCGCTCGCCCATGCGGATGAAATCCTGCGAGGTCAATGTGAAGAAGGAGATCGGATCGCGCTCGAACGTATCGACGCCGAGCGAGAGCACGATCGCCTCTGCGCCGAACGCCTTGATGCGGGCCAGCGCATCGTCCAGCGCCGCCGCCCATACATCCCATGGCGTGCCGCGCGGCATGGGGTAATTGCGGTTGGCACCCAGGCCATCGCCCTCGCCTTCCTCGTCGGCATGGCCGAGGAAATAGGGAAAGGCATGGATCGGATCGCCATGCAGCGAGGCGGTGAAGACATCGCCCCGTCTATAGAATATGTCCTGCGTGCCGTTGCCGTGATGGAAATCGACATCGAGCACGGCAACCTTGGCCGCGCCATGGTCGCGCAGCCGCTGCGCCGCAACGCCGGCGTTGTTAATGAAGCAATAGCCGCCGAAGAGATCGAAGCCGGCATGATGGCCGGGCGGGCGGCAGAGCGCGAAGGCGAAGCGATTGCCGGCATGGAGCCAATCGGCGCCGGTCAGGGCGCAGCGCATGGAAGCAAGCGCCGCCTCATAAGATCCCTTGGTGATCGAGGTATCGGCGGCATTGGCATAATGGCCGATCATGCCGACAATGTTCTCCGGCACGCGTTGGCTGGTGCGCCGCACCGGAAATGAATTGGAGATCGCCTCGCCCTTGTAGCCTGCGGCGACCCAGCGCTCCCAGACCACGCCCAGAAAATCGAGATAGGCCGGATCATGCACCTTGCGCGCCGTCTCCAATCCATAGGCTTCGGGCGCAACGACATCAGTAAAGCCGGCCTCCTTGACAGCGGCGAGGATCCATTCGGCGCGGAATGGCGCTTCGAAGGGCGTGACGAGCTGGCCATCATGCAGCTCGGTCTTAGCATCCCTAAGCTTGTGATCTTCCGAGTAAATGACCCGCATCGTCGCCTCCTCCCTTGCAGACTTCGTTATCTTGCTGACGCAAAGGCTTACATGCATCGCGCAGGAGAAAAAAGAGCGGGATGCGGTCTTGCAAGCCATTGCGAACGACGACACCTTCCGCCTGCATTTGAGGAATTGGGAGCACCTGCCGTGAAAATCCTGATGGTCGATGTCGACGGCGTCCTGATCCATGGCCAGCCGAGCGACGGGCTCCCGCTTTTCACCTATCTCGAGCGTGATCTCGGGCTGAAACTGGATGTGCTTCAGGAAACGTTCTTCAAGCCCTATTGGCTGGATATCGTTACCGGTCGCGACGCGCTCGAACCAAGGCTTGCGGAGGTTCTTGGCAGGATTGCGCCACAGCTTCATGCGAAAACGCTGATCGACTACTGGTTCGAAAACGACTCCCGCCTCGACCACGGTCTGCTTGAAGACCTCTCCGCGCTGCGCGCTCAGGGAACGAAGATGTTCCTTGCGACCAACCAGGAGCACATGCGAGCCACCTATCTCATGAACGAACTCGGGCTTTCCTCTCGTTTCGACGGCATTTTCTATTCCGCCGCCCTCGGTCATCAGAAGCCCGCAGCCGAATTCTTCCGGCTTGCGACCGAACGCGTGGGGCTGGCCACGAGCGAGATCGGCTTCATCGATGACGTTGAGGCGAATATCGCGGCTGCACGGCAATTCGGCTGGAAGGCGATGCAATGGACAGCAGGCTCGATATTGCGGGACGCCATTGCTGCCTTCTCAGCCTGATCCGTCCGTTTCAGGCCACGATGCGCTTATAGAACAACGTCGTGTCGCAAAGACCGCCCTCAGGCCACATGGCATAATCCGGGATGATGCCGGCGCGTAGCCAGCCGAGGCGCGGATAGATCGCCTCCGCATCGCTGCCGGTCGCCGTATCCAGCACCAGCAAGGTCTTGCCGATGCGGGCAGCTTCGCGCTCCGCCGCCTCCATCAAAAGACGGGCCAGACCCTTGCCCCGTGCGGACCTGTGCACCAGCAGCTTCTTCAGATCGCCGCGATGGGGCTGGTTCGGCATCTGCGCTGCGCCGATCTGCACCGTTCCGACGAACCTGCCCTCGATCGACGCGACGAAAAGCAACGTCGCGCCGCTTTCGACGCTATCAGCAACGCCTTGCCAATAGGGCATCGCATCAGCCAATCCGTAAGGCTGCATGAAGCCGACGGATGCGCCGCCATTGACGCAATCGGCAAGCACGTCGCAGAGATCCGGCAGGACGGCGCGAGCCTCGGCAGCGGAAAGAAGACGAATATCAGGCATGAAAAGATCCTTGGGTTTTATGAACGGCCGCGATCGAGGATGACGCTGTAGCGCGCCGGCCCCTCGCCCGGATTATGAAAGGCGTGGCCGTCGCCGACGCCCATGAAGAGACAGTCGCCGGGCAAGAGGCGATGGGCGACGTCGCGGTGCGTTACCTCCATCTCGCCCTCGAACAGCCAGACATGCTGGGTCATGCCGAGACTTGCCGTATTCGGCGGGAAGATCACGCGCGCGCCGGCGGGGAAGATGACCTCGACAACGTCGACCTTCGAGCCCGTTCCCGGCGGCGAGACGGCGCGTCTGACATAGCCGGTTCCCGGGTCGCGCCAGATCGCCTGCTGATCGCGGCGGGCAAGCGGCGACACCTCCTCATCCTCCTCGGCAAAGAAGGCCGAAAGCGAAAGGCCGAGCGCCGCGCAGAGCCGCGACAGCAGCGAGGCCGTCGGGCTCGCCTCTGCCCGCTCGATGCGTGAGATCATGGCGCGGCTGACGGCCGAGGCATTGGCGAGTTCATCCAGCGTCAGGCCGCGGGCGATCCGCAGCTCTTTGATACGCGCGCCGATCGCCAGTTCCAGATCATCATCCGCCATTATCTATGTCTCGCATCTCAAAATTCTACTATAAGAGAAATACATGTTCTTATAACGGAATCAAGAGCCATTCGATGTTCATCGCCGCCGGCCGGAAAAGGCTAACGCAACGTGAAGATAGCCGCCAAAACCCCGCTTTTCCGCTTTGCGGCGCGAGGCGGCGCTGCTATATGGCGCGCATGAGCACCAATTCCACCACTCCGCTTTCCCATATCCGCAACTTCTCGATCGTGGCCCATATCGACCACGGCAAATCGACACTGGCCGATCGTCTTATCCAGACGACGGGCGGTCTTGCCGAACGCGAGATGTCGGAGCAGGTGTTGGACAATATGGAGATCGAGCGCGAGCGCGGCATCACCATCAAGGCCCAGACGGTGCGCCTGCACTACAAGGCCAACAATGGCGAGACCTACATCCTCAACCTGATCGACACGCCCGGCCACGTCGACTTCGCCTATGAAGTCTCGCGCTCGCTGTCGGCCTGCGAGGGATCGTTGCTGGTGGTCGATGCTTCGCAGGGCGTGGAAGCGCAGACGCTCGCCAACGTCTATCAGGCGATCGACAACAATCACGAGCTCGTCACCGTCCTCAACAAGATCGACCTGCCTGCGGCCGAACCGGACCGCATCAAGGCCCAGATCGAGGAAGTCATCGGCATCGATGCCTCCGAGGCCGTGCTGATCTCCGCCAAAACCGGTCTTGGCATCCCCGACGTTCTCGAGGCTATCGTCCACAAGCTGCCGGCGCCGAAGAGCCCCGGCGGCGAAAAGGCGCCATTGAAGGCGCTGCTGGTCGACAGCTGGTACGACACCTATCTCGGCGTCATGGTTCTCGTGCGCATCATCGACGGCGTCATGACCAAGGGTCAGACCATCCGCATGATGGGCACTGACGTAAAATACCAGGTCGAGCGCGTCGGTGTGCTCACGCCGAAGATGCTGACAGTCGAGAGCCTCGGCCCCGGTGAGATCGGCTTCATCACCGCCTCGATCAAGGAAGTGGCCGACACCCGCGTCGGCGATACCATCACCGAGGACAAGCGCCCGACCGCCTCAGCCCTGCCGGGCTTCAAGCCTGCCCAGCCTGTGGTGTTCTGCGGCCTCTTCCCGGTCGATGCCGCCGAATTCGAGGATCTGCGCTCGGCCATGGGCAAGCTGCGCCTCAACGACGCCAGCTTCTCCTTCGAAATGGAATCCTCGGCCGCCCTCGGCTTCGGCTTCCGCTGCGGCTTCCTCGGCCTGCTGCACCTGGAAATCATCCAGGAGCGCCTGGAACGCGAATTCAATCTCGACCTGATCGCGACGGCTCCCTCCGTCGTCTATCAGCTCACCATGACAGACGGCACCGAGATCGAGCTGCACAACCCGGCCGACATGCCCGACGTCGTGAAGATTTCCGAATTCCGCGAGCCGTGGATCAAGGCGACGATCCTGACCCCGGACGATTATCTCGGCTCGATCCTGAAGCTCTGCCAGGACCGCCGCGGCATCCAGACCGAGCTGACCTATGTCGGCAACCGCGCCATGATCACCTACGACCTGCCGCTCAACGAAGTCGTCTTCGACTTCTACGACCGCCTGAAGTCGATCTCCAAGGGCTATGCCTCCTTCGACTACAGCCTGACCGACTATCGCGAGAGCGATCTCGTCAAGATGTCGATCCTCGTCAATGCCGAGCCGGTGGATGCGCTCTCCATGCTGGTGCACCGCTCGGCCGCCGAAAAGCGCGGCCGCGTGATGTGCGAGAAGCTGAAGGACCTGATCCCGCAGCACATGTTCCAGATCCCGATCCAGGCCGCGATCGGCGGGCGCATCATCGCCCGCGAGACGGTGAAGGCGCTGCGCAAGGATGTGACCGCCAAGTGCTACGGCGGCGACGCCACCCGCAAGCGCAAGCTGCTCGACAAGCAGAAGGAGGGCAAGAAGCGCATGCGGCAGTTCGGCAAGGTCGAAATCCCGCAGGAAGCGTTTATCGCCGCGCTGAAGATGGGGGATGAGTGAGGCGCTTCTCAATAACGAATTATGCGCATATAGTTTGCGCATAATTTGAGAAACACCTCATGACTCAATCGACAAGAAAAGCCGCAAATTTGTCTCTCGACGAGAGGCTCGTTTCAGACGCACGCGACTTGAAAATTAACATCTCGCGTGCCGCCGAAGATGGCATAGCGCGCGCCATCAAGGCTGAACGCGAGCGCCTATGGCTTCTGGAAAATACTGAAGCCATCGAACAAGCCAATGCCTATGTTGAAAAACATGGCTTGCCGTTTGGAAAATATCGGCAGTTCTAATGGCAAGGTTCCATGTCTATGGTCTTAAGCAGAGCCAAATTCTCGCACTGGATCTTCAGTCCGACTTGTTGGAGAGACTCAGCACACGAATGATGGCGCCGCTGCTTCTCGCAGAGGATGTGTCGAAGCCAATGGCAAGACTCAATCCGCAATTTACGATCAACGGCAAGCTATACATTATGGCAACCCAATTGATGGCGGCAATCCCACTCATCGAAATCGGGGAATTGATCACCGATCTCGGTGCGCACGGCGATCGGATTACCGCCGCGACCGACTTTCTTTTCCAGGGCTTCTGACCTTAATTCCCGGCCATATACTCTTTGATCAAGCCCTCATATTCGTCCATGGCCGGCAGCGCGGTATAGCTGTGCTTGGCGGGTATCGTGACCCATGGCAGCTTTTCGCTCGTCCAGGTCTCCATGAAGGGCGTGAACCAGCTGATATCGTCGAGCATGGTGGCGCGGACATTGACAAACCAGTCGACACCCTCCAGCCGCGTGAAGAGCCAGCTCATGCAATGCGGGCAGAAATAGTGATGGATGGCGTCCCCATGCAGGCCGCCGATAACCGGCTCGCCCTCCGTCACCTCGAAACCCTCCGAGGGAATTGCGACGCTCAGCGAATAGGGGCCGCTCGTCATGCGCTGGCAGCCGGTGCAGTGGCAAGCCATGGTCAGCAACGGCTTGGCGTTGATCTTCAGCCGCACTTGCCCGCAGCGGCAGCTGCCTTCGCAGGGTAATTCCAGCGTGCCCATAATCTCATCTCCTCTCATGTTCTAAAGCGTTTCCGCTTTTCTTTGAATCGCGGAAACGCTCTATCTTCTTGCTTTTTTACGCATTCCGGACGGAAAACCGCTGCGCACTTTTCCTGGAAATGCCCTAAGACCAGCGACGCGCAGCATCTCGCCATCAAGCTCCGCCAGCTTTTGCCTGTTTAGAAGCTTATGCGTTTCTCAAGCCTCTGCCGCCTGAGGAAGCTCCGCCTGTGTCCTTATTGTCTTTACCCAGGCCCGTGCGATGGCAAGGCCGGCCGTTTCCGCCGCGGCTGCGTGCCGGGTCACGAGCTCGGGATATTTCTCCAGCCAGCCCGGCTCCTTGCGCTCGATCGTTTCCTTGAACTCGCCGCGCCAGCGGTCGACCACGGCGGCATTGGCCTCAAAATGGAACTGCGTGCCATAGGTGGCGCGACCGATGCGAAAGGCCTGGTTCCGCGTCACGCCGTTGGCCGCGAGGCGGGTAGCGCCCGGCGGCAAGGAAAACGTATCGGAATGCCATTGGAAGATGGTGAATTCGTCGCCGACATCGGCCAGCAACGGATCCGCCCTGCCTTCGTCAGTCAGGCCGATCGACTTCCAGCCGAATTCGTGGGCGGCGCCAAGGAGGTTCTCCCCTTCGTAGGCGCGCGCCAGGATCTGGCTGCCGAGACAGATGCCGAGCACGGCCTTGTCCTCGCTCTCGAAACGGCGCATGAGCCGCACCAGCTCAGGCAGATAAGGGTGGGTGTCATCATCGCGCGCACTCTGCTCGCCGCCGAGCACGACAAGCGCATCGTAGGACTTCGTATCCTTGGGCAGCGCTTCGCCGCTCCAGGGGCGGAACCATTCGATCTGCGCTCCAGCCTCTTCGAGCGCGATACCGAGAGCGCCGAGCGGTGTGTTCTTCATATTCTCGATGATGGCGACGCGCATTCCGATAATCCCCAACTGACAGTCCAATCGGAGATGAGCATGCGGAGAGACGACAGGCAAGGGGTCAGAGCGGTTCGCTTTACGCAATTCCGGACGGAAAACCGCTCAGCACTTTTCCGGCAATTGCTCCGGCTTGCAGGCGGATAAAGTTGAGCATAAATGTCAGCAAACAACGAGGATCATGCAATGAGCGACAAGCCCCGGATCACCATTCTCTACTGCACTCAATGCAACTGGCTGTTGCGCTCCGGCTGGATGGCGCAGGAGCTGCTGCAGACCTTTACCGACAGTCTCGGCGAAGTGGCGCTGATACCCGGAACCGGCGGCGTCTTCGAAATCCGCATCGACGGCGAGCTGCTGTGGGAGCGCAAGCGCGACGGCGGCTTCCCCGGACCGAAGGAGCTGAAGCAACGCGTGCGAGACATCATCGACCCGGAACGTAATCTCGGCCATACCGATCGCGCATCGCTGGAAAGCTGAGCCGGTCCTTCCACCCGCCACGGTCGTCAGTCGAAAGGCGAGTGGCATTCCTTGAAGCCGTGATTGATCGTGGAATAGAGGTTGGTGCCCGCATTGTACGTCCGGTAGCGCTCGGCACACCACATCTCATGCCGCGTGCGCTGCTGGGCTGGCGAAGGATAGACCTCCCGCGGCGGCGTGTAGGTTTCGCGCGGCTGGATCACAATGCGCGGGCTGTCGTAATTGTTCACGCCTCCATTATAGGGCGGCGTGATGGGAAGCGGTTGGCCGGGCCGGGTGTAGAATTGCCGCTCGCCGAAACCGAAACAGCCGCGAGAATCGCAGATGACGGAATTGGTACTGGGCGGCGAAATGACGATCCTCGGAGGATCTGAAGCCGCGACGGCAAGACCCGCTTGCCCCAGCAGGGCAAACCCAAGAGCGCAACCAAGCCCGATCCTGTGAAAAACAGCCATGACAAGCTCCTGTGCCGTACGTCACGAACCAATGTTGCCGCTGTGGCGCCTCCATCCTTATTTGGGGTCATATGGTGGCAAAACCAGTGTGAAAGCGGCGACCCACGACGAGTTGATCCCACCCAGCGCTTGCGCCATAACAGCGCAATCATTTCGGGGAGATTGCCTGTGAGCAGCTTGAAATTCGGTACCAGCGGCCTCCGTGGCCTGTCGGTCGACCTCACCGGGCGGGCATCCGCTCTCTATGCGACGGCGTTCGCCCACCATCTGCTGAAGAGCGGCCACGCTAAACCCGGCGATCTCGTCCTTGTCGGCCGCGATTTCCGCGAATCGAGCCCAGCGATCTCGGCGACCTGCATCGGCGCGCTGAAGCGGGCGGGCCTGACGCCGATCGACTGTGGCACACTGCCGACGCCGGCGCTGGCGCTCTACGGGCTGCAACAGAAAGCGGCCTCGCTGATGATCACCGGTTCGCATATTCCCGCCGACCGCAACGGCATCAAGTTCTACCGGCCGGATGGTGAGATCGACAAGCAGGACGAACTGGCGATCAGCGCCGAAGCAAATGCGATGGTCGATACTCTTCTCGACGAAACGCCTGACCACGCCGAAAATCGGACGGCCGAGACCGAGGCGCTGTTCCTGGAGCGCAACAAGGGTCTGCTGCCTGCCGGCAGCCTCGCCAGCCTCACCATCGGCGTCTACCAGCATAGCACCGTGGCGCGCGATCTCTTCGGCCAGGTGCTTGCTCATTACGGCGCCCGTGTCGTACCGCTTGGCCGCTCCGAGAACTTCATTCCGGTCGATACCGAAGCAGTCTCTCCCGAGACGATCCGCCTCATGAAAGGCTGGGCACCGGAGCACGGGCTGGACGCGATCGTTTCGGCCGACGGCGATGGCGACCGGCCGCTGGTGGCGGATGAAACCGGCGAGCCGCTGCGCGGCGATCTGCTCGGCCTCATCGCCGCAAACTTCCTCGGCGCCGACGTGGTGGTGACACCGGTCACCTCCAATTCCGGCATCGAGGCAGTTGGCTCCTATAGCGTTACCCGCACTCGCGTCGGCTCGCCCTACGTGATCGCCGGCATGGACGAGGCCGTGGCCGCGGGCAAGACCAATGTCATGGGCTTCGAAGCCAATGGCGGCACGCTGACGACGAGCCGCTTCACCGTCGCGGGCAAGCCTTTCGATCCGCTGCCGACGCGCGACAGCTTCCTGCCGGTTCTGGCGACGCTCTATGCAGCCGCGAGGGCGAAGACGCCGCTTTCAGCTGTTGCCGACAGCTACCGCCTGCCCTTTGCCGCCGCCGACCGCCTGGAGAACTTCCCGGTCGAAACCAGCACAGCGCTGATGGCTCACCTGCGCGCCTCCGATGCCAATCTTGCGGACTTTCTTGCCCCTGTGGCCGGGGTGGCATCGAAGAGCGACATAGACGGGCTGCGGGTCACGCTTGTGGATAACCGAATCATCCATTTCCGTCCCTCCGGCAATGCGCCGGAAATGCGCTGCTACGTGGAAGCAGGAAGCGAAAGCGAGGCAAAGGCCTTGCTGGAACAGGGACTTGGCCTGATCAGGGCATGGGCTGCAGCCCAGGTCTAACCCGGGCTTCAACCGCTTTTTTCACGATTGACACGAAAACTTCAAAAACCCTGTTGACACCGGACGGCCACCCCCTTACATGCGTGTCCGTCGCCCAGATGGCGGAATTGGTAGACGCGCCAGCTTCAGGTGCTGGTACCCGAAAGGGTGTGGAGGTTCGAGTCCTCTTCTGGGCACCATTCCATTTTTGAGAAACGTAGATTTCTCAATTATTTCAAGACTAACGAGTTCCTTTGGAACACATTCGGTTCACCGAATGTGTACGATGGGACTTGTCTTGAAATGGGCGAAGACGACAAGAATTTCCACTTGCCGATACCTTGAGCGGATACCCTGCAGCGGCCCGCGGAATCCTCCCCATGGCGGCCATCTCTCGGCGCCCGATGAGGCAGCGCGCCACCTCATGGAGGTCGCGGATCTGCGCACACGTCACGGTGAGAACTCAGATTTTGGATCATCTTTAAATCGTTGACTGTGGAGAAAACCGCGACCTAATAGGGGAAACCTTGAGGGATTTTCGATGCACCACAAGAGCGACTGGTACGATCTGATTGTTGGCGACGGCAACGTCAACCAGGGGCTGGCGAGGATGATGGGTTCCATCCTCGCGTTCATCGTGGTCTTCGGCGTGATTTTCTGGTTGATCTGACCGATCGCGTTGCCTCCCGTGGCCCAGGGCGTTCATTCAGTCCCTGATGTCAGGTAGGTCTAGTGGATGCTCTCCGCATCCGGCTTGACGTAGAGCCCGGCCTCGCGCGCCGCTTCAAGAAAAGCCTCTCTCGACTCTTCGGCAGAGACTTTGCCGAGGACGGCATCCAGGCACACCAAGACGGCCTCGTCCGCCACCGGTCCACCTTCAGCGGGCCATTTCTCGCTCATGCAGTTTGCCGCATCGAGCGCGTTGGTAATGATCGCAAAACGGCCGATCCCACCAAGCTCGACTATGACGGGGCTTCTCCAATCACTATTGTCCATGTTGAACCTCCCTCACCCATGGAGCGCCATCAGCGCTGCGATCAAAAATGAACCGGTGCCGGCGTACGCGGCCATGGTCACATGATAATCCGTTGAGTCTCACTCCTTGCCTCGGACGACGCTTCGATAACGTCGCGCAAGGGTGGATGTTCCTGGGGCGAAGACGCTCCATCGGGATTTTTTCCGATGCGATCTAGGCGGCGGGCGCTTGGCATCGTCCGCATAGCTTTCCGGCTCCTCATCGCAGGTATGAAAAGGCCGCCAAGACTTCTCTCGGCGGCCTGCAGGCAATCCAGAATATGACAGCGCGGCGTCCTATCAGCTATGCCGCTGCCGGGCATCGCGTGATTGCGGGCAGAGCTAGAGCTTCGGGCTCAGCAGGACGATGGCGGCAAAGCGCAGCCAGTCCTTCTGTGCCCTCGGTGTCCAGGCAGCCTCGGCAATGGCCGGCAGGCGCGGGAAGACCAGGCGGTTGAAATAATCGCGCGAGGTGAAGTTCTCCTGCCAGATGCAGGCCTGCACGCCCTTCATCAGATGCTTCAACTCTTCCGGGAAATCGCCTTCCGCCTCATAGGCATAGGTATGAGCGGGCGGCACGGTGCCGGCCCAGCTCGCGCCCGGCTCCTGCCAGGCATCGGCCTGCACCATGTCGAGATAATAGGCCTGGCCCGGCGTCATGACGACCTCGTAGCCTTCGCGCGCCAGCTCGATGCCGACCTCCGGCTTTTCCCAGGCCATCAGCAGCGTGCTCTCCGGATCGACGCCGCCGCCATGGGCGACTTCGTTCCAGCCGGCAAGCTTGCGGCCGCGCTCGTTGAGCATCGCCTTGATCCGCTTCAGGAAATAGGATTGCAGGGCGAATGTGCCCGATATGCCTTCCTTCTCCATGAGCTGGCGCGCCAGCGGCGAAGCGAGCCAGGAACCGTTGGCGACCTCATCCCCGCCGATGTGGAGATATTGCGAGGGGAAGAGTTCGACCATTTCGTCGAAGACCTTGGCGAGAAATTCGTAGGTCGGCTCGATGGCCGGGTTCAGAGCATTGTTCGGATAGCCCTGGACGGAATGATAGCTATCAGGCGCTTCCTGCCCGTCCGTCAGTTCAGGCAGCGCAACGAGGGTCGCAGTGCTGTGGCCGGGGATATCGATCTCCGGCACGACCTCGATGCCGAGTGCGGAAGCATGAGCGACGATCTCGCGGGCGTCATCCTGCGAGTAGAAGCCGCCGACGGGTTCGGCGCCATTGCCGAGCTGCGGCAGCAAAGGCTCGTCCGGCCCGCGCAGAACGCCGGTTGACGTCAGCTGCGGATAGGCACGGATCTCCAGCCGCCACGCCTCATCATCCGTCAGGTGCCAATGGAAGATGTTGAGCTTCAGCCAGGCGAGAATGTCGAGCAGGCGCAGCACGTCGGCCTTGGGCGTGAATTGCCTGGAGACATCGAGATGGCAGCCGCGCCAGCCGTAACGCGGATGATCGGAGATCGACCCCGAAACCGGGAAGCGGAACTTGCCGGGTTCGCGACGAGCGCCATCGAGTAGCTGCGACAGCGTCGTCAGGCCATAGAGGCGGCCTGAAGCGGCCGAGAAGGCCAGCGTGATTTCATCCGCGCCGAAGGTCAGCTCATAGGCCTCGACGGCAAGGGCCGGCCGTTCGACGAAGCGCAGCACCCTGCCCTGCGGCGCGGCAATCAGGCTGAAGGGAATATGATTGGAAGGAAACAGCCGGCGGAACAGTGCCTGTGCCGTGGCAAGCGCCTTCACGCTTGCAGCGTCGGTCCCCTTTGCCGGATAGAGCGCAACCGGAAAGCCTTCGCCCGGCTTGACATCGATGGATGCAGGCCAGGGCTGAATGGCGAAGGGAAGTTCCAGCCTGCCTTCCGGCAGCAGCACCGGCGGCGGCTCGCTGGTGCGGCCCTCGAGCAGGAGATCCGACGTAAACACCGTGATATGGTTTCCGTCTTCCAGTGTGACATAAGCGGACTTGGCGCCATCGGTGCAATGCTTCGCGACGCGGTGGAGGCTGGAAACCGTGAATGTCCAGCTCTCGCCGGGAGCTATGGACAGGCCGGCCGGCGGCGCGAACTCATGAAAATTGGCGTTGCGGCGCACGAAGACGGCATTCTCACAGATCTTCGGATCGATGAAGCGCGTCAGCGTCGTGTAGGCAAGGCGGAAATTCGAAAGAGGCGCATCCGAGAAATTGAAAAGCGTCAGGGTCAGGCGACCATGCTTTCCTCCCTCCGGAGACCAGGTGTTTTCGAGATGATAGGAGGCCGGCTGCATCTAAATTCCCCTTTGGCAACGAGCATCAATAATGATCGGACTGTGTGAAGGTGTGGGCGAGTTCCGCCTGCCCTGCCGTCAAGCCGCAATCGACCGGCAGGCAGACGCCCGTAATGGCCGAGGCGAGCGGACTTGCGAGAAACGACACCGCATTGGCGACATCGACGGGATCGACGACGCGACGCAGCGCATACCAGCGCTTGGCCTCCTCGAAAACATTCGGATTTGCGGCGGCACGCACCTCCCAGGCCTGGGTGCGCACTGTGCCCGGTGCAACGGCATTCGAGCGGATGCCGAACTTGCCGTACTCCACTGCCACCAACCGGGTGAAATGCAGCAGCCCGGCCTTGGCGGCGCTGTAAGCGGGATGACCGAAAACTGCCATGCCGTTGACGGAGGCGATGTTGATGACCGATCCCTTCGACGCCTTCAGCATGTCCTCGACGGCGCGGAAGCAGAGGAAAGCGGCTTCTAGGTTGAGGGCATTGTCGGCCCGCCATATCTCCGGCGTCGTGTCGTGCAAGCTGACCGCGCGGGCCGCTCCGGCATTGTTGACCAATGTCCTGAGCGTGCCCAGTCCTGACGCGGCTTTCGCCATTTCGGCCGTGTCGATCTCACTTGTTATATCCGCCTTGAACGCGACGAAACGCTCTGCGGGGCCTAGCGTCTGCGCCGCCTTCTGCGCGGCAGCTTCGTCGATATCGACAAGCAGGATGACATCGTGATCATCGGCCAGGCGTTTAGCGATGGCGCGACCGATATCGCCTGCGGCCCCGGTAACGATGGCAACGGATTTACTCATATGGCTTTCCTCTGACTAAGTTCCCGAGCGGCGGGCGTCCGCCGCTGTCTATTGTTATTCTCTGTGCAATTCCGGACGCAAAACCGCTGCGCACTTTTGCTGGAATTGCTCTAGTCCCCAAGAAGCTGACGGTCGTCGCCGTCGCGATGGGTGACGAGTTGCTGCTTGATACGGCGCAATATCACCGTGGCTTGCGGACGAAGGCGATAGGCGACGAGGCTGGCGAGGATGTCGAGCACGGCCAAATAGGCGATGCGCGTCGATGTCGGCCTATAGATATTGTCGCCTTCCGGCAGATCGATCGGCACGGTGATATCGGCGACATGCGCCACGGGGCTTCCGCTCTGCGTCAGTGCGATGGTCGGCACCTTGGCCTCGCGCGCCAGCGTGAAGGCGCGCACCAGCTCGGCATTGCGACCGGAAAAGGAAGAGCCGATCAACACATCCGCCGGCTTGGCAGCAGCGGCCATCATCAGCTGCATGCTGTGGTCGGAACTCGAGGTAATGCGCAGGCCGAGCCGGAACAGGCGGTTCTGTATCTCGCTGGCGATCATCGACGAATTGCCGCCGGAGCCGAAGGCGTAGATCATCTCCGCGTCGGCAAGCCGGTTTGCCGCCTGCTCGATGGCAGCCACGTCCAGCCCGCGATGCAGCAGAAAGAGCGCATTCTGCGCCTTGGTAATAATGTCCTGCGCGACGTCGGCGGGCGCTATGCTCTTCGGCTCGGGCTTGAGGTAGCGCATGCCGACATAGGCGGTGCGGGCCAGCTGCACCTTGAAATCGGAGAAGCTTTCACAGCCGAGACGGCGGCAGAACCGCGTCACAGTCGGCGGAGAGACGTCCGCCTTGCCGGCCAGCTCGATGATGGAGGCGTTGACGGCGAATTCGAAGTCGTTGAGGACGATGTCGGCGATGCGGATTTCCGATTGCGAAAGCCGGCCTCTTTCATCCTGCATGGTCGTGAAGATATCCATCAGCTCCCCCTTTATTCTGTCGCTGGGTTCTAAACGTCCGATATTTAATAGGCGACGCAAACCATCTCAATCTCGCACTTCGTCACCAATGCCTACTTACGAGTGTGCGAGGGGCGCGGTTTGCCTTTCGCGCCTATCTGACGGGAACCATGCATGTGACAAACATCATATGATTCCTGCAAATTATTTTCTTGATACGTTGACAAATGACCATAGAAAGCAGAATTTGACCAGTGAAAATCGGAAATTATGAAAAGAATTTAAATGACGGCGGATACAATGCGTGATCCCTTCAAGAATCCCTTCCCTGCCAGCGATGCCGCCAGGCACGCGATCTGGGAGATGCTCGTAACGCGTGATATCGATGCCTTCCTCGCCGCAGACTGGTCGAGCGTTGCAGGCGATTTCGTCGAAGAGGGCTTCATCGGCATCGACGGCCGGCGTGAAGTCAGCCCCGACAAATGGCGGCTCGCCTTCCCGACCCTGACGGCCTATCGCGACGAGTGGCTGCGCCAGGCGCGCGACTTCGCCACGCAATCCTTCGCCGAAGATCCACGCACGGCCATTTTCACCACGACGACGCTCGAGGATATCGAGATCGAAGGCGATATGGCGCTGGTGCGCAAGAAGTTCAACGGCAGCCTGAAGAAGTCGGATGGCAGCATCGACGTGCTGAAATGGCAGACGCTCTATTATTGCCGCCTGCATGAGGGACGCTGGAAGATCAGCGGCTTTACCGGCTATCTGCCGAATCCCATGGAATAGAGGCGACATCATTGCGCATTTTCACCGCGGCCCTAGCGACCGAGACGAACACCTTCTCCCCCATCTGCATCGACCGACGCGCGTTCGAGGCGTCTCTTTATGCGCCGCCGGGCATGCACCCGGAAACGCCGACGCTCTGCTCCGCCCCGATCACTGTGGGACGGCGGATCGCTGTGCAAAAGGGCTGGGAAGTGATCGAAGGCACCGCCACTTGGGCGGATCCGGCCGGACTGGTGAATCGCCTGACCTATGAAGAGCTCAGGGACGAAATCCTCGGCCAGTTGCGGGCGGCAATGCCCGTCGATGCCGTCGTGCTCGGGTTGCACGGCGCCATGGTCGCCGATGGTTACGAAGACACCGAGGGCGATTTCCTGTCGCGTGTCCGCGAGATCGTCGGGCCGGATATCCTCGTTTGCGCCGAACTCGATCCGCACAGCCATCTGACAGAGAAGCGCCTCGCCGCTGCGAACTTCTTCGTCTATTTCAAGGAATTCCCGCACACGGATTTCGTCGATCGCGCCGAGGATCTCTGGCGCATCGCCATCGATGCGCTCGAAGGCCGCGTCAATCCGGTGACGTCGGTGTTCGATTGCCGTATGATCGACGTCTTTCCGACATCGCGCGAGCCGATGCGCTCCTTCGTCGACAAGATCATGGCGATGGAAAAGAGCGATGCCGATATCCTGTCGATATCTGTCATTCACGGCTTCATGGCCGGCGATGTGCCGGAGATGGGCACCAAGCTGCTTGTCGTCACCGATAATAAGCCGGATAAGGGATCTGCGATCGCCCGCGATCTCGGGCTGGAACTCTTCTCCAAGCGCGGCACGTTCATCATGCCGCAGATCGACGAGAAGCAGGCCGTCAGCCAGGCCATGGCCGCGACATCAGGCCCGGTCGTCGTTGCCGACCTCTGGGACAATCCGGGCGGCGGCACGGCGGGAGACGCCACCGTCGTCCTTCAGGAACTGCTCGACCGCGGCGCCACCGACACGGCGATCGGCACGATCTGGGATCCGATGGCCGTGCAGATCTGTATGGCAGCCGGCGAAGGTGCTGAAATTCCGCTGCGCTTCGGCGCGAAATCGGCGCCGGGCACCGGCAACCCCATCGACGGCCACGTCAAGATCGTGCGCCTCGTCACCAATGCCGAGATGCGTTTCGGCGAGAGCTTTGCGCCCTTCGGCGACGCTGCACATATTCAGCTCGATGGTATCGACATCATCCTGAATTCGACGCGCGCGCAAAGCTTCGACCCGAGCCTTTTCTCGGTCATGGGCATCGACCCCACGACTAAGAAGATCCTGGTCATCAAATCGACCAATCACTTCTACGCATCCTTCTCCAAGATCGCCTCGGAGATCCTTTACTGCTCGGCCGGAACGCCCTATCCAAACAATCCAGCCCGTACCCCCTATCGCCGTGCGCGGAAAGACATCTGGCCGATGGTGGCCGATCCGCATGCGGCAGAACGGAAAGACGCCTGATATGGCACATGATATCGCCTCGGAAATCAGCCCCAAGACCGGCGACCGCATCGAAGGGCTCTCGACGCCTCGCCCGATCATTGACGAAGACCGGCTGGCTGGGAACATCGCCCGCGTGCAATCCTATATGGATGCACACGGCCTGAACTTTCGGCCGCACATCAAGACGCACAAGATTCCGGCGCTCGCGCGCGCCCAGGTCGCCGCCGGCGCCAAGGGGATCAACTGCCAGAAGATCACCGAGGCCGAAGCCTTCGCCGACGCGGGCTTCGAAGACATCCTGATCACCTTCAACATCCTCGGTGCTGAAAAGCTTGTTCGCCTCTCGGCCTTGAACGATCGCATTTCCGGCTTGAAGGTTGTGGCCGACAGCACCGTCACCGTCGATGGGCTTTCCGCCTGGTTTGCCGAACGCAAGCCGCTCACCGTGCTGGTGGAGTGCGACACCGGCGGTGCCCGATGCGGCGTGCAGACGCCGGAACAGGCAGCCGCGCTCGGCAAGCATATTGCCGGTAAGCCAGGCCTCGTCTTCGGCGGCTTGATGAGCTATCCGAAGCCGAACAATGCTGCAGCGACACAGGCCTTTCTGGCCGAATCCGTCGCGCTGCTGAAAAACCAGGGCATCGAGTGCCCGATCGTCAGCAACGGCGGCACACCGAGCCTGTTCGAAGCCCATCTCGTCACGGCCGCCACCGAACACCGTGCCGGAACCTATATCTATAATGACAGATCCATGGTGCGCGCCGGCCATTGCCGCGAGGAGGATTGCGCGATGCACATCCTCGCCACCGTCGTCTCGCGACCGACCGAAGACCGCGCCGTCATCGATGCCGGTTCGAAGGCCCTTACCTCCGATCTCCTCGGCTTTGCGGATTTCGGCCAGGTGGTGGAGTACCCGGAAGCCATCATCAAGGGCCTCTCGGAAGAGCATGGCGTGATTGATCTGTCGAACTGCACGGGCGCACGCCCGCAGATCGGAGACAAGATCCGCATCATTCCCAATCACACCTGCGTGGTTTCCAATCTGTTCGATCAGATGGTGTTCCACCGCGGCGGCGTGGTGACGCGCGTCGAGGACGTGGCGGCTCGCGGCCTGGTCTGGTAGGCGCAGACACTCTCCTTAAACAGAAAACGGCGGCCCGCGGGCCGCCGTTTTCTTTTGTCTTATAGTTCCCGCCAAGATTGCGCGGTCGGCGCGGTTTTGCATCGGCAGACGACCGCCTCCGGTAGAATGGGTCGGCGCTTCATGGAATCGCCAACCCACTCTAACCGTCTGTTTGATGCAATTCCGGACGGAAAGCCGCTGTGCACTTTTCCTGGAATTGCTTTAGGAGGCGGTAGAGCTCAAGAGCTCCATGTCGATCTCGGTGAGTTCGACGCGACGCTCGAAAGCCTGGCCGTTCTCATCGAAGAGGTGGCAATCGGCAATGCGGATGCCGGTCTTCAGCGGCGCCTCCAGGCGGATGGCAGCGCTGCCGGGCAGCGTGGCGCAGAAATTCTCATCGATGCCCTCGGCGGATGCATAGGCAACCGTCTGGGCCCCCAGATGCTCGACTACGGTCGGCACAATCGTCAATGTCAGATCGCCCTCACCGAGCTGGACATGCTCCGGCCGGATACCCAGCGTCAGCGTCTTGCCGACCGCACCCTGGCGTGGTGCCACGGGCAGCACCACCTTCTGGCCCTTGTAGTCTATCTCGACGCCGGCATCGCTGACATTCGTGCACGTCACGGGCAGGAAGTTCATCTTCGGATTGCCGATAAACTGGGCGACGAACGTATTCGCAGGCTTGTGATAAAGCTCCAGCGGCGCGCCGACCTGCGATATTTCGCCGGCATTGAGAACGACGATCCGGTCGGCCATGGTCATGGCTTCGACCTGATCATGGGTCACATAGATCATGGTCGCCTGCAGCTGATGATGCAGCTTCGCCAGCTCGATGCGCATATCGGCGCGCAGAGCGGCATCGAGGTTCGACAACGGCTCGTCGAAAAGAAAGATCTTCGGTTCGCGAACGATGGCGCGGCCGATGGCGACGCGCTGGCGCTGGCCACCCGACAACATGCCCGGCTTCTGCTGCAAGCGCTGCTCGAGATGCAGAATGCGGGCAGCATGCTCGACCTTGGCCTTGAGCTTGTCTTCCGGCATCTTCTCGACCCGCAACGGGAAGGCAATGTTCTCGAACACCGACATATGCGGATAGAGAGCATAGGACTGGAAGACCATGGCGATGCCGCGCTTGACCGGCGGCAAATCGTTGACGCGGTTGCCATCGATCATGATGTCGCCGCTGGTCACCTCGTCGAGGCCGGCGATCATACGCAGCAGGGTCGACTTGCCGCAGCCGGACGGACCGACAAAGACGATGAATTCACCGTCCGTAACGTCAAGCTCGACGCCCTTGATGACCTCGAAATGACCGTAGAATTTCTTGACCTGATTAAGGTGCAGCTTTCCCAAACTCTGTCTCCGCGCGGCGCCGCTACTAGGCGGGCAGGGCTCCAAAGGCCGCGCGCGATGCGCGCGGCCCGGTTACTTGCAGGCTTACTTGTACTGCTCGAGATCCGCAGCTGCCTTCTTCAGGGCATCCGTAGGCTGGGCCTTGCTCGTTACGACCGACTGGACCATCTCGATCATGACGTTCTGGAAGCCCTTGTAGTCCTTGAACAGAGGCTCGGGACCACCGTAGCTAATACCGTCGATGAACGGCTTCCAGAAGGGATCCTTCTTCTGGAACTCGTCGACCTGCGGAGACGGACGCAGAGGCGTGAGGCCAGCGCCGCCCTGCAGCTCGTATTCGCCCTGCGGACCAGGAGAGGTGATGAACTTCGCGAATTCGATCGCCTTGTCCTCGACGCCGCTGCCCTTGAAGACGGCAAGGCTATCGGTGATGAGCAGCGTGCCCTGACCCTTGGCCGACGGGCCGAGCGGCAGCGGAGCGACGCCCCAGTTGATCTTCGTTTCCTTCAGGCGATAGGCAGCACCCGAACCAGCCTGAATCATGCCGACCTTGCCATCCAGGAAGATGGCGCGCATTTCGTTCTGCTCGTAAGCCGTCGGTCCTTCGACGGAGTAAGGCGTGATGTCCTTGTAGGCCTGAAGCGCGGCCAGCACTTCAGGGCTGTTGAGGACGACCTTGTTGCCGTCGATCACCTTGCCGTTGTTGCTGTAAATCCAGTGCAGGAACTGGTGCATGGTGTTGTCGAAGGTCTTGGCCGACAGGCCGTAGCCGGGAACGCCGGTCTTTTCCTTGATCGCCTTGGCGTCGGCGATTTCCTCAGCCCAGGTGGTCGGCGGCTTTTCCGGATCGAGGCCCGCCTTCTTGAAGAGGTCCTTGTTCCAGTAGAGCGCCTTGGTCGAGAACGCGATCGGCACGCCCCACTGCTGACCGTCATAGGTGACGGTATCGACGATGTTCGGATAGTAAGTCTTCTTTTCCGCATCCGTCATCGGGACCGGAACGATGAGATCGTTCTCGGCGAACTGCTTGAGCGTACGCGAACCGACATAGGCCATGGAGACCGGCGTGCCGGCGGCAGCGAGCGTCGTTGCCTTGTCCTGGCACTGCTCCCAGCCAACGACTTCAGGCTTGACTGCCCAACCCGGATTCTTGTCTTCCCATTGCTTGATATATTTCACATGGATCGGGTCGATGCTGTCGCCGCAATAGATCCAGCTGATCTCCTTGTCGGCGGCATGGGCCGTCACGGCGCCAAGCGCTGTGGAGCCGAGCAAGGCCAGCGCAAGCAGCCCCGTTTTGAAATGGAATGTCACGTTTAAGCTCCCGTTCTCTGGTGGTTGATTGATTTTATTGCTTCACCGCGCCAGCGGTCAGACCGCTGACGAGATACCGTTGCAGGAAGAAGATCACGACCAGCGCCGGCGCGATGCCGACGAAGCTTGCGGCCATGAGTTCGTTCCAGACGACCTCCTGCCGGCCGAAATAGGCAAAGAGCCCAACCGGCAGCGGCATGTATTCCGTCTTCGAATTGAAAGTAAGAGCGTAGATGAACTGTTGTGCGTAGGAACCGATGAAAGTGGTAATGGCGACGACGGTGATGCCTGGCATGGCGATCGGCAGGATGACGCGACGCAGCGTATAGAAATGGCTGGCACCATCAACAAAGGCCGCCTCGTCGAGCTCCTTCGGAATGCGCATCATATAGGTGCGCAGCAACCAGATCCCGGAGGGAATGAGGAAAGCGACACCCGGTATGATCATTGCAAAATAGGTGTTCAGCACGCCGAAGGAGCGCATGAGCCGGAACAGCGGGATCAACAGCACGGCGCCGGAAAACATGTTGACCGCCAGGAAGGCACCGAGCAGTAGGCCGGAGCCTCTGAACTCGAAACGCGCGAAGGCATAGGCCGCCGGCACGACGAGGATCAGCACGATAATAGTGCTCACGCCGGAAATCAGGAACGAGTTGAAGATATACCAGCCGAAGCCGGGCACGCTGGTCCACATCGTGCGATAGGCTGCGAACGAGCCGTTCTCGGGAATGAAGCGGTAGGGCGACGAGAAGAGCTGGCTGAGCGGCTTCAGCGAGACCAAGAACCCTTCGACGAAGGGTGCCAGCACGAAAGTCAGGAACAGCAGGATTCCGGCATAAATGCCGATGAGCTCGTACCACTTGTAGCGATTGATCATCGAAGGCTGGCTCATCGCTGCTTGGCTCCCGTGGAAAAGCGGCTGGTCAGGCGGAAATAGGCAAGGCAGAAGATCGACAGGAAGATGCAGATCAACACTGCGCGGGCGGCACCCTCACCATATTTGTAGGAGCCGATCGCGGTGCGATAGGTGTCAATGATCATCGTCGTCGTTTCGCCGTTCGGGCCGCCGCGGGTCAAAATCCAGATGATGTCGAAGGAGTTGAAGGTGGCGATCAGCGACAGCATCGACATGGTGACCAGCGAGGGCACCAGCAGCGGCAGGGTGATGCGGCGGAAGCGATAGAAGCGACCGGCGCCATCCGTCCAGGCGGCCTCATAGAGATCATGCGGGATCGCCTGCATAGCCGCCAGCATATAAAGAGTGACCATCGGCACGCCGATCCAGACGTCGGTGACGATCGTCGCCCAGAAGGCCGAGCTACCGTAAGCAAGGAACGCCACCGGACTGCCGACGATGCCGAAACGCTGCAGCAGGCCTGAAATCATGCCGAACTGGCCATTATACATCCAGCCCCACATGAAGATGCCGATCGCCATCGGCACAACCCAGGGAGGCATGGTCAGCACCCGGAAAAGCGACCGACCCGGAACTGCCGAATTCAAAAGCGCCGCCCCCAACGTGCCGATGATCATCTTGATCGACACGGAGAAGAACGTCCAGATGAAGGTGCGGACGATGACGCCCGCGAAAGTGTCGTTGAAAATCTTCGCATAATTCTCGAAGCCGACCCAATTCGTCACCTTCTTCAACGACGCGTCGGTGAAGGACAGGACAACAGTGTCGACTAGCGGATAGGCGACGATGACGATGACATAAAGAAGGGCTGGAAAGAGAAGGATCCAAGCGAAGATGACTGTGCTGCGTTGAACACCCATCTTGCGCCCCTCCCTAGGCTACTTTTGAATAGAGCGCTTCGTCGAACTCGTCCCAGATCGGTCGGAGATCGACGACAGTCCTCTTCATGCGCGCCTCGTCCATCGAGAGCGCCAGAATGCCCGCCTCAAGCGCATTCTGGGTCGACACCGGCAGGTGCAGGCCCGTCTTGACGTGCGCGATGATATCGGCAGCCATCTGTTCATCGGCTCCGTAGTGCTGCGAAAGCGTCGTGCGCGTCGCATAGGTCTTTTCGATCACCTTTTTGCCGGTCAGCATCTCGTGAACGTTGAAATAACCGCGAATGAAGTCGCCTTCTGCCATACCACGCGAGCCCATGATGGCAAAGCGGCGGAACTGGTCGGGCACGTTCAGATTGGTGTGGAAATTCATGCCGACGCCGTTGGCGTATTCGACGATCGCGACCTGATAGTCGATGATGTCGCCATCGCTGTCGAAGACCTTGTCCGATCCCATCCAGCCGCTCGGCTTGCGATGGAAAAGTTCGAGGTCGTTGATGCCTTCCCGTGCCGGATCGTTTTCCGGAATGAAGCTCTTGCGGCCGCCGAAGCTTGCAACCCGCTCCGGCCGCGCGCCGACGACGCCATTGTAAAGGTCGAGATCGTGGCAGCACTTCTCCAGCATGAAGCTGCCGGAATAATGCTGGTAGCGGCGCCAGTCGCGCATGAAGAAGGCGCCATGATAGGGCTCGATATGTTCGGACGCTTCGATGGAAACGACATGGCCAAGCTTTCCTTCGGCCTGGGCGACCAGCAGATCGCGATACATGGGCGAGTAGCGCAGGACGAGACCGACCATCAGCCGTTCATGGCCGAACTTGGCCATCAGCCGAGCAAGCTCGATGCTATCCTGGATGGTCGTAACAATCGGCTTTTCGCAGAAAATCTTGAGGCCGGCTTCGAGGCCGATGCGGATATGCTCGAGATGCAGATGGTTCGGCGAACCGATCATCAACAAATCCATCTTTTCATTCGCAATCAGCTCTTGGGGAGTGGCATAGGCCTTTCCGGCGGAAATGCCCTGCTCGATCAAACCAGGCAGGCCCGCGGGTTCCGGATCGACACAACCGGCAATCTCGAAGCTCTCATCGATCGCCTTGAACACATAGCCCAGATAGCCCAGGCGGAATCCCAGCCCAATGATTCCAACTCGCATGCTTTTGAGTTCCCATTACGTAATTTATTTTCGTAATCTTGGGGCAATTTTTCGCATTCGTCAACGACGTTCGCGCATTTACACGGAAACATGAAATTTATTTTCAGATCACAGTCTAAAAAAGCGCAGCCTTCAAGCATGAAGCTGCGCCTGGTTCGACTACATTGCCGCTTATTTCAGCAGGTCCGTCCGCGCCGTCTTATCGGTCCTGGCTGTTATACTGCCAATATTGATAGTTCGGCTTCCTGGTGCTGGTGGAGATGACGCCGTTTTGCTCACAGACATAGCCCAGGCGCGGCAGGCCCCGATAGTAAAAACCTCTATAGAACTCATCCGAATGCACTGTCGTCGTGCGGCATTCGAATTGCTCATCGGCCGCCATTTTGGGCGCTGTCACCCCTGGCAGATTCCTGTAGGGATAGACGGGAGCGACATACGGCTTGGGGAGAAGCGGATTGTCTGCCAGTGCCGCTACCGGCATGGCTCCAGCAAGGAACAGAGCAGCAATGGCAATCTTCGATTTGTTCCACATGAATTGCTAGGCTCCTTTACCCATGCAAGCGCAAGAACCGCACGCCGCATGTTTCCAATATAGTAAGGCCAGCGCCACGCGCCAACCGCCAACCGGACACCCTTTCAAAGACGTCGGCAGGCGCAGGCTCCTGGGGCGGGACAGCGGTATTCACGCTTCGTTACACCAAACGAAATGCTTTTATCCCCAAATGCAACGCAGGCGAGCAATCGGAATTTGCGACAATTCGTAAGCATGTTATATAGTAGCAAAACCGTCATTCCAGTAACTGTCGACACGATTTCTGTTTGCAGGAGTAAAAGTCATTCTCGAACAGATTGATCGCCCCCCTCACATGATCAACCCCATGCTTGCTGACGACAGCGCCCAGCAGGTGCGCATCTATATCATCAACCTCGATCGCTCCCGCGATCGGTGGGAGCGTTTGAGCAGCCAGGCGGCGGAATACGATCTGGACGTCACGCGGGTTCCGGGAATCGACGGTCGGGCAATTGAGGAGAAGGATCGCGTCGATTTTCAGCCCAGCTCGTTCATCTACTATAATGGCCGCCAGCTTCTGCCGGGCGAATATGGCTGTTATCGCAGCCATCTGCTCGCTCTTGAGCAATTCGTCGCCACCGGCGACAAGATGGCCATCATCATGGAAGACGACGTCGATCTCAACGAGAGGCTGATCCCGCGGGCTATCGCTGCAATGGAGAGTGTCAGCGGCGCACGCCTCGTCAAGCTCGTCAATCATCGCCTGGTGGGCTTCAAACCGGTAGGCGAGACCACCGAAAAGGATGTCGTCGGCCGCTGCATGCACGGTCCTCAAGGCTCGGCCGCCTGCTATATCGTCAACCGCAAAGCCGCGATGAACCTGCTGGTGACGCTGAAGCCCCTGCTGCTTCCCTACGACGTCGCCCTCGAGCGCGGCTGGTCCACCGGTGTCGAGACGTTTACGACCCAGGAAAATCTCGTGGAATTCAGCCCGCATCGCGCCGATACAACAATCGGCAAGCGCGTGCACTATCGCGCCGTAAAGCGGCATTTCCTGTTAAGGCTGACGGCGCACTGGTTCCGCACCTGCGACCAGCTGCGCCGCTGGCGTTACGCCATCGGCGTCAAGCGATAAACGAACTCACCTGACGCTGAGATCAGACGATCGGCGCCGCACAGAAGCGTTCGACCGTTCCGTTTCGCCATCTGCCATCGATCTGGATGAAAACCGCAGCATGCGGTCGAACATGCTCTATAGCGGCACGACGTTGTCGAGGTCCGGCCGGTCGACCGCCAGGTCCGTTTCGCGTTCGCGATAGACCAGATCCACCACTTCACTGCTTGGCGCGTAGCCGGAGACGAGCTTCTCCAGCAAGGCTCTCGCCAAGGGTATGTCGTTTTCGTTCAACGCCGCCTCGAGTGCGGAAAGCCGCTTTGAAAGCTCCAGCCAGGGCAGGAAATCCTCCTTGGCCTGCATGATGCGCGGATGGCTCGTCGGCTGCGGGTTGTCGCCGATCAGCAATTCCTCGTAGAGCTTCTCGCCCGGCCGCAGCCCGGTGATTTCCAGCTCGATGTCGCCATCGGGCTCATCCGCATCCCGCACGGTCAGGCCGGATAGTTCCACCATGCGACGGGCGAGATCGGCAATACGCACCGGCTCACCCATATCAAGCAGAAAGACGTCGCCGCCTCCCGACATCGCGCCTGCCTGGATCACCAGCTGCGATGCTTCGGGGATGGTCATGAAATAGCGGGTTATTTCCGGATGTGTCAGCGTGATCGGACCGCCATCGCGGATCTGCTGGCGGAAGAGCGGTACGACGGAGCCGGAGGAACCAAGGACGTTGCCGAAGCGGACCATGGCGAAATTCGTGCCGTCCGTGCCCGGCTTCCGATCGGCATCCATCGCCTGCAGCACCATTTCCGCCAGCCGCTTGCTGGCGCCCATGATGTTGGTCGGCCGCACCGCCTTGTCGGTGCTGATGAGGACGAAGTTCTCCACCCCATGCTTGCGGGCTGCTTCCGCCGTAATCAGCGTCCCGAGCACGTTGTTGCGGACGCCTTCGACGGGATTGTATTCGACGAGCGGCACGTGCTTGTAGGCGGCGGCGTGATAGACGGTCTTCGGCCGCCATGCCTCCATGATCTGCCTGATCCGCTGGCCGTCTCGGACGGAGGCGAGGAAGGGGATGATGCGAATGTCGGCTTGTCCAGCGGAGGCCGCCGACTTCTCCAGCTCGCCGTGAATGGCATAGAGGCCGAATTCGCTCTGCTCCACCAGCAGCAGGGAAGATGGCCCATTCTTCAGGATCTGGCGGCAAAGCTCGCTGCCGATCGATCCGCCCGCGCCGGTCACCATGACCACCTTGCCGCGGATGTTTTTCTCGATCAGAGCCCGGTCGGGAGCGATGACGTTGCGGCCGAGCAGATCCTCGATATCGAGTTCGCGCAGGTCGGAGACGGCGACGCGCCCCTGCGCGAGCGCCGTCAGATCCGGCATGGTGCGTACGGTGACGCGCGCCTTGCGCATGTTTTCGAGAATTTCATTGCGTCGCTGCCGCGTCGCATTCGGCAAGGCCAAAAGCACGTCCTTGATGTCACCCGAAGCGGCAAGCGCCGGAAGGTCGGCCGGGTTGTAGATGGGCAGGCCGCCCATGATGCTGCCGTGCATGTTTCGATCATCGTCGAGATAGCCGACCACATTCAGTTCGGCGCTGTTGGCAAGAGCGCCCGCAAGCTGCCGGCCCGAAGCACCGGCGCCGTAGATCAATACCTTGGCGAGCTGATTGCGGTTCAGGAGCCGCTGATAGGCATTGCCGAGCCAATAGCGCGTCCACATGCGAGACAGGCCGATTGCGATCAGCAGCAGCAAGGGCTGCAATATGCCGACCGTGCGCGGCACGCCCGGCACGCTGATCGCCGTGAAAATCGTCATGAAGGCGAGCGCGTAGATCGCCACCGCCTTGACGACGGTCACAAAGGCCGACAGACCGGCGTATCGGAAGATGGCACGATAGAGGCCCAGCACGATGAAGATGGGGATGGCGACAAGAAGCGAGACAATGGCGGGCAGCCACTCGATGCCTTCCAGGATGACCCAATCGTCGAGGCGCAAGCAGTAGGCGAACCAGACCGTCAGCACGCAGAGGCTGGCATCAACAAGCAAGGCGAGCGCGCGCTTGGTTGGGCGCGGCAATGCCAGAAACGGCAGAACGAGCTTATCCGCGGGCACCATCGGTCAGTTCCCCTTGGTGCCGGTCATCAAAGCGGTACGCTGCTTCTCTCGCATAGATTGTCTCACGATGCGCCGCATGACGTACAATGATCGTATCGCACTTTCATTAGCGGGTCTCAATTCATTCCAGCGCCGACTTACATGTAGAACAGCCGGCGCACAATTGCATCCTCGATGTTGAAGACGCTGCCAGTGCAGAAAATTGAGAAAAGGTCACTTGCCGAGATAGCTGCGGACAATGGGGTGCCGAAATAGGCCAAGGAGGATGGCAAAGGCCATGCCGATCCCGGCGCCGAAGATCGCGCCGGCAATGAACCCCGCCACCATCATCACCTTGCGGCTCGGCCCATCCGCCGTCAGCGGTGGCTCCGCTTCGGAGATGACGCGAATATTACTGCGCGACAGATCCTGCGCATCGCTGGTCTGGCCGGAGCGCTTCAGAAGAGATTCGTAGAGATCGCGGGCGGCAGTGGCCTTGCGCTGCAGCTCGTTGAGGCCGACGAGCTTGCCCGACGTATTGACCTGGGATGCCTTCTGCACCGTCAATTCCTTGCCGATGTCCTGTTCGGCCCTCTGCGCCTGCTCGTAGTCGGAGCGCGCCGAGGTCATCTGCCGCTGCAATTCGTTGCGGATTTCAGCTCCCAGGCTGTCCAGTGAGGACTTGGCGGCGAGCAGGCGGGGATGGCGGGCGCCGAGCAGGCTTTGCAGGCTGCCGACATTAGCGGCAAGCGCCGCATATTGCTGGCGCAGACTGCTCAAGGCCGTTGATGTAGCGCTGGCCGCCGGATTGTTGGAGACGACATCCTCGAAGCTCAGCTTGCCGGCTGCGTCGGCGCGCGCCTTCGCCTCGATCGTCTTCTGCTGCGCGGTCACCAGCATGTCGTTGAGCGCAGTCAGGCGCTTGTCGGAAATCAGATTGCCCTCGACGGCGACGATATCGTTGTCGGCGCGATAGGTTTCGACTGATTTTTCAGCTGCAAGCACCTGCTGACGCAGATCGTCGAGCCGGCTGTCCAATGCGGTGTTGCTGGTCTTGTAGCTGCTGGCAGCCGCCTTGCTCTCTTCCTGCATGAAGGAAGAGACGAGCTGGTTGGCAATCGTGGCCGATTTTTGCGGATCGCGCGTCGTCACCTTCAACGTCACGACATAGGTGCTCGCCTCGCGGGCGATCTGCACGGCCTTCGCCAGCGTTGCCGTCGCAACATATTTGGCGGTGTCGCCCGTCGTGCCTCCGTTGAACTGCGGATCACGATCGAGCTTCAAAGCGTCGACGACATGGCCAAGCACCCGGCCCGAAGACAGGATCTGCGTCTGGCTGTCGATCATCGTCAGGATCAACTCGGGTGCCGTCGGCGCCTGCTGCGAGGAATCGGCGTTGCCGGCAGGTCGAGGATCGAAATAAAGACTGGTTGCGGCGGAGAATTTCTGCGGTACCAACCGAATGGCGCCCGCGCCCAGTACGGCGCCGACCAGCGCCAGTACGAGAACCACACGTTTCTTGCCCCAAATCGCGCGAACCGCACTGCGCAGGTCGAGCAAGGGCGTATCGGCACTTGCAGCAGGCACCGGCTGCATATCGGCCGGCGGCACGGCAACGGCCACGGGCTCCGGCATGGGCGCTGCAATCGGCTTGGCTATGGGCGCCTTGGCTGCGGGCGACTGGATTGTTTCCGCCTGGAATTCGCGTTTTGTTTGCTCCGGTGCGCGGGCGGCTGCTCTACTTGCCGGCTCCTCAGCCGGCCGAGCAGCCACATCCGGCTCCGCCTCGGTAACGAAGTCGCGCGGGCGCAGCAGCGGGCTGCGCGGACGCAAGCCCTGACGCTGCTCGTCAGACGGCTCAATGCCACGCCAACCCGGAAGTCGGTCCGATCGTTTGCTTCGTTCCATTGAGCTCATGTCAGGCTTTCAACGCTCTGCGGGCAAGTCGCGCCCGGCAGATGCCGCAAGTTTAGAAATGTTTGGCTAACGGAACATTAAGGACGCTCACAGGAAGTAACGAATCGGGAACCGGTGAGCCGTTTGCATTCACCATTGCTCAACAGGATGGTCCCTATGAAAATGACGCCTTCAAAGCAGGAGCGTGCCATGGCCGGACCGAAAACGAGACTGTTGCGTTGCCTGCTTGCCGCGACGGTGGCTTTTGCTTCCGCCTTGCCGGCCGGCAACGGGTTTGCCGCATCGCAGCTCTGCTATCGCGGCATCAATCTCTCCGGCGCCGAATATGGCGACCGCGACGGCGCGCTCGGCGTCAACTACACCTATCCCTCGGAAGAGACCGTGCGTTACTTCGCTGGCAAGGGCACGAATGTCGTGCGTCTGCCCTTCCGCTGGGAGCGCTTGCAACCGGTGCTCGGCCAGCCTTTCGACGGGGCGGAACTGCAGAGGCTGAAGGATGCCGTCGATCTCATTCAAAAGCACGGCATGGCCGTCGTCCTCGATCCGCATAATTTCGGCTATTACGACAAGGTGCAGGTGACGCAGGCACCGGCGACGGATCTCGCATTCGGCGATTTCTGGGCGCGGCTTGCCATCGAATTCGCCAATCGCAAGGGTGTCCTGTTCGGCCTGATGAACGAGCCGCACGATATCAAGGCGCCCGACTGGCTGGAGGCGGCCAATACGGCCATCCGCAGCATCCGTACGGTCGGTGCGCGCAATCTCATCCTCGTGCCCGGCACGAACTGGACTGGCGCTGCGAGCTGGGAGGTCGATCGGCTGGGTGGCGGTGCCAATGGCACGGTCATGCTCGGCGTCAAGGATCCGCTCGATTTCTACGCCTTCGAGTTTCATCAATATCTTGACGCCGACAGTTCCGGGACGCATCCGGTCTGCGACGGCAGCGACGCCGCGCAAAAGGGATTGAGCGATGTCACGAACTGGCTGCGCCAGAACGGCAAGCGCGGCTTTCTCGGCGAATTCGGCGTGCCCGGAAGCGAGCCCTGCCTTGACGGCCTGAAGGCGGTCTTCGGCATCATGGCCGACAATAGCGATGTGTGGCTCGGCTGGACCTATTGGGCGGCGGGCGAGTGGTGGCCGCCACAGGAGCCTCTGAATGTCCAACCACGAAACGGCAAAGACCGGCCGCAGATGAAGACGATCACCACCGCGATCGGCAAGAAGACGCCGCTTGCTGCAAGCTGCACCGCCGTCAAACCGGCCGGCTGATCGATAGCGCGGCCGATGGCCGGGCGGATAGCGCTTTGTCGCGAATCACGAGGCTGCTATCTTTGCGCCGGCATCGTAATGTCGGCCTTGAAAGGTCGCCGCAGCCCCGGACAACAGATGAAGAGCCTCCCCGACAAAGAACGCGTCGATTATCCGATCCTGGCAATCACGCTGTTTTCGGTGCTCTACAACTGCATCCTCGCCTATATCAATCACAACATCATGCAGCTTTCGGTCTCGCATGTCGTGCTCTGCGAGGGGCTGATGATGATCTCGAGCGTGGCCTTTATATTCAAGAAGGGCATCTACGAGGAGGATCTGCCGCTTGTCCTTTTTCTCGTCTTCACGTTAATCGTGACGATCTATATTACCGTTTTCAATCGCCTGACCTTCATCGATCAGTTCCGCAACGTGCTGATCATTTTCGCCTTTGCAGGCATCGGCAGCTGGGCGAGCGAACGCACGGTGAGGCTCATCTTCCGCATCGCCTGCTTTATGGTGCTCTTGTTCCTCGTCTGCGAAGTCGTCAGCACGCCGTTTTACGTCACGATCTTCCATCCCGCCGAATATTTCGAGAGCACGCGCGGCATCAAGCAAGTGAGCTTCAACACGACCGGCCTCTTCGCCAATGCGCTCGGCTTCCAGGGGCGCTTCTCCTTCGGCCTCATCGATCACCGTTCCTCGTCGATCTTCCTGGAGCAGGTGTCGCTTGCCAATTTCTGCGGCGTCAGCGTCATCTATCTGCTCTCCTTCTGGCCGAAGCTCGGCAAGATCGAGAAGATGCTGTTCATATCGACGATACTGCTGATCCTGCTCACCAACGACACCCGCACCATGCTGATCTTTTCCTGCGTCAGCATCGTCGGCTACTTCCTGTTTCCGAAGATCCCGAAGGTATTCAACCTCATCCTGATGCCGCTCATCATCCTGATCGGCTTCTTCGTGCATTTCATGAAGCCGGACGAGGTCGGCGACAATTTCACCGGGCGCATCGGCGTCACGGTCAAGAAGATGCTCGACCTGGACATCCAGTCCATGCTCGGCCTGTCGATCTCACGCATCGGCGAATTCGCCGACAGCGGCTACGTCTACCTCATCTACGGCTCGACGATCTTCGGCCTGATCGTCTTCTGGCTCTTCGTCTGCCTTTATCCTGCCGGAAAGTCGCCGGCACAGAGACGCTGCGCCCATTCACTCTCTCTTTTCATTTTTCTGAATATGATGATTGGCGGCACGGCGATCTTTTCCATCAAGATCGCCGGGCTGCTCTGGCTGCTTGTCGGTTACATGCGCGCTTCTGAGGAGCCGCGTACCCTGCGAGCGCGGTCGGAAACTTTAAATGGAAGCCGGGTGCCGGGCTGACCGCAATTCGCGTCGGCTACGGCCGCGTGAGGATCGGGATGCTTGTCCAGTTGCAGTATCTGCGTGCCATCGCTGCGCTGATGGTCGTCTATTTTCATTCGGTGCTGCAGGTGCCGAAGGTCGATCCCGGCTTCCAGACCGTGTTCCACCTCTTCGGCGAGACTGGCGTCGACATATTCTTCGTGCTCAGCGGCTTCGTCATGTGGCTGACCACGACGGGGCGGGAAGTGCGCCCGCTGGATTTCTACCGCCGCCGCATCCAGCGTATCGTGCCGCTCTACTGGCTGGCGACCCTGTTTGCGGCCTGTGTCGCGCTCGTGGCGCCGACGCTGCTGAAGTCGACGGTCTTCGAGTTTCCGCATGTCTTTGCCTCGCTGTTCTTCCTTCCCTGGAAAAACCCGGCCGACCCGACACTGACCGTCCCCGTGGTCGTCCCCGGCTGGACGCTGAACTACGAAATGTTCTTCTATTTCGTATTCGGCCTGCTGCTGCTCGTGCGCGAGAAATGGCGCATGGCCGCGCTCTTCGGCACCATGACGGCCATCATCCTTTTCTGCCGGATCCTGCCGGGTGAGCTGACGGCCGCCAAATTCTACGGCGATCCGATCATCTATGAATTCCTGGCCGGCGTTCTCCTCGCCAAGCTCTATCTCGACAAGATCCTGTTGCCGCAGACGGTTGCCTGGCCGACCCTGGTGATGGGATTTTCTTTCCTGCTGATCAACGAGACGCTGTGCGACGCCAGCATGCGCTCATACATGTGGGGGATTCCCGCTATCGTCATCGTCTATTCGGCGGTATCGATAGACTTTTCGAAGCTCCCGGTGATCGGCTCGCTGAATTATCTCGGCGACGCCTCCTACAGCATCTATATCACCCACGCCTTCACGCTCGCCGTCCTTCGTGTGGTCTGCGTCCACCTGAATATCGACATTCTGGCGAATGCTCCGATCTTCGTCAGCTGCTGCATCCTCTTCTCGGCGCTCGGCGGCGCTATCGTCCATGAGCTGACGACACCCAGCCGGTGGCGGAAGTGGAAAAGGAAGCCCGCAGTCGCTGTCTGACCGCTCTGGCATCAGATTCTTGCCGTCTTCTCTCACGACGACGGGGATGCGCGGCTGGAAGACGCAATGGGAACGGAATTTTCCCCCGCCTGCCCTAAGCTCTGCCTCAGATTTGGGTCGGGAGCTTTTCCCTGCCGGTTGATTGCGATAAGCGAGCGGCCACAGTGAGCCGCTTTACGAGGTAAGAGATATGAAGAGCTATGTACTGACAGTGGCGTGCAAGTCGACGCGCGGGATTGTGGCGGCGATATCGAACTATCTCGCCGAACAGGGCTGCAACATCGTCGACTCCAGCCAGTTCGACGATCTCGATACCGGCATGTTCTTCATGCGCGTCTCCTTCATTTCCGAAGAGGGTGTCGGTGAGGCGGCACTGGTCGAGGGCTTCAAGCCGATCGCCGACAAGTTTGCCATGGTTGCCGACATTCATGACAGCAAGAAGCGCATGAAGGTGCTCTTGATGGTCTCGCGTTTCGGCCATTGCCTCAACGACCTGCTCTACCGCTGGAAGATCGGCGCGCTGCCGATCGACATCGTCGGCGTCGTCTCCAACCACTTCGAATATCAGAAGGTCGTCGTCAATCACGACATCCCCTTCCACCACATCAAGGTGACGAAGGAGAACAAGCCGCAGGCGGAAGCGCAGCTTCTGGATCTGGTCGAGCAGACCGGCACCGAGCTGATCGTGCTGGCCCGCTACATGCAGGTGCTGTCGGATGCGCTGTGCCGCAAGATGTCCGGCCGCATCATCAACATCCACCACTCCTTCCTGCCGTCGTTCAAGGGCGCCAATCCCTACAAGCAGGCCTATGAGCGCGGGGTGAAGCTGATCGGGGCGACGGCGCATTACGTCACCGCTGATCTCGACGAAGGTCCGATCATCGAGCAGGACACGGCGCGCATCACACATGCACAATCAGCGGACGACTATGTGTCGATCGGCCGCGATGTGGAGAGCCAGGTGCTGGCGCGTGCCATCCATGCACATATCCACTTCCGCACCTTCCTCAACGGCAACCGCACCGTCGTCTTCCCGGCAAGCCCGGGAAGCTACGCATCCGAGCGCATGGGCTGAGGCACGGGCTTCCATCCCTTTTCTTTTCGCTTCAAGCCCGATTTGATATTGCTGATATCGAATCGGGCCAAGGCAAGGAAAAGACATGTCATTCTATCGTGACGGAACGCTGCTGCTGACGGCGTTTCTTTTGGGTGCTCCAGCGGTGCACGCCGCGACTGCCGAGCACGATCCCACGAAGATCGATTTTGCCAAGCTGATCGAATGTGCGACCTACGACGTGCCGAGCTACAACGATTTCGCCATGTGGCTGACCGGACCGGAGAGTGCAGCCGCCATGAAGCTATTCGGCATCAGCGAGCTGCCATCAGACAATCCTCTTCTGAGAGAATTTCAGCTGGCGGCCCCGGTAAGCGTCTTCGGGCGGCAGACGAGCAGGATCGCTTTTGCCTCCTCCGGACCCTTGGCCGTGCTCGACGAGCCTGATCCGCACCCGCTTGCCAAGACACTCGGCGTGACGGCGGCAGTCGACCAGCCGAACAAATTCCTCGGTGCGAAGGAAATCATGTCGAACCGGGAGCAGCTCGAAAATTCCGATACCGTGCTCCATACGGTCATCTCCCTCAACGTCTCGACAGACGACAGCCACCCCGGCAAGACGCTGGCCGGTTGCAGCTATTCGATCGAGGTCGAATAGTTGGGAACGGGATCGTGAAAAGGCAGTTCGGTTTTCGCCGAAAATCCCGTTCTCATCCTCTGGTTTAGATCGGGATTCGGATTTCAGGTCCGCCGGATGTAGAATCAGCCCGATCTAGCCGGGCATGATCTGCGGCCTATCTTCTCCCAATTGCTCGACCGCTCTATCTGTTTTGGGTAATTTTCTTTAGAGTGGAATGGTTTAGTGTCGACACAAGTGAACCATCCGGGGGATGCCATGGCCGACGCCGCGCTCGTAAATCGTATGCAATTGCCGAGACCCGACATTACGCCGGAAGACGCGGTCGAGATTTTGCAGACGCATTACGGCCTGAGCGGGACATTGACCGAGCTCGGCAGCCAACAGGACCGCAACTATCGCATCGATGCCGGCGACAACGCCTATGTGCTGAAGATCTGCCGGGCGGAGTATGAGCTGATCGAGCTTGAGGCGCAGAACGCCGCCATTCGCCATCTGCATGCAAAGCCGGATGCGCCGCGCATACCCGAGGTGGTGCCATCCCTGAACGGCCGCGACATTCTCACCATCACCATCCGCGAACAGGACTATCTGATCCGGCTGCTCGGCTTTCTCCCCGGCCGGACGCTGACGCAGCGCAAATATTTGCCGCCGGCTGCGGCCGCCGGCCTTGGCGCGCTTTCCGCCAGACTTGCCCGCGACCTTGCCGATTTCGACCATCCCGGCCTGCATCGGAACCTGCAGTGGGACCTGCGCAGAGCCGGGCCGGTCGCCGTGCAGCTGCTATCGACCATAACGGACCATGAGGCGCGCGACCGCATCGCCAAGGCGATGGTGGCCGCCGTCAAGCGCATCCAGCCGCTCGCAGGCGCCTTGCGCGTTCAGCCGGTGCACCACGACGTCACCGACGACAATGTCGTCAGCCATCCCGATGCGCACGGGCAGCAGGTGCCCGACGGCGTGATCGATTTCGGCGATATCATCCAGGGCTGGCTGGTGGGCGATCTTGCCGTCACCTGCGCCTCGCTGCTGCATCATGCCGATGGCAACCCCTTCTATATCCTTCCGGCGATCAAGGCCTATCATGCCGTCTATCCGCTGGAAGAGACCGAAGCCAAGGCATTGTGGCCGTTGATCGTCGCGCGTGCCGTCATCCTGGCCGCAAGCAGCGAGCAGCAGCTCGCCATCGACCCCGATAACGAATATGTGCGCGGCAATCTCGACTTCGAGCGCCAGATCTTCGATGTCGCCACCGGCGCGCAGCCGGATGTGATGGAAGCGGCAATTCTGCGGACGATCGGCTTCGATGTCGCCCCGATCGCGACGGAGGGCTGGTCGGCGCTTCTGCCTGATGTCGATCAGCAGCAGATCGCCGCCATCGATCTTTCCGTGACCGGACCCGATTTCATCGATGCCAATTGGCAGAAGCCCGACATGGATTGGCGGCTGCTCGCGCAGGCGGCCATCTCTTCCGGTGCGGCGGCGACCCGTTACGGCGAATTCCGCCTATCGCTAGCCTCGCCGCTCAGCATGGCAGCGCCGCAGAATTTCGCCCTGCATAACGACGTGTGCCTGCCGTCCGGCTCGACGGTTGCCGCACCTTTCCCAGGTCTCCTGCAGCGGCAAGGGCAACATTTGGTCCTTGTCGGCGAAGAAGTCAGCCTGCATCTCGATGGCCTCGAGAGCGCACTCGAAGATGGCGCAGCGATAGAACAGGGCGCGACGATCGGGACCATCGGCAGCGAAGGATCGGCGATCGGCGGGCTGCGCATCCAGCTCTGCCGCGTGCCAAGCCTCGTGCCGCCGCTCTTTGCGGCAGCGGACCAGGCGGACGGATGGTCAGCAATCTGCCCCTCCCCCGTCGCACTTCTCAACGCCGCCTGCGAAGCGCCGCGACCGGATGCTTCCGCGCTGCTTTCCCTGCGCAACGCGCACTTCGCCAAGCCGCAGAAACACTATTACGAGACCCCGCCGCAGATCGAGCGCGGACGGCGCGAATTCCTGTTCGACATGCAGGGCCGGTGCTATCTCGACATGGTCAACAACGTCACTACGCTCGGCCACGCCCATCCGCGGCTGACGGCTGCCGTTGCGCAGCAATTGTCGCTGCTCAATACCAACTCCCGCTTCCACTATTTGGCCGTCGCGGAGTTTTCGGAACGGCTGGCGATGCTGGCGCCGGAGGGGCTCGACAGCGTCTTCCTCGTCAATAGCGGCTCCGAGGCCAATGATCTCGCCATCCGCCTTGCTTGGGCGCATACGGGCAAGAAGAACATGCTCTGCCTGCTGGAGGCCTATCATGGCTGGACGGTCGCGAGCGATGCGGTCTCCACCTCGATTGCGGACAACCCGCAGGCACTGACGACGCGTCCCGACTGGGTCCACCCGGTCACTTCGCCCAATACCTATCGCGGCCCGTTCCGAGGCCCCGATTCGGCATCAGACTACCTTGTTGACCTCACCGATAAGTTGCAGGCGATCGATGAGAAGGGCGACGGCGTCGCCGGCTTCATCGCCGAGCCCGTCTACGGCAATGCCGGCGGTATAGCCCTTCCCCATGGCTATCTTGCCGGCGCATATGATGCCGTACGGCAGCGCGGCGGCCTCTGCATCGCCGATGAGGTGCAGGTGGGCTATGGCCGCCTCGGCGAACACTTCTGGGGCTTCGAAAGTCAGGGCGTGGTGCCCGACATCATCACCATTGCCAAGGGCATGGGCAACGGCCATCCGCTGGGTGCAGTCATCACCCGCCGCGAAATCGCCGAATCGCTGGAACGGGAAGGCTATTTCTTCTCCTCCGCCGGCGGCAGCCCGGTCAGCTGCGTGGTCGGGCTCACGGTTCTCGACATCCTCAGGGACGAGAATCTGCAGGAAAACGCCAGCGTCGTCGGCGATCGTCTGAAGGCGGGGCTGATCGAGCTGATGGATCGCTTCCCGCTGATCGGCGCCGTGCACGGCACAGGGCTTTATCTCGGTGTGGAATTCGTCCGCGACCGGGAGGCGCTGACGCCAGCCACCGAGGAGACAGCAGCGATCTGCGAGCGGCTGCTCGATCTCGGGGTCATCATGCAGCCGACCGGCGATCACCTGAACGTGCTGAAGATCAAGCCGCCGCTGTGTCTGGCGCCGGAGAGCGCCGATTTCTTCGTAAAGGCCTTGGAAAAGGTGCTTCAGGACGGATTTTGATGCCGTGTTTGCGCCGTTAACCATTGAGGTGATTTGGCGGCGAGCGAATTTAAATGCCGTTGGGGCATTGTCGAATCTCCCGCCAGTTCCTATCTGTCTGTCGGTGATCGGCAAGCCGTCCCGACACGGGTAGCAATGTGAAGGCATTTAACACAACCTTCCTCACTACTCGCCAGGTGCGGAATTTTATTTTCCTGATCGCCGATTTTTTGACATCTTTCGGAATATGGTTCTGAAGATGAAATTGCTATTATCTACTAATAGAGTAGA
The DNA here is from genome assembly GCF_050577975.1 of Rhizobium sp. BR 315. Lineage (NCBI taxonomy): Bacteria > Pseudomonadati > Pseudomonadota > Alphaproteobacteria > Hyphomicrobiales > Rhizobiaceae > Rhizobium > Rhizobium sp. BR 315. Next base: position 121,982 of record NZ_JARWKZ010000003.1, on the reverse strand, counting down.
TAATAGTGCACCGGATCGCCGCGCTCCGTTGTCGGAGCCTTTAGCAAGTACAACGCCAATTGAGGGAGTGACATGCTGAATATTAAAGTCATCGCTTCGATCCTTGGGCGGTCCGTGCTTGGCAATGACCGCTCGGGCACGCTCTCCCGCCCGCGCTGTCGAATGTGACGTTCGTCCTCTTATCGGATTCAAACAGTCAATTCGCCATGTCTGCGCCTTGAGCGCGCAGAGGGAGTCTATGTATGAAGAAGCAAGTTATCGAATACGCCGGCGTTCCCGTCGGCATCGTCGTTCCTGATCAGGATCGGCTCAAGTTCATTGCTGTGAAGTACCATGTCCATGATCTGGACGAGCAGCATTTCAGAAACGCAGACGAAGTGAAGCTTGCGATCCGCGACCTTCTTTCCCGGCAGCCGGCGCAGCCGATCCATGTTTGATGGATCGGCTCGCCTTTACTCTTGCATCACAAAATCATCCGCCCTCGCCCTTCGACAAGCTTAGGGTGAGGGCTAGTCTTTTTCACTCCGATTGGCGGATCGAATCCCGCCTCGGCTTTTGAAATCAAACTTTATTGCATTCGAGCGAGAGCTATTCCGCCCTCGTGATGAGGTGCGAAAGCCCAAAGGGCTGTAGCCTCGAACCGCGAGGGTCGGCCTCAACGCCCACAAACCCATCTTGTCTTTTCACCCTCTTTACGGTCCTATCGCCATGACGACCTTGCGTTGCGAACGGCGAAGGATTTTTTGTTGCCTGATCATCTCAATCTCCTGACCGATATCGAGGGCGTCGCCGTCGGACATTCTACCGATCTTGCGCTTGGCTCCGGTGTCACTGCCATCATCTTCGATGAGCCGGCCGTCGCATCCGGCACGGTTCTTGGCGGCGCGCCGGGCGGTCGGGATACGGCGCTGCTGGAGCCGGCAATGACGGTCGGCGTGGTGGATGGCTTCGTTCTCTCCGGCGGCTCGGCCTTCGGGCTCGATGCCGCAGGCGGAGTGCAGGCGGGCTTGAGGGAGATCGGCCGCGGCTTGCAGGTCGGCGATGTGCGAGTGCCGATCGTGCCGCAGGCGATCCTTTTCGATCTCATCAACGGCGGCAACAAGGATTGGGGGCTGCAATCGCCCTATCGCGACCTCGGCTATGCCGCCTTCAAGGCGGCAGGCAAAGGGCCGTTCGCACTCGGCACGGTCGGCGCGGGCACCGGCGCCACGACGGCAACGGTCAAGGGCGGGCTAGGTTCGGCCAGTGCCGTCAGCAGCAGGGGATACAAGATCGCCGCCATCGTCGCCGTCAATGCGCTAGGCTCGGCCACCATCGGCGACGGCCCGCATTTCTGGGCGGCTCCTTTCGAGGAAAATGGCGAATTCGGCAGCCTCGGCGTGCCTGAGATCATCGATTCGCGTCTGCGGCTGAAGGGCACCAACATCACCGCCACGACCATCGGTGCCATAGTTACCGATGCCCAGCTGACCAAAGCCGAAGCGCATCGCCTGTCGATCTCAGCGCATGACGGCTTTGCCCGCGCCCTGCTGCCGACGCACCTGCCGCTCGACGGCGACACCGTGTTTGCCGCATCCACCGGCAAGCACGCTCGCGACGACATGCCGAGCTTCATGGAACTCTGCCACCTCGCCGCCATCGTCATGGCGCGCGCAATTGCCCGCGGCGTCTACGAGGCGACGGCACTGCCGGTCGAGGGCGGACAACAGACCTGGCGGGACAGCTTCACCGGACCGCGGAACATCTGACCGCACATGCACAAACTTTTGGAATTGTGTGCGCACCTGCGAGATGACACTATCTTGAAAAGACCGCATGTCGGAGGGAAGCCGGCTTTGCGGACAAAAGCAAGGAAGCTGAGATGACCAAGTTTTCACGCCAGAGCCTTGGCGATATCGCGCGCAGGCTTGCCTGTGGCGCGGCGCTTTCCGCCGGCCTGCTAATGATGGGCCTGACGCCCGCCGAAGCCGCGAAGACGACGCTCAATCTCGGCATGAGCGTCGAGCCGACGGGCCTCGATCCGACGATCGCCGCACCCGTCGCGATCGGTCAGGTCACCTGGCAGAATATTTTCGAGGGGCTGGTTGCCATCGACGAAAACGGCAAAATCGTTCCGCAGCTCGCAAAGAGCTGGGAGATTTCGCCGGATGGGCTGACCTATACGTTCAAGCTCCAGACCGGCGTGAAATTCCATGACGGCGAGGCCTTCGATTCAGCCGCAGCCAAATTCACGCTCGATCGCGCCCGCGGCACCGATTCCGTCAATCCGCAGAAGCGCTTCTTTGCGACCGTCGCCTCGATCGACACGCCGGATCCGGAAACGCTGGTCCTCCATCTCTCCTCGCCGACCGGCAGCCTGCTCTATTGGCTCGGCTGGCCCTCCTCGGTCATGGTTGGCCCAAAATCCTCCGCCAACGACAAGACGGCCCCCGTCGGCACCGGCCCGTTCAAATTCTCCGCCTGGGCCAAGGGCGACCATGTCGACCTCGTGAAGAACCCGGACTACTGGAACAAGTCGATCGACGTGAAGCTCGAAAAAGTGACCTTCCGCTTCATTTCCGATCCGCAGGCGGAGGCCGCTGCGCTGAAGGCCGGCGACGTCGATGCCTTTCCGGAATTCGCAGCCCCCGAGCTCGTAAATTCCTTCGAGGGCAACTCCAGGCTCACGACCAAGATCGGCAATACCGAGCTGAAGGTCGTGGCCGGCATGAACAACACGCGCAAGCCCTTCGACGACAAGCGCGTGCGCCAGGCCCTGATGATGGCGCTCGACCGCAAGACGATCATCGAAGGTGCCTGGTCCGGCTTCGGCACGGCAATCGGCAGCCACTACACACCGAACGACCCCGGCTACAAGGATCTGACCGGCACGCTGCCCTATGATCCCGCCAAGGCCAGGGCACTGCTTTCCGAAGCCGGCTATCCAAATGGTTTCACCTTCACCATCAAGACGCCGCAAATGGCCTATGCGCCGCGCAGCGCGCAGGTGATGCAGGCGATGCTTGCCGATATCGGCGTGACGATGAATATCGAGCCGACGGAATTCCCGGCGAAATGGGTGCAGGACGTCTTCAGCGGCCGCAACTATGACATGACCATCGTCGCCCATGCCGAGCCGCTGGACATCGATATCTATTCGCGCGACCCCTATTACTTCAATTACAAGAACCCGGCCTTCAACCAGCTGATGAAGAAGATCCAGCTCACCGCCGATGTAGCCGAACAGAACAAGCTCTATGGAGAGGCACAAAGCATTCTTGCCGAGGATGTTCCGGCCCTCTATCTCTTCGTCATGCCGAAGCTTGGCATTTGGGATAAAAAGTTGAAGGGCCTTTGGGAGAATGAGCCCATTCCCTCGAACGTGCTGACCAAGGTATCCTGGGACGATTGATCGCTTCTGCGCGACGATGCCGACGGGCGGATCGCGCCGCCCGCCGTCGAGGTTCACGACGCCGGCACGATCGGCCACGGACATGCTATGATCGCACTGCTTACCCGCCGCATCTTCGGACTCGTCCTGACGCTGATCGCCGTCTCGCTGCTGATCTTTGCCGTCATGGCGCTGCTGCCGGGCGATCCGGCCGCCATCACGCTCGGCACCTCGGCGACACCGGAGACGCTTGCAGCGCTCAGGCATGAGATGGGCCTCGACCAGCCGTTGATCGTCCGCTACGGGCAATGGCTTGCCGGCGCGCTGACGGGTGATCTCGGCACGTCCTACACCTACGGCGTTCCGGTCGCCGGCCTCATCTCCGAGCGGCTCGCCGTCACACTGCCGCTTGCGGCCCTTGCCATCCTACTATCCGTCCTTATCGCGGTGCCGCTCGGCGTGGCTGCGGCCGCCAAGCGCGGCGGCTTCTTCGATATCCTCGCCACACTGTTTTCGCAGATGGGTATTGCCGTGCCGGGCTTCTGGGTTGGCCTGCTGCTGGTGCTGGTGTTTGCCACTTCGCTCGGCTGGATGCCGGCTGGCGGCTTTCCTGGCTGGAGCAACGGAGTGTGGCCGGCCTTGAAATCGCTGGTGCTGGCGGCTATCGCGCTGGCGCTGCCACAAGCGGCGGTGTTGACCCGGGTCACCCGCTCGGCCGTGCTCGACACGCTGCACGAGGATTTTGCCCGCACGGCGGTCGCCAAGGGCCTGTCGCGCGGCCGCGTGCTCTGGGGACATGTGGTGCCGAACGCGCTGGTGCCGATACTGACCATCCTCGGGCTGCAGTTCACCTTTCTGGTCGCCGGCGCCGTGCTGATCGAAAACGTCTTCACGCTGCCCGGCCTTGGCCGCCTCGCCTATCAGGCACTCAGCCAGCGTGACGTCATCGTGCTTCAGGATGTCGTGCTGTTCTTTGCCGGCCTCGTGATCGTCGTAAACTTCCTGGTGGATCTTTTCTATCTCGCCATAGATCCGCGACTGCGCGCCGGAGGGGCACGATGATTGCAGCCGAAACCAGACCCGCTGCCCGGCCCTCTCGTTCGCGGTTTTGCGCATTGCGGCGCGCGAACCTCGTCGCTGGCGCCTTGATCATCCTCGCCCTCGTATGCGTCGCCATCGTCTCGCTATTCTGGACGCCGGTTCCGCCGGCGAAGGTGCAGATCATCCATAAGCTGCATCCGCCCTTCGGCTTCGGGCTTCTCGGCACCGATCAGCTCGGCCGCGACGTTTTGTCGATGCTGATGGCCGGCTGCTGGAATTCGCTGTCGATCTCCGTGTCGGCCGTCGCGATCGGCGGGACGCTCGGGACAATCATCGGCGTTTCCGCCGCCGCCCAACGAGGACTGTTCGAGGCACTCGTCATGCGGGCTTGCGATGTCATCTTCGCACTGCCGCCGATCCTTTCGGCCATGATCCTCGGCGCGTTTCTCGGGACCGGGCGCATGACGGCCATTATAGCCATTGCGGTTTTCATGGTGCCGGTGTTCGCCCGTGTCGCACTCGGCTCGGCCCTGCAGGCCTGGAGCCGTGACTATGTGCTGGCGGCACGCGCCATCGGCAATACGCAGCTTGCCATCACGCTCCGCCACGTCCTGCCAAACATCATGGGCAACATCATCGTCCAGGCGACGATCCAGCTAGGTCTCGCGATTCTGACCGAGGCCGGGCTTGCATTCCTAGGCCTCAGCGTGCCACCGCCGGCACCGACCTGGGGCCGCATGCTGGCAGAAGCGCAGACCTATTTCCACGTCGCGCCGTGGCTGGCTCTTCTGCCGGGCCTTGCCATCGCGCTCTCCGTGCTCGGCTTCAACCTGCTCGGCGACGGGCTGCGCGATCTCCTTGACCCCCGCGAGGCGACGCGCTGACTAGGACATAAAGAGTATAGACCATGACCGAACCGACCGATCTTTCCATCCGTGAATTAAGACGCAAATTCACTAAGAAGAGCCTGTCTCCCAGCGAATACTGGCTGGCGCTCGAACAGCATATAGAGGCATGGGAGCCGACGATATCGGCGCTTTATGCCTATGATCCTGAGGACGCCCGCAGGCAGGCGGCCGCCTCCACGGAGCGCTGGGCAAAGGGCGCGCCGCTCGGGGCTCTGGATGGCATTCCGGTGACGCTAAAGGAACTGATCGCCACCAAGGGGCAGCCGGTGCCGCTTGGCACGGCGGCTGTCGAGCTTGTTCCCGCCGCTGAGGACGCGCCGATCGCCGCCCGCCTGCGCGAGGATGGGGCGGTGATTTTCGCCAAGACCACCTGCCCTGACTACGGCATGCTCTCCTCCGGCCTCTCCAGCTTTCACAAGCTCAGCCGCAATCCTTGGGACCCGAGCCAGAATCCGGGCGGCTCCAGCGCCGGTGCATCGGCTGCGGCCGCAGCCGGCTATGGACCGCTGCATATCGGCACCGATATCGGCGGCTCGGTGCGCCTACCGGCAGGCTGGACGGGTATTTTCGGCTTCAAGCCGAGCCACGGCCGCATTCCAGTCGATCCCTATTATGTCGGGCGATGCGCCGGACCAATGACCCGCACGGTCGAGGACGCCGCCTTCTCGATGGCGACGCTCTCGCGCCCCGACTGGCGCGATGGCACCAGCCTGCCGCCAAACGAAATCGACTGGATGGATCTCGGTATCGACGTCAGCGGTATGAAGATCGGTCTGATGCTGGATGCAGGCTGCGGCTTGCCCGTAGATGATGAGGTGTGCGATGCGGTCGTTGCCGCCGCCAAGCGCTTCGAGGAAGCGGGCGCCGTCATCGTCGACGTCGCGCCAGTGCTAAGTAGGCAGATGCTGGATGGCCTCGATGTCTTCTGGCGTGCGCGCTTCTGGGGCGACATCATGGGGCTGAGCGAGGAGCGCCGCAACTCGATCCTGCCCTATATCCATAGCTGGGCGAAGAGCGGCGCCGACATCAGCGGCGTCGATGCGGTTCGCGGCTTTAACCAGACGATCGAAATGCGCAAGAGCTGTGGAAAACTCTTCGCAGCGGTGGACGCCGTGCTTTCACCGACCAATCCGATCGTCTCCTATCCCGCCGAATGGGCCTCCCCGACCAACGATCCTGCCCGGCCTTTCGAGCATATCGGCTTCACCGTTCCGTGGAACATGTCGGAGCAGCCGGCCGCGTCGATCAATTGCGGCTTCTCCCGCTCGGGCATGCCGATAGGCCTGCAGATCGTCGGCCCACGCTTCGGCGACATGCTCGTGCTGCGTCTTTCCAAGGCTTTCGAGGACTGGAGCGGCGGCGTGACGAACTGGCCGAAGCGTCCGGCATAAGCAAGGCACCCGGGAAAGCCGGCTAATCCTGCGTAAGTGGCAAGGAAAGACCGATCTTCACGCGGTCCATAGCAACGAGCGATTTGAACTTCGTCACGTTCGGATTGCCGTGGAAGAGGCGGCGGGTGAGCGCCTGGTATTCGGACATGCTGGCCACCACGATGACGAGAACGAAATCCGCCTCGCCGGTCACCTGATAGCATTGCTGAACTTCGGGCGCCTCGAGGAAGCTGCGCTTTATTGCATTGATAAGCTCATAGCGCTCGTCGGCGACCTGCACTTCGACGACGATGGTGATCGGCAAGGCCACCGCCGCGGGATCGACGACCGCAATATTCGCCTGAATGACGCCGCTTGACTGCATCCGCTTAATGCGCCGCTGCACGGCCGGCGCCGACAGATGGACCAGTTCGCCTATCTGGCGCTGTGGAACGGTACTGTCCTTTTGGAGGATTTCGAGAATCGCCAGGTCGAATTCATCGAGATCGGCAGGTTTGCGCATTTCAAAACATCCTCACCGCAAAGAGGAAACAAAATTGCACGGAAGCTGGCAAAATGGAGCCAAATACTCGTTCCCTGTGTACTAGGTTTGCGCCACACATCACCTGATTTGCAAAGGCAAAAGAATGTCACGGCCCGATATCGACTACGATACGCTTTCTCCAGACCTCGGCGAAAGGGTGGGTGCAAATAGTCCTGTCGCCGGCAAGGCCGGCTCCGACGATTCAAAAGGGTTTCTTTTCGGGCTGGTGGCGATGGTGTTGGCGGCGCTGGCGATGAGCATCTCGCCCAGTCTCGTGCGCCTCGCCGATGTCGGTCCCTATGCCAGCGCATTCTGGCGTGTCTTCCTTGCCCTGCCGATCCTTTGGGTATGGATGCGCTATGCCGAGGCGGCAGAGCCCGCTGCACCTCGCGCCAGTTTCACTATGGCCACTATCCTTGCCGGAATCGCCTTCACCGGAGACCTGTTTTTCTGGCACATCGCCATCCTGCGGACCACCATCGCCAACGCGACCTTCTTCGCGACCATGGCGCCGCTATGGGTCGTCATCTTCGGCTGGCTGCTCTTGCGGCAAAGGGTCAGTCGCGCAACGCTCGTCGGGCTTCTCGTCTGCCTGGCGGGCGGCACGGCGCTGGTGGTGCAGAGCCTTGCGTTCAATCCGAGCCGCGCCGTCGGCGATGGCCTCGCGGTTGTCACCGGCGCCTTCTTCGGCCTCTATTTCCTGGCCGTCGGCGCCGCGCGCGGCGGGACGAATGCCGCCCGCGTCACCTTCGAGCTCAGCGTCATTACATCGGTGCTTCTGTTCCTCGTCGCCATCTTCTTCGAGCCGCGCATATTGCCGCAATCGGCCTCCGGATGGGGTGTCCTGCTGGCGCTCGGCCTTATCAGCCATGCAGGCGGCCAGGGACTGGTCTCGGTGGCGCTGGGGAGGCTGCCAACGGTCTTCTCGTCACTCGTCATTTTCCTGGAAACGATCGCAGCAGCCGTTTTTGCCTGGATCCTGTTTGGCGAGAACGTCACGCTGATACAGGCGCTGGGCGGCGTCATCATCATCGCCGGCATCTGGATTTCCCGGCCGCGTAGCTAATGGAGGCGCCCGCACCAAGAAGGAGCCGGCGCCAGGTCGCCTCAAAGCGTGGCGGCGCCCTTCTGTTCGGTATCGGCATGCAGGTCGAGCAGCGCTTTTTCGATAACGCGCAGATCGTCCTGAAGGCCGTCATCGGCGCTCATCGAGCTCTCGCTGCCGGCACGCTGGATGCCCCGAGCTTCGCTCTGCAGCTCGCGCAGCCGGTCGATCTTGCCGCTCTTGCGCAACTGGCCGTCGTGCAGAATATCCCGAACCGTCTTTTCCATAGCGGTGATGGGCATGTCTCTTCCTCCTCTCGATAAAACATATCGATCAGAGGGAACAACGAACGAGCGGAAAGACTGTTCCGAGCGAGGATCAGCCGGCAAGACGCCGGTAGCCGGTCGGGTACTCGTAGAGCCAGCCGATACGCTCCACGGCGGCAGCGAAATTTTCGCGTGCCACGGTCATCGTATTGCCATTGGCATGAACGATGGTCTCCGCGTCCTCCATGATCGCGACATGGCCCTTCCAGAAGACGAAATCGCCGCGCTTCAGCTCCTCGCGAGCAATCGGCTCGCCGAGGCCAGCGGCCTGCATATCGGTATCGCGGGGAGCGGCGCGTCCGGTCATCGACAGCGCCAGTTGCACCAGCCCAGAGCAATCGATGCCGAGACCGGAGCGGCCACCCCAGAGGTAGGGCGTCTCGAGAAAGCGCAGGGCGACGTCGACGTAATCGCCGCCATCATCAAAGCCGATCGGCTGCACATGCTTGGCAAAGATGGCAGTGCCATCCTCGAGGGCGGCATAGTGGTTGCCCCGCGCCTCGGTGGTGCCGGTGACGTGCACGCGGCTACCCATCGAAAGCACCGTAACATGCGGCTTGCGCAATTCCGGCTCGGGATAGATGAAAGTGCGCTGCGGGACGACGATATGGGTCGCCGCCGGCACCCCTTCCCTGATCGCCGCTTCAGGGAGATAGCCGACATAGCCGTCCGCAATCGCCTTGACCCAGCACCAGCCGTTGTTGCGCTCAAAAACGGCCACCTCTTCGCCCATCAGCAATTCGGTATCGATGCCGGCGGCGAGATCCGGCTTCGACCGAAGTGCTATGACAGGCACGGAAACCTGAGCCTTGCTGCCCTCGACGAAGCGTTCGGCTTCGACCTTGCCTCTAAGGGAAGCTTCGGCGAGGTCAGGTCTGAAAGCATTGAGACGACGGTCGAGCGTCATGAAGCAATTCCCGAATTACAGTTTGCGGCCGTGCTCGATGACGAGATCGCCGAGTTTTTCCAGATAAAGCGCGCCGGTGACGGTGCGCTTGATGATGACATTGCGGCGATCCCGGTCGTCGCGCACGCGGTCGACCAACCCCATCTCACCCATGGTGTCAAGCGCCCTGGTGATGACCGGCTTGGTGACGCCGAGCGTCGCGGCAAGGCCGCGCACGGTGTGCGGCGGAGGCACGAGATAGATCTGCAGCAGGATCGCTGTCTGCCGCAAAGTCAAATCATGATCTTCGCGGCGCACCTGAGCGAGCGTCACGCCATGCCAGAGGCCAAGAGCCTGCGAGGCGGAGAGATCTAGCGGCACGGACAACCCCGAAAATCGTTACGCTACCGTTCCAGTTTCGGTCAAGATCGTGGCGGATTCAAGGGGAATTCAACGACCCCCTCTCCCCGCGATGCGGGGAGAAGGTGGGACCGAGACATTGAGCGGAGCGAAAGGTAGAGGGCCTGGATGAGGGGCTTTCTCTGGACTGCCGACGCGAAAAAGATTGCCATCCTCTCGATCCGGTTATTGCCGCTGGTCAGGTCAGCCCGACTTTGTCGCGCTTATGTGCCTGGCCCCTCACCTAACCCTCTCCCCGCAATCGGGGAGAGGGGACTTTGCCCTTACCGTACGCTCTGCCTGATGTGGTGATACAGCGCGCGGATCGCCTGCGCCTCGCCGCCGCCGGGCGAATGCGGACGCTCGCTCGGCGCCCATCCGAAGATATCGAAATGCGCCCAACTCGGCGTCTTCGTGACGAAGCGCTTGAGGAACAGCGCCGCGGTAATAGAGCCGGCCATGCCGCCGGCCGGCGCATTGGTAATATCGGCGAATTTGGTACGGATATCCTTGTCGTAGCCCATATAGAGCGGCATGCGCCACAGCGGGTCGTCCGTCTCCAGGCTCGCTTCGGTCAGATCACTGGCAAGCTCGCTATCATCAGTGAAGAACGGCGGCAAATCGGGGCCGAGCGCGACACGGGCAGCGCCCGTCAACGTCGCCATGTCGATCATCAGGTCCGGCGCATCTTCATCGGCATAGGCCAGCGCATCGGCGAGGATCAGCCGGCCCTCGGCATCGGTATTGTCGATCTGCACGGTCAGGCCCTTGCGGCTCTTGTAGATGTCCCCCGGGCGGAACGCATTGGCCGAAATCGAGTTTTCAACAACCGGAATGATGACGCGAAGGTCGACCTTGAGCTTGGCGTCCATGATCATCAGCGCCAGGCCCATGACATTGGCAGCTCCACCCATGTCCTTCTTCATCAGCAGCATCGAGGATGCCGGCTTGATGTCGAGACCGCCGGTGTCGAAGCACACGCCCTTGCCGACGAGCGTGATGCGGCGATGGCCCTTCTTGCCCCAGCGCATTTCGAGGAGACGCGGCGCATCGGCACTGGCGCGTCCCACGGTGTGCACGAGCGGGAAGTTCTCCTTCAGAAGATCGTCGCCGATGATGACGGACATTTCCGCCTTGTAGTGTTGAGCAAGCGCCCGAAAGGCAGCTTCCAGCTGCTCAGGCCCCATGTCGTTGGTCGGCGTGTTGATGAGATCGCGGGCGAGGAAGACGCCGGCAAGCTGACGCTTGATATCGGCGGCATCGGCATCGCGCGGGATCATCAACGTCGGTGCTGGCGCCTTTTCGGACTTGTAACGGTCAAAACGGTAGCTGCCGAGGCCAAAGCCGAGCGCGAGGCGATTGGCTGTCAGCGGCGCCGTCTCGATGTGCCAATCGCCCGCCGGCAGGCTGCGTGCGAGTTTGCCCGTGAGGAAAGGCTGCTCGGAGGGATTGGCGCCAAGGCCGAACAGCGCGCCGCCGAGATGCCCCTCGGCCGTCGGGATCAGGAGCAGGGAGCCGCTTTCCGCCTTGTAGCCGGCCTTGCGGGCCCAATCGAGCGCGATGGGATCGATGGTGCCGGTCTCGATATGCGCCGGCGTGACGGCAAAGATCGGCAGCGTCGAACCACCCTTCGAATTAAAAGGCGTCGCGCGCTCGATGAATTGATAGGGGGCCATGACCATCCTTTGACAATGACTTTGGAGAATCGAGAGTTAACCGTCTGTTAGGGTTAACAGATTATTGCTGGAGCGAACATTGCGCCGAACCTTCCCTGTTCCGATTCTAGGCCTGACGCAAGATTTAAGGATTCAGGGAATAGCGTCATGTCCGCCGGTTCAACCACATCTTTGCTCGGAACCTTCCTTTTTCGAGGCGCTTCGGCCGCACTTCTGGCACTGGTACTGGCAAGCTGCTCGACGACGGCAGGCAAAGACCAGATCACGACCGGCTCGATCCCGAAGTCTTCGAGGCCGATGGACACGATGAACAGCGGCGACCTGGCGCAAGCCACCGCTACCTTCGGCAAGGCCTATGACGCCAATCCCAAAGATCGCGATGCCGGCGTCAACTATGCCAATGCGCTGCGCATGAGCGGCCGCAACGATCAGGCGCTCGCCGTCATGCAGCAGGTCGCGATCAACAATCCGAGCGACCGCGGCGTGCTGGCGGCCTATGGCAAGGCACAGGCGGCGGCAGGTCAGCTGGAACAGGCGCTCGCCACGATCGACCGCGCCCAGACCCCCGATCGTCCCGACTGGCGCCTGGTTTCCGCAGAGGGCGCCATTCTCGATCAGCTCGGCCGCTCCACCGATGCACGCGGCAAATACCGCGACGCGCTGGTGCTGGCGCCCAACGAGCCGACGATCCTTTCCAATCTCGGCATGTCCTATGTGCTGACGGGCGATCTCAAGAATGCGGAAACCTACCTTCGCTCGGCCGCCGCCCAGCCGGCAACCGACAGCCGCGTACGGCAGAATTTGGCGCTCGTCGTCGGCCTGCAGGGCCGGTTTGCCGAAGCAGAGCAGATCGCCCGCCACGAGCTGACCCCGCAACAGGCGAACGCCAATGTCGCCTATCTGCGCGGCATGCTGGTGCAGCGGAACTCCTGGCAGCGGCTTGCCGCCAGCAGCGGCACCAAGAAAGCCGTCCAATAAGAAATTTGCGGTGCCTTCCGTTTAGCTTTGCGTATCGCGCCAAACGCTCAGCGCCAGATATGCCGCGGCAGGCCGTCCGCCACCAGCCGCACGCCGAGCGCGCCGATGACGGCACCGGCTACCCTGTCGATCCATAATTTCGAACCGACATAGAGCGCACGCGGGCGATTGGACGAGAACGCGATGGTGACCACCGTGTACCAGCCCGCCTCGACCAGGAAGACAGCCGGCGGAACCGTTAGCAGCAGCCACGGCGCCGGAGACGCCGGAAGAAGTGCAGCAAAAATACTGCCATAGAAAATGGCCGTCTTCGGATTGCTGAGCTGAGTTCCGAGCGCAAATAAGAAATTACGCCCCATGCCGCCGGCGGCCGGGGTGGCAGCGGCGTCGAGAGGAAGATCAAGCGCCGCGTTGCGCCAAATGCGGATGCCGACATAGATCAGATAGAGCCCGCCGGCGACCTTCAGCGCGAGATACAGCCATTCGACCTTCATCAGCAACGCGCTCAAACCGAAAAGCGCCAATGTCGCGAAGATGACGCTGCCCGTCCCCATACCCAACGCTGCGGCCAGGCCTGCCTGGCGGGAGCGCGAGACGGCAATTCTGGAAACGAGGACGAAGCTCGGCCCGGGGCTAACGGCACCGATGAAGACTGCGGCAATGACACTGAAAAACACGGCTATGGATGACATGCGAGGCCTCCCGATCCGGCTGGATATCCGCTTGGTCGCCGAGCCTGGATGCTTCACGCATTCCGGAAATCATCCGATCGCGTTGCCGGCGACATCGATGGGGAGCTTAATCACCCTCCCGCGCCGCGAGCAAGCCGGAACATTCAAAACTTGTCGAGAGCGCGGATGATCGCCGGCCCGAGAATGACCGCCATCAGCACCGGCAGGAAGAAGACGATCATCGGCACCGTCAACTTCGGCGGCAGCGCTGCGGCCTTCTTTTCCGCCTCGTTCATGCGTTCGTCACGGCCTTCCTGGGCCATGACGCGCAGCGCCTGCGAGAGCGGCGTTCCGTAGCGCTCGGCCTGGATGAGCGCCTGCGTTACCGATTTGACGAGCTCGATCTGCGTGCGGGCCGCGAGATTGTCGAAGGCGGTGCGGCGATCCTGCAGGAAGGAAAGCTCGGCCGTGGTCAGGATCATTTCTTCCGCGAGCGCCGGGGATTGCTCCCCCATCTCCTCGGCGACACGACGCATGCCGGCTTCGATCGATATGCCCGACTCCACACAGATCAGCATCAGGTCGAGTGCATCGGGCCAGGCCCGCTTGATCGACTTCTGGCGCTTGGTGACCAGATTGGAGATATAGATGTTCGGCGCGTAGAAACCGAGATAGGCCATGCCGATGACGCCGAGCAGACGGATCGGCAACGGCCTGCTGGCGAAATAGCCGAGAACGAAGACCAGTAGGATAGCAACAGCAAGGAACAGGAATGGCAGCAGAAACCGCGCCACCAGAAACATGTTCAACGCATTTTCAGAGCGTAAGCCAGCGGCACGCAGACGATTGACGGTATTGGCGTCGACGAGCGCGTTGCGCAGGTTGAAACGCTCAACGATCTGCCTGACATTGTGATTGTTCTGATTGCGCAGCGTTGTCTTGCCGCCGTCGGCATTCAAACGCGCCCGCTCGCGGGCCCGGATCTGCTCGCGCTCCGTCGACACCGCCTTCATGCGCTTGTTGAGGTCGCCACGCTCCAGTATCGGCAAGGCAATCGTATAGAAGGTAGCAAAAACCACGATGGCCACGACAACGGCCAGAATGGTGCCGGGATCGGTCAGGTTGGCAGCCAGATCGGACATAGGCTTGGCGGCTCCCCCCGCTCAGATCTCGAAATTGATCATGTTGCGCATGATGAAAATGCCGATAGACATCCAAACGCCTGCGCACATCAGGATCAGGTGGCCGCGCGGATCGACAAAGAGGACCGTCATATATTGTGGCGACGTCAGGGAGACGAGCGTCATGACGATGAAGGGCAAAGCGCCGATGATGACGGCGGAGGCCTTTGCCTCCATCGACAATGCCTGGACTTTCGCCTTCATCTTCTTGCGCTCACGCAGCACCCGCGACAGATTGCCCAGCGCTTCCGACAGGTTGCCACCGGCCTGCGCCTGGACGGCGATGACGATCGAGAAGAAATTAACTTCCTGAAGCGGCATATGGTTCAGCATGCGTGCACAGGCATCCGACATGCTGAGGCCCACCTGCTGCGCCTCAACCACCCGGCGGAATTCCGTTTTGACGGGGTCGCGCGCCTCGCTTGCCACAAGCCGCACGGAATCGTTCAACGGCAGGCCGGAGCGCAGCGAGCGCGTGATGAGATCAAGCGCGTTGGGGAATTCTTCGAGAAACTTGTTCTGCCGGCGCTTGATGAGGAAACTGACGATCCACCGCGGCAAGCCGAACATTGCGGCAAAAGGTAACCCGAGAACGGCGAGACGCGGTGCGCCGACGATGAAAAAGATCAACATCACGAAGAGGCCGAACAGCACGCTGAAGAGATAGAAGCGAGAGGGCGTCAGCGACAAGCCGGCCTGCGCCAAGCGCGCCTTCAACGACTGCTTCCTCTTCGTGCTTTCCGACTGCCGCTTTTCCAGATCCTTGAGCGTTTCCTGAACCGATTTGCGGCGCTTGGACATTTCCTGGACGCGATCGCGCGCGGCCTTGACCTTCACACGATCGGTCTCGGCCTGCTTCACCCGGTTGACGCGGCTCTCTGCCTTCTTCTGCGACTCGATGCGCGAATAGAGCACGCCATAGCAGATCGCCGCGGCTGAGACGGCCGAGAGCAGGACAATCAGGAGTACGACTGGATCGACACCGAACATGGGAAATCCTATTGACCCTTCTGCTCCATCTCGTCGAGGGCGGCGGCAAGGCGTCTTTCTTCGTTGTAGTAGCGGGCGCGATCCCAGAAATGCGGCTTGCCGATGCCGGCGGAGAGATGCCGGCCGATAATTCGACCGTTTGCGTCCTCACCTTCGATCTCGTAGCGCATCAGATCCTGCGTGATGATCACATCGCCTTCCATGCCGATCACCTCTGTAATCTGCGTGATGCGGCGCGAACCGTCGCGCAAGCGCGCCGCCTGGATGATCACATCGACGGAGCTGGAAACGATCTCACGCACGGTCTTGGCCGGCAGGCTGAATCCGCCCATCGCGATCATCGATTCGATACGGCTCAGGCATTCGCGCGGCGTGTTGGCGTGGATCGTACCCATGGAGCCGTCGTGACCCGTGTTCATCGCCTGCAGCAGGTCGAAGACCTCTGGACCGCGCACTTCGCCGACGATGATGCGTTCGGGGCGCATACGCAGGCAGTTCTTGACGAGATCGCGCATGGTGATCTCGCCCTCGCCTTCGATATTCGGCGGACGTGTTTCGAGACGCACGACATGCGGCTGCTGCAATTGCAGTTCGGCGGTGTCTTCGCAAGTGATAACGCGTTCGTCGCGGTCGATGTAGTTGGTCAGGCAATTCAGAAGCGTCGTCTTGCCCGAGCCGGTGCCGCCTGAAATGACGACATTGCAGCGCACGCGGCCGATGATCTGCAGGAGCGTCGCACCTTCGGGCGTGATGGCCCCGAAGCGCACGAGCTGATCGAGCGTCAGCTTGTCCTTCTTGAACTTACGAATGGTCAGCGCCGGCCCGTCGATCGCAAGCGGCGGCGCGATGACGTTGACACGCGAGCCGTCAGGCAGGCGCGCGTCGCAGATCGGGCTCGATTCGTCGACGCGGCGGCCGACCTGGCTGACGATGCGCTGGCAGATGGAGAGAAGCTGCGAATTGTCCCGGAAGCGGATTTCCGATTCGACTGTCTTGCCGCCGACTTCGATGAAGGTCTGGCCGGCGCCGTTGACCATGATGTCGGCGATGTCGTCGCGGGCGAGCAGCGGCTCCAGCGGACCGTAACCGAGTACGTCGTTGCAGATGTCCTCGAGCAGTTCCTCCTGCTCGGAAATCGACATCGCAAAATTCTTGATCGTGATGATGTCGTTGACGATATCGCGGATTTCCTCGCGCGCGGCTTCATTGCCGAGCTTGGAAAGCTGCGACAGGTCGATCGTGTCGATGAGCGCGGAAAAGACCTGCGATTTTGTGTCGTAATATTCCTCGGTGCGCGCCGTCCGGCGGCGGCTGGGTGTCTGCATCGGCGGCGGCGTCACCTGCTGACGCGGCTGCGACTGGTCGCGAGACGGCTCGATCAATACTGCCGGTGCGGCAGGCGTGCTGGCTGCGGCAGGCGCACGCGCCGGCTGAGGCGCCACGCTGCCGCTTTTTGCAGGACCATCATTTCCACGCTTGCCAAACATGCTTTCAATCCAATTCTACTGCTGCAGTTACTTCCGTTTCAGGAGGCCAAGCAGACCGCCCTTTCTCGCCTTCTTCAAAGCGACGCGCCCCGTGACGATGTGTGATATCTGCGAGAAGACCTCGGCGACCGGCGACTTCGGATCGGTTTCCGAGATCATCTGGCCGCTGTTGGCAGCATTGCCGAAGAGATTGATGTCGAACGGAATGATGGCGATCGGCTCAAGCTCCAGCGGCGCGCAGAATTCCGACGGGTTGATCTCCGGGCGCTTCGGCATGCCCACCTGGTTGAGGACGAGATGCGGCGGCTTGTCATTAGGCCGCAGCTTGCGCAGCGCGTCGATCAGGTTCTTGGCATTTCGCAGGTTGGCGAGATCGGGTGCTGCACAAATGACGACCTCGTCGACAGCCCCAAGCACCGAGCGCGTCCATTCCGTCCAGAGATGCGGTACGTCGAGCACCGCCACCGGCGCGCTGCGCTGAAGAACATCGAGCACCGGCAGGAATGCATGCGCATCGAAATCATAGGCGCGATCCAGCATGGAGGGCGCCGCCAGCAGCGAGAGATGCTGCGAGCATTTGGTCAGCAATCGATCGAGAAAGACTTCGTCCAGGCGCTCCGGCGCATAGACGGCTTCGGCAATCCCCTGTGCGGGATCCTGATCGAAATCAATATTGGCGGTGCCATAGGGCAGATCGAGATCGGCCAGAATGGTTTCGGTGGAGAACAGGTTCGATATGCCGAAGGCGCAATTGTGAGCGATGGTGGACGCGCCCACCCCGCCCTTCGCACCGATGAAAGCAATGCTGCGGCCGAGCGGCTCAGCATCGGGATCGATGAAAATCCCCGCTATCGCCGTCATAAGGTCGGCCATATCCGTGGGCTGAACTACGTATTCGGAGATGCCGTTGCGGATGAGCTCGCGGTAGAGGCCGATATCGTTGTGATAGCCGACGATGATCACCTTGGTGCTCGGATCGCAGACTGCGGCGAGCGGCGCAAGTTCCGTCAGCAGATTGCGTGGATTGGCGCGTGTTTCGAGGATGATCAGGTTCGGTGTCGGCGTCGAAGCGAACATGTTTGCCGCCGCCGCCGTGCTGCCGCTGGTGATGCGCAGGCTGACCTTGGACATGCGCCGATCGTTGGCGCATTGGTCCATCACGCGCTGCAACTGATCGCTTTCGCAGAAGGCGTGCACCGAAATGCGCGGCAGCGGCCGCAAGTTCTCGAGGTTGCCGGGGTGCGGGGCGTCCCCGGTGTCTTCGGCAGTCGATTCGATTTCGTAATCGATGGCGTTCATGATTTCATCCTGTTCCGCCGGCGGGTAGTTCTCATGCTCATTGGCCGCTCCCGCCGCCGAAGCCACCCAGGGTGGCCGTACTCATCGGCACGGAGCCCTTGCGATAGTTGTCGATCACCTTGCTGCGCTGATCGGTATCGATCGGCGACACGGCACGGGGCGAGATCAAATCCGTCGGATTGGCGACCTGCGCCGCCAGATTGTGCTGCGTCGCACAGCCGAAATTGTAGTAATTCTGGTTGTCGAAGGCGTTGTCGCTCAGGTCGTCCGGCCATTGACCGCACGTATTGGTGAGGGCTGTCGTGGCGGTAAAGCGCAAGCGAACCGGGGCTGCGTCGCCGGGGTCGCCGGCCGCATAATAGCTGTCGACGATGCGGGCCGATGGAATGCCATTCCCTACCAGTTCCTTTCGGATCTGCTGACGCAGCGTCGAAGCGGCTGTCGAATTGATCGATCCCCGCGGCACCAGAATTTCGACCGTGCCGCTTGCATGCCCGCGGTAATCCTGCACAAAGCCGCGAATGGTGTCGCGCATTCCCGTGGTCAGACGGCGATCGCTGGCGGCAATCGGTATGTCGAGATGGTGTTCTTTCTCCGTCAACACGATCGGATGGCGCTGGCGATAGTCATCGTTGATGGCGCTGGTCGTCATGCGATCCTGGGATGCGGCACAGCCACTGATGATTGCCGTCAAGATCAAGGCCGGCGCAATCAGAGCCAGCGTGAAGGAACGTGGCCGGCCGGTGCGAGGCGCGGTGCGTTCGAGGCTGGCCATCTTTTGATCCCTCGTTAATCCGGTTGAAAAGGCGCGCGTCATGGTCCCCCGTCCCCTCACTTGTAGATGAAGCCGACGGTGCCGTGGAAATCGGCATCGGCGACCGGCGGCCCATCCCTGCGGCCGTAGATCTTGTTGACACGATTCATGAAGACGCCGCTGATATCGTTGCTCGGCGAGAAATTGTCGTCGGGACGAGCAAGCTTATTGCGGGCGACCGGACGCACCAGATAGGGTGTCGCGATGATGACCAGCTCGCTTTCGTCGCGCTGGAAGCTCTTCTGGCGAAACAGTGCGCCAAGGATTGGAATCTTCGAGGCGCCGGGCGTGCCGTTGGTGGTCTGCTGAATGGTGTCGCTCAGGAGACCGGCCAGAGCGATCGAGCCGCCGGACGGCAATTCAACCGAGGTATCGGCAGCGCGCTGGTTATACGTTGCCGTGTTTGCCGTGCCGACCGGATTGGACACCTGCGTCTGGACATGCAGGCTGATGCGCCCGGCCGACAGGACGACCGGCGTGAAGGCCAGGCTGATACCGTAGGTGAAGGGCGTGACTGTGACGCTCCCGTCCTTGTTCGTCGTAGCATAAAGGGTCTGACCGCCCGAATTGAAGGTCGCGGCCTGGCCGGAGATCGCCGTCAATGTCGGCTCCGCCAGCGTACGGACGGCGCCTGCCTGCTCGAGAGCGTTGAGATAAGTATTGATGTTGTACTTGCCGATGGCAGTCTTGAACAAGCTGGCAAGGCCGCCGCCGCCGGCAGCCGCAGTGGCGTCGGGCGAAATATTGCCGAGCTGGGCTACCGTCAGACCAGAGGAACCGCGGACGAGGTTGTCGAAGCCGATCTGCTTCAGCACGCTGCGCTTGATTTCAGCGACGGTCACCTTGAGCGTCACCTGATCCTCACCTTCGATCTGCAGCATGTTGACGATCTGCGAGGTCTGGCGTCCTTCGGCGAAGAGTGCGACCGCGTTGTTGTCGCCGGAGCCTGAGGCCGTTGCAAAGCGTGTCGTCGCTTCGCCGCCCTTGAGGAAAGCCTGTGCAAGCTGCTCGGCCCGTGTCGCATCCTGCGGCGTACGCACCGTTCCGGTCATGACGATGTTGTCGGAAACGATCTCGACGTTGATGTCGGAGTCCGGAATGAAGCGTTTGAGATTGGCCTGCAGACCCGCAATATCGCGCTCGATCTGCAGGTCGAGGCTGACGATTTCCCTGCCGTCGGCACCGAAAATGAAGATGTTGGTCTGGCCTACGGTCTTGCCGAACAGGTAGATGCGGCGCGAGGTGCGCGTCACCGCATCTGCCATTTTGGGGTCGGAAACGAGGATGTCATGGGCATCGGCCGGCAAATCGACTACCAGCGCCTTGTTGAGACCAAGCTTCAAAGTGCGTTTCGTGCCGAGACCCGCGATGGTGACGATGCTGTCGGAGCCACCGGCATGAGCCCTTTGGGTTTGCAGAAAAGACGGAGCATCCGCCAAAGGCAGGCCCGCAAAGGCAACGGAGAAGGAAAGCGTTGCAGCGAGGGAGAGGCTGGCCTTCTTGCTTGTCTTGAACATCATCCCGCCCCTTCTCATTGTGGTTTCGGCCCCGTTGGGCCATCGGTCACGATCGCTCCCGACTTGATGACTTGCACGAGGCCGCCGCCATTATCGCCGGCCAGCAGATAATCGGCTGCCGTCGTATCGGGTTGCTGCGCGTCGGCAACGGAGCGCAATGCCAGCGTCAACCGGTCGGCCATCTGATGCGCGACGGCCAGGACCTTCGCCTGGTCCGGCGTCAGCTCCAGCGTTGCGGTTGCGCCGACCGCGGCCTTGCTTCCATCCTGCTTTTCTTCGATCTGCTGATCGACCGCCAAGACCCGCACGTTGCTGAGCACCGTCTCGGTGATGAGCTGCTGCTGCGCGCTTTTGCGGACCATAATGACGTCAACACGGTCGTTCGGGAGAATGAAGCCGCCGGCGCCGGTCGCGACGGAGATCTCGGTGGCGACGGCGCGCTTACCGGACGGCAAAAGCGAGGAAAGGATACGACTGCTGGAATCGGCGACCTTCTCCTCGCGAATCGGTTCGCCTTCGAACATCGGCAAGCGGACGACCGCGCCCTTCAGGTCCTTCACGGCATCGGGACGGTCACTCTGGGTGATGAGGCCTTTGACCACACCGCTTTCCGGCCAGGCCAGCCAATGGATCGATTTTTCGTCCAAACGCGAGCCGACGGGCAGATTGGCGCCCGCAACGAGCACATTGATCGTCGCTTCCTTTTCCACCACCGCTGCAATCTGCTGCGGCACGATATCGCGCTTGCCGGCAAGACGCATCGCCAGCAGGCCGGCCATACCGGCTGCGACGGCTGCCACTGCGAGTATCATTATGCGAGCGGGTTTCATGGACATTCCTTGGGGAACAGAATTCTTCGCCCCGCAGAATGACCGGCAATTGGTGTAATTATGGTTAATGGTACGTTACATTTATTATTACTTAACCATGATTACTTGAGCAATATTAGATAGTATTCACGTAAAAATACGTTGCTTTCGCAGATTTCAACCTAGATCGCCCGTTGCGTGGCAGCGATAACCAGAGACGAGCCTGGGAATGCAAGAATTCCCCCGATGGCGATAGCAATGCCGTAAGGGATCTTCTTCGCCGTGATCAATGAATTCGGCAGGGGAAGGCCGATGGCCATGATGGTGCTGGACTGTGACCGGAGCAATACGATCAGAAATGTGACGGCGCCGCCGATAAGCGCGACATAGATCAGGAACACTACAAGGGATGAATCGAAGCCGAACCAAAGCGCGGCCGCCGCCAGTAGTTTTGCGTCGCCACCGCCCATGACGTTCAGCGCGAATAGTGCGAAGCAGACAAAAAACACGGCGCTTGCACCGGCTAAGTGCATGCCAATCTCTGTAAAGGACAGCCCGAAAATCGGCGCCAAGACAAGAAACGATATCGCGAGCGCCAGGGATACGCGGTTAGGAATCGTCATCGTCAGCAGATCGGAGATCGCCGCAATCGACATGCAGAGCGGAAATATGAGCAACGCTGCTGCTTCGAGCATGCTTTCCCTCTTCCAAACATAAATATCGGAAACCGCTCACCAATGAGCGGTTTCCGGAAAATATTATGCCCTTGAGGCAAATATTTTACTTGGTACCAATGCCGTTGCCGGAATGGTTCATCTGGGTGGCAATGTTGGTGAACGTGTTGTTCAATGCACCACCCAGGGTAGTTGCGCCAGTGATGATGGCGACCGAGATCAGAGCTGCGATCAGGCCGTATTCGATTGCGGTCGCACCCGATTCATCCTTCAGGAAGCGCGAAAAAAGCTTGGACATGAATTTACTCCACACAATTTGTTGACAGCACGTCCGCCAACTGTTGCCGTTGATCGGATGAGCTGCACGGTAGCTGTTCGCCGTTTCCATCGCTTTAAGGAAGTGGGTTAATCACCTGTAAATACAGAAGCAAAAAAAGAATAGTTAATGTCGAATGCGTGTCTTCCCGCGCATTTTTAAAGAAAATCTTCAATGAAATAGAAATTATTAGATGTGTGAATATTAGCGTTGCATGTAATTTGTCTTAAACCAAAGCATATCTGCAGCAAAAAATGAAGACAGAAGCCACATATGGGACATTTGCACCATATCCGCACCGCCTGAGGTGGCCTTAATCCTTCATTCACCATTCTTTCTCATTCTGTCCGACAATTCTTTTCGCCATACGCATTCCAAGAGGCCAAGCCATGCCCATCGGCGGCAAAACCGCATTCCTCGCCGGCATCCTCGCCATGGCCGGCCTGACACCGCAGCTTTGCCATGCTGCCGGAGAAAATCTGCTGCGCGTTTATATGGATCACGCGCGCGTATTGAAGCTTGATCGCCCCGTCAGCAAGGTCATCGTCGGCAACGCCCAGGTCGCCGATGCGACCGTCGCGGATCCGAAGACCATCGTGCTGACCGGCCGCGCTTTCGGAACGACAAACATCATCCTGCTCGACGCTGACGGCAACGCCATCGTCGACGAACAGATTCTTGTTTCGATCGATGAAGGCAACACGGTTCGCGTGTTTCGCCAGACGGATCGGGCAGTATTGTCATGCACGCCCAATTGCGAGCAGCATGCGCAGCAGAACAATACTACGGCAACCACAACAACCGGCCCGTAGTTTTATTTATTATCGCAAATATTCTAAAGTACTACACAAGAATTGCCTTGACGCTGATAATCACACCTTCCCTTAAATATGAAGAGGGAAGAGAAACGGATTATCAAGAAAGCGTCTTTAGTTTCATCCGCGTGTAAATCGCTGCGGATGTTCAATGATACCGAACGACGATCTTTTCGCGAACAAAGACCCGGCGCAACGGCGTCTCCGGGGGAGTTTGCGCGAATTCGTAAGGTCGCGGGACGGAGCGGCGGCCATCGAATTCGCTTTGCTCGCCATTCCCTATTTCCTGATCATCTTCGCGGTCATCGAGACTTTTGTCGCCTTCACGGCAGAGCAGGTCATTTCGAACGCTGTCGATACCCTGTCACGTCAGATCAGGACCGGGCAGATCAGCGGCGATTCCACCAAGTCTTCATATATGACGCAGCAACAGTTCCGGCAGGCATTCTGCAACCAGATTGCCGTGCTGATCACCTGTTCTTCGACCGAAGTCGCAACGCCATCCAGCCTTTATCTCGACGTCGAGAGCTATACGAGCTTCGCCTCCATGCCGACGACGATCCCGCGCCAGTCGTCGACAAACCCTTATTCCGACCTCAGCACAACAGGCTTTGCCTTCGCACCAGGCGGCGCGAAGACCTTGAACATGGTGCGCGCCTATTATCGCTGGCAGATCATTACCGATCTGATGCGCCCGTATCTTTCCAACATCCACCCCTCCGACGGATCGATGCCCACGACCTATCTCATCGTCGCCACCGCCGCCTTCCAGAATGAGAACTATCCGTGAGCGGGCGACGGGGCATGATCAGGAAGGAAGCTCCGTTCCTCGGCATCTTGCGGCGTTTTGCTCGGGACCAGCGCGGCGTCGGCGCAATCGAATTCGCCATTCTTTTCCCCGTGCTACTGCTGCTTTATCTAGGTGCGTTCCAGCTTACCATCGGCCTCAACGTCTCCAAGCGCGCCAGCCGCTCGGCCGGGTCGATCGCGGATATCGTCTCGCAGCAGTCAGGCGTTAACAAATCGATGCTTGCCACCATGCCCTCGGTCGCGGGCGCCATTTTCGCACCCTATGTCACGACCGGCCTGACCTTGAAGATTACGGGCATCGCGGTCGATGCCAGCGGCAAAGCCACCGTGGCATGGTCCTGGGCGCAGGATGGGACAACCCCCTATCCATCAGGCACCGCTGTCACCGTGCCGAGCAATATGAACCAGGCAAGTACCTTTCTTGTGCGCAGCGAACTTGCCGTCCCCTATCAGCTCATGAATTTCGGGACCAACTTCCTGCCGAACGGCACCAGTCAGATTACGATCAGCCGGCAATTTTTCTACCGTCAGCGCGCCGGCACCTCGATCACCTGCAGCGACTGCTGACGATCATCGCGAAGTCGAGGCTCGGTGAGACCCTCCAAAACGGAAAATTGCCAAGTCGATGCCTCCGTTATATGGGTGACAGCCAGAGCACGCGGCCGAACCTGCCGACGCGTGCGATGATTTTTATCGGGTGATCCATGGCGCGCGCCTTTCTCTTCGTTTTGGACTCTTTTGGCGTCGGTGGCGCCCCTGACGCCACAAGCTATGGCGACGAAGGTGCCGATACACTCGGCCATATTGCTGAATTCTGTGCCGCGGGTGCAGCCGATCGCGACGGCCTGCGCCAAGG
This sequence comes from Rhizobium sp. BR 315, assembly GCF_050577975.1. Classification (NCBI taxonomy): domain Bacteria; kingdom Pseudomonadati; phylum Pseudomonadota; class Alphaproteobacteria; order Hyphomicrobiales; family Rhizobiaceae; genus Rhizobium; species Rhizobium sp. BR 315. Next base: position 97,200 of record NZ_JARWKZ010000003.1, on the reverse strand, counting down.
ACCCTTGGCGCTGCCGAACATGTCCGGCCTCGGCCTACTCGAGATCGCCAAGGCGGCATCGGGCAGCTATCCCGCCGGCATGCCGCAGCCGGAGAGGCTTTACGGCCTTTATGGCTGTGCCAGCGAAGTCTCCCGCGGCAAGGACACGCCATCAGGTCATTGGGAAATTGCCGGAACACCCGTCATGTTCGATTGGGGCTACTTTCCGGCCGAGGGTGACGCCTTTCCGCCGGAGCTGGTGAACGCCATCTGCGAGGCAGCGGACCTGCCCGGCATTCTCGGCAATTGCCATGCCTCGGGAACGGATATCATTGCCAAGTTCGGAGAAGAGCATATCCGCAGCGGTAAGCCTATCTGCTACACCTCTTCCGACTCCGTCTTCCAGATTGCGGCGCATGAGCGGCATTTCGGTCTCGACCGGCTGATCGCCCTCTGCACGATCGTGCGTACCCTGCTCGATCCCTACAATATCGGCCGCGTCATTGCCCGCCCCTTTGTCGGCGAGACCGTGGCGACATTCGAGCGAACCGGCAACCGCCGCGATTTCTCCGTGCTGCCGCCGGAACCGACGCTGCTCGACCGTCTGGTCAAGGCTGAGCGCACGGTGCATGCGGTGGGGAAGATCGGCGATATCTTTGCCCATCAGGGCGTTTCCAAGGTCATCAAGGCCAATGGCAACATGGCGTTGATGGATGCGACGCTGAAGGCCATGGACGAAGCTGCCGACGGCGATCTGGTTTTCACCAATTTCGTCGATTTCGACATGCTCTACGGCCATCGCCGCGACGTGCCGGGCTATGCCGCAGCGCTCGAAGCCTTCGACACGCGGCTGCCGGAAGTGCATAAAGAGCTGAAAGCTGGCGATCTCGTCATACTGACGGCCGATCATGGTTGCGACCCCACCTGGCGCGGCACGGATCACACGCGCGAGCGCGTGCCGGTCATGGCTTACGGGCCGGGTATCCGCTCGCGCTCCATCGGCATTCGCCAGACCTATGCCGATATCGGCGAGACGGTCGCACGACATCTGGGTATTGCGGCCGGGCCGCACGGGAGGAGTTTCCTTTGACATCGCATTTGAAGAAAGTGGAGCTGCATTGCCATCTGGAAGGCGCGGCTCCGCCAGCATTGACACTCGCACAGGCGCAGAAATACGGCGTCGACACGAACGCCTTCCTGAAGGACGGCACCTACCTCTGGAAGGATTTTGCCGAGTTCCTCGTCTGCTACGACAAGGTCTCCGAGGTCTACCGCACCGAGGAAGACTATGCGCTGCTGACGGAAACTTATCTGGAAGAACTTGCCGGCATCGGCACGATCTATAGCGAACTCATCGTCTCGCCCGACCACGGCGACCGTATCGGTCTCGGCGCCGATGCCTATATGGCGGGCGTTTCCGCCGGCATCCGCGCCGCCAAGGCAAAGACCGGCATCGAGGCGCGGCTGATCGTAACAGGCGAACGCCACTTCGGCCCCGAGCGGGTGGTGAAGGCGGCGGAATATGCCGCCAAAAGCGATAATCCGCTAATCACCGGCTTCAACATGGCTGGCGAAGAGCGCATGGGCCGCGTCGCCGATTATGCCCGGGCTTTCGACATCGCTCGCGAAGCCGGCCTCGGCATTACCATCCATGCCGGCGAGGTCTGCGGCGCCTTTTCCGTCGCCGATGCCGTCGAGCTGGTGCGCCCGCAGCGTATCGGCCATGGCGTGCGCGCCATCGAGGATATGGATCTCGTCAAGCGCCTTGCCGATTTCGGCACGGTGCTGGAGGTCTGCCCCGGCTCCAATATCGCGCTCAACGTCTTCCCGGATTTCCAGTCGCATCCGCTGCGCAAGCTGCGCGATGCCGGCGTGCGGGTAACGATCAATTCCGACGACCCGCCCTTCTTCCACACCTCGCTGAAGCGCGAATACGAGTTGGCATCGTCAGCCTTCGGCTTCCGTGACGACGAGATCGATGTGATGACGCGCACGGCGATCGAAGCGGCCTTTGTGGACGAGACGACACGGGCGGCATTGCTCGCAAGGCTGTAAAAACAAGGTTTGGGCCGCAGATTGGGGATGAAATCTCGAAAAGCGGCCTATTTTCTTGCACCAGAGACGATTTCAGTGAAAGAAATATCTCATATCACGGAATTACTGGAAGGCTGAAACCATGGACGGCGTCACTGTCATCGATCACCCGCTTGTGCAACACAAGCTCACAATCATGCGCAAGAAGGAGACGTCGACAGGGAGCTTCCGCCGGCTGCTGCGCGAGATTTCGACGCTGCTCTGTTACGAAGTGACGCGCGACTTGGAATTGACGATCGAGACGATCGAAACGCCGCTGCAGTCCATGGACGCGCCGATCCTCGAGGGCAAGAAGTTGGTCTTTGCCTCGATCCTGCGTGCCGGCAACGGCCTGCTCGAAGGCATGCTCGATCTCGTGCCTTCGGCGCGCGTCTCACATATCGGCGTCTACCGCGATCACGAGACGCTGCAGCCGGTCGAATATTACTTCAAGGCGCCGGAGGATATTTCCGAGCGCCTGATCATCGTTGTCGATCCGATGCTGGCAACCGGCAATTCCTCGATCGCCGCCATCGACAAGCTGAAGGAGCGCGGCGCGCACAATATTCGCTTCCTGTGCCTGTTGGCTGCCCCGGAAGGCCTCGCCAATTTCCGTGCGGCGCATCCGGATGTGCCGGTCTTCACCGCCGCGATCGACAGCCATCTCAACGAGCTGGGCTACATCGTGCCGGGCCTCGGCGATGCCGGCGACCGCATGTACGGCACGAAGTAAATTACATTACTATACTCAGGTTAAAGACTATACTCAGGTTAAAGCCCGGCAGTATTCAACTACCGGGCTTTTTATTGATTGCTTTAGCGGCATTTCAGCAAACTTGGCTTAGATATGGCAATGCCCGCAGGAGGGGCCTTGCCAATGCTCGTTCGCGTTCTTGTTTTTGCAGGCATTATTGCAGCGGCAGCCACGCAGGTGCCGATGTTCTTGAACAGCGATATCGTGAGCAGGCCGAAGCCTGCGCCCGTAGAAGCCGTATCGCTCCCGCCGCAGAAAGCTGAACCGCCCAGCCCCTATGGCAGCGTATCGCTGCACGCCGACGCCGGTGGCCACTATCAGGGCGACTTCGCGATCAATGGCCGGTCGGTGCATGGGATGATCGATACGGGTGCGACCTATGTCGCCATCAATGAAAGCACGGCGCGCAGCATCGGGTTCAGCAGCGTCGATCTGGATTATCGTTACCCGATCCAGACAGCGAACGGCACGTCCAAGGCCGCACTTGTCAGATTGGATCGCCTTGAGATCGGCGGAATCCGGATCCGCGACATAGATGCGATCGTCGCCAAAGACAGCGCATTGTCGACCACGCTGATCGGCATGAGCTTCCTGAAGAAGCTGAACTCCTATGCTGTTCAGAACGGCACGATGCGCCTGACGCAATAGCGGCCCGTCAGATCCTCGTGACGATGACAGGCGGCAGATCGGGCGCTGTTTCGACGATGCGATAGTTAGCCGACAAATCGGCCGCCGCCCGTTCCCCGCTCGCCTCGTCGGCAGCGTGAACGACAGCGATACGATCGCCCTTGCTGACCTTCGTGCCGAGCGGCAGGATGTCGCTGAAGCCGACGCGGTGATCGATCTTATCCTGCGGACGGCGGCGCCCACCGCCGAGATCGATCACGCTCACGCCGATCGCACGCGCGTCACAGGCGCCGAGCCAGCCATCTGCTGCCGCGAGAACCGGCGTTTGCACCGGCGCGCTCACCAGATAGCGATCAGGATTTCCGAGCAGATCCACCGGGCCACCGAGACCATATACCATGCGGCCGAAGACCTCCGCCGCCTTGCCGGACGCCAATGCCTCGCGCGCCCTGCCCTCGGCCTCTGCCGTGCTCGCGGCAATGCCAGCCTGAACCAGCATTTCGGATGCGAAGGCGAGGATGATCGTCTCAAGCCTCGTGCCTGCCTTGTTCCCCTTCAGGAAATCCAGGCAATTGCGAAGCTCGACAACATTGCCGGCCGCATCGGCCAGGGGCTGGTTCATATCGGTGATGAGGGCGGAAGTCTTGACCCCCGCGCCGTTTGCCACCTCCACCAACGAGCGCGCCAGCGTCTCGGCTTCCTCAAGCGAGGTCATGAAGGCGCCGCTGCCGATCTTGACGTCGAGTACCAACGTTTCCAGCCCGGCCGCCAGCTTCTTCGACAGGATAGACGCCGTGATCAACGGCACGGAATCGACCGTCGCGGTGACGTCACGCACTGCATAGAGCTTGCCGTCGGCGGGCGCCAAAGCGCCGGTCTGGCCGATGATGGCGCAGCCCACCTCATCGACCACCTTGCGGAAACGGGCTGCATCCGGCGTGATGCCATAGCCGGGAATGGATTCCAGCTTGTCGAGCGTGCCGCCGGTGTGACCGAGGCCGCGGCCCGAGATCATCGGCACGGCGAGACCGCAGGCGGCGGCAATGGGAGCGAGCATCAGCGAGACGTTGTCGCCGACGCCGCCGGTCGAATGCTTATCGGCGATCGGCCTGCCGATGCCTTGCCAGGACAGAGTGTCGCCGGAGCGGGCCATGGCGAGCGTCAGGGCCACGGTCTCATCGCGCGTCATGCCGCGAAACCACACGGCCATGGCGAAGGCACCGATCTGGCTTTCGGCCAGTTCGCCGCGCGCAAGTGCGCCGATGAAGCCATCGATATCGGCGGCCGAAAGGATCGCGCCGTTACGCTTCTGCCGGATGATTTCCTGCGGGATCATGGATCAATAGCCTGAAGCCGCCGCCTTGGATTCGCCGCCGGCCAGCACGTTCAGAATATCGTCGAGCAGGCTCGATGCACCGAAGCGGAAGGTCGACGGCATCGCCCAATCGGGCGCCATGATGGTCTCGGCAAGGCTGAGGTACAAAGCCGCGTCGGCGACGGAGCCGATGCCGCCAGCCGGCTTGAAACCGACCTTACGGCCGCTGGCGCGGATTGCCCGCAGCATGATGTCGGCAGCCTCGAGCGTCGCATTGACGGCAACCTTGCCGGTGGAGGTCTTGATGAAATCCGAGCCCGCCTCGATCGCGAGTTCAGACGCACGCCGGATCAGCGCTGCGTCCTTGAGTTCGCCGGTTTCGAGAATGGTCTTCAGGAGGACCGGCCCCGTGCACTCGGCCTTGACGGCGGCGACCATATCGGTGACGGCTTGCTCATTGCCGGCCAGAAATGCGCGATAGGGAATGACCAGATCGATCTCGTCGGCGCCATCGGCGATGGCTTCACGGGCTTCGGCTGATACGTCGGCCACTTCCATGTCGCCAGCCGGAAAGTTCACCACGGTCGCGATCTTAACGGCGTGATCGGTTCCGAGAATGCTGCGCGCCTGGGCGACGAAGCGCGGCCAGATGCAGATGGCGGCGGCATTGCCATAGGGCGATTGCGCGCGGGCGCACAGCGCCTCGATCTGAGCAGGCGTGCAGTCGTCCTTGAGATTGGTCAGGTCGAGAAGGGAAAGCGCAACGGCCGCCGTTTCTCTCAGGGAATGGCTTGTCATTGTGGATCTCCTTCGTCCGCAATCATCTCTTTCAGAATGGCGGCGAGACGTGCGCCACCGACCGGAGCCATGTCTTTCGTCTCGTCATGCGAGAGTTCGCCACCGGTCATGCCAGCACCATAGTTAGTGATGACGGAGGCAGCGGCAACCCTCAGGCCGAAAAGACGTGCCAGAATGACTTCCGGCACGGTCGACATGCCGACGGCATCGGCGCCGAGGACACGCGCCATGCGGATCTCCGCCGGCGTTTCGAAGCTCGGTCCGGAAAACCACATATAGACGCCGTGTGACAGCTTGATCTCAGCCTTTTCCGCGGCTTTGCGCATGCGCATGATCAGGTCGATATCATAGGCGCTGGTCATGCCGACGAAGCGCTTGTCGCTCTCCTCGCCGATCAGCGGGTTCATGCCGGAATAGTTGATATGGTCGGTGATCTGCATCACCGATCCCGGCGGCATCTCCTCGCGCAGCGATCCGGCCGAGTTCGTCAGGATCAGCGTATCGACGCCGAGGGCCTTCAGCGTCTCGATCGGCGTGCGCATGGCATTGGCATCGCCCTTTTCGTAATAGTGCACACGGCCCGACATCATGATGACCGGGACGTCGCCGAGTTTGCCCGCAACCAGCGTGCCGGCATGGCCGGACACGGCACTGACGGGGAAGCCGGGCAGATCGGCATAGGGGATGCGCAGGGCATCCACGACCTGATCGACCAGCGAGCCGAGGCCGGAGCCGAGGATGATGCCGTAGCGCGGCTTCAGGTCGCCGAGCTTTTCCTTGAGGATATCGACGGCTTCGCTCATCCGAGTATCTCGGTTTCGAAGCTGAAGGGGAGCATCTCTTCCATGGTCATGGTCTTCTTCACGCCGGTTTCGTCGCAAAGATAGATCCGTGTCTCCTTGCTGGCAAATTCGGCGATCTTCTGCCGGCAGCCGCCGCAAGGCGGGCAGAGCGGCAGCTTTTCGGCGATGACGGCCATCTCGACGATCTTCTTGGCGCCGGCCATGATCATATGGCTGATCGCTGTGGGTTCGGCGCACCAGCCCTGCGGAAAGGACAGGTTCTCGATGTTGGCGCCGGCATAAATCTTGCCGTCCTCGGCGCGGATGGCCGCGCCGACGGGAAATTTCGAATAGGGGGCATGAGCGAAGGCCATCGCTCCGCGAGCGGCTTCGAACAGATCATGCGACATGGTTTAGCGCTCCTTCGTATAGGGTACGCCACCGGCCTTCGGAGGTTTGGCGACGCCGATAAAGCCTGCAAGCAGGATGCAGGTTAGGATATAGGGCAGCGCCTGGAAAATCTGTACCGGCACCTCGCCGATGCCCGGAACCGCCTTGCCCTGCATGAAATTGGCGAAGGCATCGAGGAAGCCGAACAGGAGGCAGGTGAACATGACCGGCACCGGCTTCCACTTGGCGAAGATCAGCGCGGCCAGAGCGATATAACCCTTGCCCGCCGACATATTGTTGATGAAGGCGGCCGACTGGGCGATCGAGAGATAGGTGCCGGAGAAGCCGCAGAGAATACCGGCGACGATCAGCGACCGATAGCGCAGCCACTCGACCGAGATGCCGGCGGTATCGACGGCACCGGGATTTTCACCGACAGCACGCAGCCGCAGACCGAAACGGGTGCGATAAAGGATCCACCAGGAAATCGGTACCGCTATGAAGGCAAGGTACGTCAGGACATTGTTGCCGGAGATGACATTGGCGTAGAGCGGCCCGATGATGGGCACGCTACGGATCGCATCGGCACCCGGCAGGGTGATGGCGGAAAAACGCGCGGTGCCCGGCAGCGTCGGCGTGCGGCCGCCCTGCCCGAACCAGGCCTGACCCAAAACGATGGTCAAACCGGCGGTCAGGAAGTTGATGGCAACGCCCGAGACGATCTGGTTACCGCGATTGGTAATCGACGCGAAGCCATGCAGCAGACCAAGCATGACGGAGACGACGATCCCGGCGCCAAGCCCGGCCCAGGCCGAGCCGCTAATCGAGGCGACGCAGGCGGCAGCGAAGGCCGAGGCCAGCATCTTGCCTTCGAGACCGATGTCGAAAATACCGGCACGCTCGGAAAACAGGCCCGCCAGCGCGGTAAAGATCAGCGGAATCGACAGGCGGATCGTCGAGCCAAGTATGCTGATGAGGAGCTCATAATATTCCATCGTCCGATCCTCACGTCCTGGCGAATGACTGGTAGATGCGCCCAAGCGCGGGTCGGAACATGTATTCCAGCGCCCCGGCAAACAGGATCACAAGGCCCTGGATCACCACGATCATATCGCGAGTGATGTTCGGCATATCGAAGGAGAGCGCATCGCCACCCTGATAAAGGATGCCGAACAGGATCGCCGCCAGGATGATGCCGAAGGGATGATTGCGGCCCATCAGCGACACGGCGATGCCGACGAAACCTGCGCCGAGCACGAATTCGACCTGCAGGCGCGCGGAGGCGCCCATGACCGGATTGAGCGACATCATGCCGGCGAGACCGCCTGAGATCAGCATGGCGATGACGACCGTGCGGGCATAGGGAATGCCGGCATAGACGGCAGCCGTCGGGCTGAGGCCGAGGGTGCGCATTTCATAGCCGAGCTTGGTGCGCCAGACGAGCACCCAGACGAGGAAGCACATGACCAGCGCGATCAGGAAGGACACGTTGAGCGGCGCCGCACCGATGGTCGAGCCGAAAGTGCTCATCAGCCAATCGAGCTTGGGCAGCTGACCACCCGCCAGGAAGGTGCGGGTCTCAGGCGCCATCTTGCCCGGCACGATCAGCACATGCACCAGCAGGAAGTTCATCATCGCCGATGCGATGAAGTTGAACATGATCGTGGTGATGACGACGTGGCTGCCGCGCTTGGCCTGCAGCCAGGCCGGAATGAGGGCCCAGAGCGCACCGAAAATCGCAGCACCGATGACCGCGAACGGCATGGTCACGTACCAGGGCACGTATCTGTCCAGCGCCAGCGCCACCAGCGCACAGCCGAGGCCGCCGACATAGGCCTGGCCTTCCGAGCCGATGTTGAACAGACCGGCATGGATGGCGACGGCGACCGAAAGGCCGGTGAAAATGAAGCTCGTGGCATAATAGAGGGTAAAGCCGATGCCCTCGCCGCTGCCGAGAGCGCCCTGCAGCAGCAGGACGAGCGCATCGAGCGGGCTTTCGCCGATGAACCAGACGACAAGGCCCGATATCAGGAAGGCAACGATCAGATTGAGGATGGGGATCAGACCGTAGTTGATCCAATTGGGGAGCGGTACGGAAGCCGTGCTCATAAACGCCTCATGCGGCAATGCCGGCCATCATCAGGCCGAGTGTTTGTTCACCGGCCTCAGCCGACTTTTCACCGACGATATGGCCGGCGAACATGACGAGGATACGGTCCGAAAGCGCACGGATCTCATCCAGCTCCACTGACACCAGCAGGATGGCCTTGCCGGCGTCGCGCATCTCGATGATGCGGCGATGGATGAATTCGATGGCACCGATATCGACGCCGCGCGTCGGCTGACCGATCAGCAGAGCCTGCGGATCGCGCTCGATTTCGCGGGCGACCACGATCTTCTGCTGGTTGCCGCCGGAGAAATTGGCGGTTTTCAACCGCGCATTCGGCGGGCGGATATCGTATTTCTCGATCTTCTCGATGGCATCCTTGCGCATGGCATCGAGATCGAGCATGCCGCCGCGCCCGTATTTGCGGTCGCGGTGATAGCCGAGCATGGAATTCTCGTACTCCTCGAATTTGAGGACGAGGCCCATATGGTGGCGATCTTCCGGAATGTGGGCAAGGCCGAGTTCGCGGAGCGCTGCGGGATCGGCATTGCCGATCGGCTTGCCATGCAGAAGGATTTCGCCGGACGCCGGCTTGCGGATACCGGCGATGGCCTCAAGCAGCTCGGACTGGCCGTTGCCGGCAACGCCGGCAATGCCGACGATCTCGCCGGCGCGGACATCGAAGGAGACATTGTCGACCATGGTAACGCCACGGCCGTCCTTGACGGTGAGGTTGCGCACCGAGAGCAGGACTTCGCCTGGATTGGGAGCGCCCTTTTCCACGCGCAGCAGCACGCGGCGGCCGACCATCAATTCTGCCAGTTCCTCGACAGTGGTTTCCGCCGTCTCGCGGGTGGCAACCATCTCGCCGCGGCGCATGACGGATACCGTATCAGTGATTGCCATGATTTCGCGCAGCTTGTGGGTGATGAGGATGATCGTCTTGCCCTGGTCGCGCAGCACGCGGAGAATGCGGAAGAGATTGTCGGCTTCGGCCGGCGTCAGAACACCTGTGGGTTCATCGAGGATGAGGATCTCAGCGCCGCGATACATCGCCTTCAGAATTTCGACGCGCTGCTGCTGACCGACGGGAAGCTCTTCGATCAACGCATCCGGATCGACTTCCAAGCCGTAATCCTTCTCCAAACGCGTAAGCTCGGCGCGCGTGGCAGTGACGCCCTTGGCGAGAAGCGCGCCGCCTTCGGCGCCCAGCATCACATTTTCAAGGACGGTGAAATTGTCGACCAGCATGAAGTGCTGATGTACCATGCCGATGCCGGCTGATATCGCCGTCTGGCTGTCACGGATGGCGATGGGGTTGCCATTGATGCGGATCTCGCCGCTGTCGGCATGATAGAAGCCGTAAATGATCGACATCAGGGTCGATTTCCCGGCACCGTTTTCGCCGATGATCCCGTGAATCGAGCCCTTGGCGACGGTCAGGTTGATATCTTTATTGGCGTGGACAGCACCGAACTTCTTGTCGATGCCCACGAGCTCAATGGCAGGGATTTGGCTCACTATGAGAGGCTCCAGAAACCGGATTCCGGATAAGAAAAGGGCGTATGACGGTTTGCTTCGTCATACGCCCTTGTTTCATTATCAGCTCTTCGGGCAGGCGTTGTCGGCCGTATAGTCGTGGACCTTGACGGTGCCAGCGACGATATCAGCCTTTGCCTTGTCGACCGCAGCCTTGATTTCCGGTGTCACGAGCGGCTTGTTGTTGTCATCCATGGCGACGCCGACGCCCTCTTCCTTCAGGCCGAGTTCCTGGGTGCCGGGCGTGAACTTGCCGTTCTTGGCATCGGTGAAGGCATTGTAGACGGCGAGGTCGACGCGCTTGACGACCGAGGTCAGAACGGAACCCGGATGCAGGTAGTTTTGGTTGCTATCGACGCCGATCGACAGCTTCTTGTTGTCGGCAGCCGTCTGCAGCACGCCGAGGCCGGTAGCACCGGCAGCCGCGTAAACGACGTCGGCACCCTGGTCGATCTGGTTCTTGGTGAGCTCGCCGCCGCGAACCGGGTCGTTCCAGGCAGCGCCGGTCGTGCCGGTCATGTTCTGGAGGACTTCGATCTTCGGATTGGCGGCGCGTGCACCCAGCTCGTAGCCACACTCGAACTTGCGGATCAGCGGGATGTCCATGCCGCCGACGAAGCCGACCTTGCCGGTCTTCGATGCGAGGGCAGCCATGACGCCGGCGAGATAGGAGCCTTCATTTTCCTTGAACTTGACTGAGCGAACGTTCGGCAGATCGAGGCTGTCATCGATCAGCACGAATTCGGTCTTCGGATATTCAGCGGCAACCTTCTGGAGAGCCGAGGTCCAGGCGAACGAGACGGCGATGACCGGATTGAAGCCCTTGCTGGCGAAGTTGCGCAGCGCCTGCTCGCCCTGGGTGTCGCCCGTCGGCTCGAAGTCGCGGTAAGCGACGCCGGTTTCCTTCTTGAACTTTTCGGCGCCGTTATAGGCTGCTTCATTGAAGGACTTGTCGAACTTGCCACCGGTTCCGTAGACGATTGCCGGCTTGATGTCGGCCGCAAGCGCCGTCGCCGACATGGCAGCCAAGGCAAAAAGGGTCAGAAGGGATTTTTTCATGTGTCGCAGCCCTGTTGTTGCTATCTTGTTGGGTCCTCCCGCAAGCCCGTTGACCGGGCATGTCTGCGGAACCGCTGACCTCCCCCGAGGCCAAGCTGGCGTGCATCCTTGCATGGCTGCACGAAAAATTCACGAGAAATTTTTCAGTTGGTAAAGATTTGTGGGAACTGGTGAAAACCTGCCCAAATGACCCATTTTTTAAACAATTTCGGCCTCAAATTGCAATTTAATCGGCCAATTGGACGGTCATTCGATAGTCTGCAACCGGTGATCAGACCCCTGGTATCGCTCCTGCAAACCCATCGCCATGCAGCTTTATGGGGCGCCGAATTCCCCGAATGACGCAGGACAAAAGGGCTGGTAACAGACCTGTCAGGCGCCTAGCCGACCTGCAAGCTGAGGCCGCTTGTAGGCGACCATCCACAGCAGCAGCGAGATGATCAGGAACACGGCAAAGGCCGGCTGAAACAGCAGCCACTGCATTGCCATGTCATAAAAGCGCGGATGAACATAATAGGAGATCGCCGAGCGAACCGTCGCCAGCGATGACGGGCTGACATCATTCCAGGCATCGCCCATCGGGGTCAGCACCACTGCCGAAGCGGCGACGGACTGGATGGAATCGATGGTTCCGGCAATGACCGCAACCACCAGCGCAACGAGGCTGGCAAAACGCAACAGGAAACGCATGACTCCCTCCGCATACTCATTACAGCCGGCCCAAAAGGGCCGATCCGTCTAACGCCGCCTCATCCATACCCTTAGATATGTTGGGCGCGAAATAAGCGCAATGGGGATGAGAAACAGAGTTTTTTGTCCAGAAGTCAAAAAACTGTCAGATTCGGGTTGATCCTAGAAAATTCATCGGTATATATCGCGCCGTTCCCACAATAGCTCCTTTATCGGACGCGAAAGTGCAGATGGACAGGTGGCCGAGTGGTTTAAGGCGCACGCCTGGAACGCGTGTGTGCGTGAAAGCGTACCGTGGGTTCGAATCCCACCTTGTCCGCCATTTCTGAACAAAACTGGGTACTCCCAGGGTATCCCATTTTACGCGAATGCTAGAGATCGCCGTCAAGCTTCGGAGCAGGTCGCTCTTGAACTGAACCGTCCCAGGTTTGCCGGAGGCTCAGGGTTTTTTAAGGCAGTTCGCAGCACCAGGCTCGCTTCGCGGATAGTAACCTGCAACGTCAGAAGATCGGCCGAGTTCATCGGAGAGACATCGATAGCGACCAGGACATCATCCAGAGCCGTGGCAACCGGCTCCGGAACGTCAACGCAAGTTACAACATCAGCCGGAACGCCTGGGTGGTGGAGTTGAGCCTGCTTCATAGGCCAGCTTTCTCGTTTCAGTCGCTCCTGAGCTTTTGTGGATGGCGCCCAAAGCCGCCTGGTAAGCGTCGGCCACCCAATCCCGAAGCTGTTCGTCATCGTCAAAAATATCGTCAGGGGCCGCGTAGTAGCTGAATACAGTTACTGTCTTTCCCTTGCCGGGGTAGGTGAACGGAGTCATTCCCAACGCTTCGAACCTGATGCGGCTCGCGTCATCGACCCGAAGATAGAATGATCCCTTCATGACGAATCCAAACTGAATGCCATCCGCGACCAAGGCCGTCCCGCCGAAGAAGCGCCTGACACTGATCGCACCCAAGCCTTCAATGCGTGTGGCAAGATCCAGGGCCAAATCGCAAGTTCCCATCTTGCTCATGCTGTGGCGGTGCTTCTCGCTGGATGGTAGAAACCGCTGATCGCGAGCAGCCTTCCGTTATCGTTGATCGCACCAAAGCTGGTTCCCGTCTGGAGAACGGACCCGTCAGCGCCGGTCAGGAACCATTGGGCGAGAGAGCGGTCGTGGTGATGAAGTACCGAGCTGATACGAAACCGTCCGCCAGGCACGCTCGACTGGAACTGCGTCATATACCTTGATATGGCGTCGTGGCCGACCAGCAGACCGTTCGGATCGCAATAGGTGGCTTCGTCAGCGAGACAAACAGAAAGCTCGTTGCCTCGCTCGGCAGTGTCGGAGATCGACCAGATTGCGGAATAGCGATTCCAAAGGTCGTCAGGGGTCATGTCGGGCCTCCAGGTTGTTGAACTCGTTTTGTATGAGAGCCGCGAGTGCCTGCTTGTCGTGACCGGCTCGGATCAGGACGAGGATGCCCTGATAAAGAGCCAGCAGCCTCAGAGCCGCGGACTCGGGACTGATATCGGCGCGAAGCCCCCCCCGCTGTTGTACTGACGAAAGCCGCTCCATGAACGTCTCCGTCAGCACGCGAAGTCCCTCGACGGTACAGCGATGCGGACGCGCTTCGCCGCCGAATTCGATGGCGGAATTGGTGATCAGGCAGCCGAAGCTTTCATCATCCGGCTCGTGAAGCAGCGAGACGAAGAGCGCCAAAAGCCCGTCCATCCCCGCCTCGACGGGGGCAAAACGCTCGATTCGCCCGCGCAGGACGACACGATTGTAGTGAGCGAAGGCAGCGTCGAAGAGTCCTGCCTTGTCGCCGAAGCTGTGGTAGATGCTGCCAACCTTGAGTCCGGTCGCATCTTCCAGATCGCGAACGGACACGGCCTGATAGCCCTTGCGGCGAAAGGCGTGCATCGCGCCGCTCAATACAGCATCCTCATCGTAGGATCGGGTTCGGCCCATAGGCGCTCCTTTTGAACGGCCATTCTAGAATAATCGTTCAAAAAAGCATGTCAAGCTATTCTCGGCTGCCGGATTGAGGTCGGCACCCAGTTATTTATCCAATTCCATCCATTTTGAGCGGACTCGCTTATGGCAAAGGAGAACCGCGACGCACCTCTGGTGGCTATGACATAGGCATAGTGCCCACCTTCACCGCTCTCGGCCCGCCATTTATGCCCTGCCCCGATCACCGCTCTCTTCGAATTCCAATAGCGGTTGGCAGTCCCGTCCGCCATTTGCGAGGGAATACATGCGCACGACCTGAAACTGTCAAAGACGCGGCCGACGAAGCCGGCCAGGCCTGGAACTAAGCGCTTCAATAAACTCCAATCCGACGGCGGATCAGATCTTCACGGCCAGCATCACGACGAGGAAACCCGAAGCTCGGCGAGATCGTCGAGCAGCTTCGGGCCGGTCGGCTCCCAGCCAAGCTTCTGGCGCGTCTTGGCGCTGGAGGCCGGCATGTCGCGCGTAGCGAACATCGAGAGCCAACCGAAGTATTCCTGAGCCTCTTCCTTGCCGACGGATTTTACCGGCAGGTTCAGGCGGCGGCCGATGACTTCGGCGATATCGCGCATCGGCACGCCTTCCTCGGCAACCGCATGATATCTGGCATTCGGCTCGGCGCGTTCGACAACAAGGCGATAAAGACGTGCGACATCGGAAAAATGCGCAGCCGGCCAGCGATTGAGCCCGTCGCCAATATAGGCGCAAACGCCCTTTTGCCTGAATATCTCGATCAAGGGGGTGATAAGCCCCTGGCTGACCGGATCATGCACCTGCGGCAGCCGCACGACCGAGACATTGACGCCGATCTCGCTGGCCAGGATCGCCGCCTCCTCCGAGGCCGCACGCGGATGCGTGTCTGAACCGACGATCGCATTGTCTTCCCTGGCAGGCTCGCCTGGAACCGTGTTGGCGATGGGCGTGCCTGATGTGACGACCAGCGGGCGGGCCGAGCCGGCGAGAGCCGAGGCGAACGTTGCGATGACGCGGCGATCATCCTCGCAATTTTCAACGAATCTCGAGAAGTCGTGGTTGAAGGCAAGATGGATGACCCCGTCGGATTGGGAGGCGCCGCTTTTCAGGATTCCGATATCCTCGATCGTTCCATGAAGGACCTCGGCGCCAGCGGCGGCAAGCGCCACCGCCTTCTCCTTCGAGCGGCAAAGGCCGAGCACCTGATGGCCGGCCGCGATCAATTCCCTCACGACATTCGAGCCGATGTTTCCGGTCGCGCCAGTCACAAAAATACGCATAGGCATAGTCTCCTTATTTCGTCGGAGACAAATCTGTGCCCATCGGTTATTCTGGTAAAGTAGTGACCTTATCCTAGTAAAAGAACTAACAGGATGACCGATCTTCTCGAAAGGGAGAACTTGCTCGGGACCTATCTGAGGGACAGGCGCGCCAAACTCGACCCATCCGTCCTCGGCTTTGCCTCGGAACGGCGCCGGACACCGGGGCTGCGCCGCGAGGAAGTGGCGCAGCGCGCCAATATCAGCCCGACATGGTACACATGGCTGGAACAGGGGCGCGGCGGTGCGCCCTCCGCCGACGTGCTCGACCGGATCGCACGCGCACTCATGCTGACGGAAGTGGAGCGGGAGCATCTGTTCCTGCTCGGCCTCGGCCGCCCGCCCGAAGCCCGTTACCGCAGGAATGACGGCGTGACGCCGCGGCTGCAGCGCGTGCTCGACGCCCTGGAGCCTTGCCCTGCCCTTATCAGGACCGCCACCTGGGACGTCATCGCATGGAACCGGGCGGCCCCCGTGATGCTGACAGACTACGGATCGCTGCCGCCGGAAGAGCGCAATATCCTGCGCTACATCTTCCTCGATCCGCGCGCCCGTGCCATGCAATATGACTGGGAAAGCGTGGCTCGTTTCGCTTTGGGTGCATTCCGTGTCGACGCGGCCCGCGCTGGCGCGGCAACCGAAGTAGAGCCTTTCGTGACGGAACTTTGCCGCGTCAGCCCAGAATTCAGGGCCATGTGGCGCGATAACGACGTTCCCGGCACCCATACTGAAGCCATCAAGCATATACGCCATCCGGTTCTCGGCCCGCTCGCATTCGAATATTCGGCCTTTTCAGTCGACGGCCGCACGGATCTCAGCATGGTCGTCTACAATCCGGCAACGCCCGATGATGCCGAGCGGATCAAATCATTGCTCCCGACTTTACCCTCGGATGGCGCCGCTTCCGACGAGCCCCGCACGCCATGAGAAACCGATGATCGTCGAACCCTTGTCGGACGAAGTTATCAAGGAGAGTGTCGACGGGGTTTTCCTGCGGCTGCTCAGGTGGCGGACCTCTTCATATGCGATCAGCGTGACGACGGAAAATTATGCAACGAAGGGCGACGACAACCGCCCCTACATCGTGGCCCGCAAGAGATAGGAGGACAGGCCGGCGTCGCATCTTGCTCATCTTTCGATTGACGCTGGCGATGAGTCCGACCTAAATTCCGCTCATCGAAAATGGCTGGCTTGCTCTCGGCAGGCCCAAGCCCCTCTCCACAAACGGAGTGACTCTATTCCACGCCCAGCGTGAGATTCCCCGACAGTCCCGGCGCCTCGAGCGCGTTCTGGGTCTGCCCGGCGGCCATCCGACGATGCTCCTTCGGCAGACCGTATTCGAAGGAGCCATTTCATGTTCGTCATCGATAAATCCCAACCGATCCTCGCTTATCTCGCCAGCGGCGCGCAGGGCAGTGCCGTCGTCCGCGCCGCGCTTCGACACGGCTTCAAGGCCAGGGCGCTTGTCCGTAACCGGAAACGCGTTCCGGCACTGGTGGCGCTCGGCATCGAGCTTGCGGAAGGCGACCTCCGCGATCCGGCATCGCTTCGCGCCGCCAGCACCGGCATTGCCCATGCCGTGCTGCAACTCCCGATCGGGTCGCAAGAGGATATGCGTATCCAAGCCGAGAATGCAGTCTCGGCGTCCCTCGCCTGCGGTCTGAAATCCGTTGTCCTGACACTCGCCAGCGCCAGCCGTCCGGCACCTTGCGAAGAACCGAGCTTCGTCGCCAACGCGATGATCGAGGACGTGGCTCGCCGGTCAGGCCTGCCCTTCGCCACTGTCTGGCCCACCATGTATCTTGACAATCTTCTGAAGCCTTCGGCGCGAACGGAAATCGTTCAGCAGCGGGTATTCGCCCCGCCGATGCCGAATCCCAGCGCATCGCGTGGACCTCGACCGATGACGGCGCCCGCGCCGCCGTCACTCTGCTGGAGCGCGGTATCGATGCCGGCGATCATCGGATCGCCGGGCCGGAAAGCATAGGCGGTGGCGAGCTCGCGGCGCGGATTGGCGCGGGCCACGGGACAGCCGGTGCAGCCTGACATCCGGGCGCAGGACGGCCGGCCCATCGGCCCGGATGAAACGGTTATCGTGAGAATACCAGAAGAAAAATAGGAGGACACAAACACCCTCCTAAGCCGGCCTTAAAACACGAGCGAGCGGTGCAGCTGCGCGCCGGCCCAGGCGCCGTCGCCCACAGCCAGCGACACCGAATGCGGTATGCGCGAGACATCGCCACAGGCGAAAGCGCCGGGAACGGTGGTTTCCTTCACGGCGTCGGTCTGGATCTGCGTGCCGAAAGGCGTTTCCTCTAGCGTGCAGCCGAGCCGCTCGGCAATCGGGCTCGAGGGCGCATTGCGCGATGCAGTGAAGAGCCCGGCAAATTGCAGCAGGCGACCATCGGCCAGACGCACGTCGGCCTTCCCTTCCAATCTCGCGACCGGCGCTTCCTCGATCGTTACGCCACGAGCGGTGAGATCGGCGCGCTGCGCCTCATCCGGGACGAATGCGCCATTGAGAAAGAGCGTCACATCGCCCCATTCCGGCAGGAGCTGCGCCTGATGCAGCGACATCGGCCCTGTGGCGATGCAGCCGATGCGGCCCTGCTCAAGCTCGTAACCATGGCAATAGGGGCAGTGGAAGACGTTTCTACCCCAGCGTTCGCCGAGGCCTTCGATGGCGGGCAACGTGTCGGACACGCCAGTCGCAAAGAGAAGCCGGCGGCCATCATGGCGCGCACCGTCGGTAGTCGTCACGACGAAGGCATCCTTCTCGCCCTCGGCTCGCTCGGCATTGCCCTCGACCCAGGTCAATGTCGGATAGGCCAAAAGCTGCTCGCGCGCCTTGCTTGCAATCTCAGCGGGATCGACACCATCCTGCCCGAGAAAGCCGTGAGACTCCCCGGCGAAGCGATTGCGGCGCTTGCCGGCGTCGATGACCAGCACCTTTCGGCGGGCACGGAGAAGCTGGAGGGCGGCCGCCATTCCGGCGTAACTGCCCCCAATGACGATGACGTCGTGGCTCATGATATAGTCCTTCTTTCACGCCACTCTGCATGGCGCCGCGCGAAGTCGACGGCGAGATCGGCGAGGGTGACGGTTTCAAAACGCTTGAGCAGCAGTGCCTCGGCTTCGGCGAAAGCGTCGTCGAGCACGGAATTGACCGCTTGTTCGACGAGGCATTCGGGCGTTTCGTTGCGATTACCGATGGCAAAGACCGCAGGTTCGCCGAGGGCCTCGTGCAACTGGCGCAGGGTTACCGCGCCGAGATCGGCGGCAATCGTCCAGCCGCCGGTATGCCCCTTGGCGGAACTGACGATGCCGACCTCTCGCAGAAGCCCCATGGTGCGTCGCACGACGACCGGATTGGTGTTCATGCACTGCGCCAAAGTCTCGGATGTGACGGGACCATCCTGCCCGGCCATATGGAGCAAGGCGTGCAAAACGGAGGAAAGGCGGCTGTCTCTTTTCATGTAACTTCAATTATTACGATTCGAAGCGACGATCAAGGGGCTTCCCGAACGAGAGAAGCCGCCGAGCTAGATGCGCACTTTGAAACGGACATCGCGCGCCGAGGCACAAATGCGCACCTCATGACCAAGCGACCATTCCGCGGCTCTGGCCGCCATCACTGCCGGAACGCCCTGTGACCCCGGTCCGGCAGGGACGTCATAAGTGGCGTGCGCATCGTGCGGCAGCAGCACGCCATAGCCGCGCTCCAGCGCTGCCCGTGCCGTCGCGGCAACGCACATTTCCGAAAGTACGCCGCAGATTGCGAGATCATGCACTCCAGAAGCTGCAAGAATGCCATCGAGATCGGTGCCTTCGAACCCGTCATCCTCGGCCTTTCTGACCACCCTCTCGCCGGGGCGAGGCGGAAAATGCAGTTCCCATCCAGGCTGAAACGGCTCGTCCACGGCGCCAGGTTGGCTATCGTTCTGCAGGAATATCACCGGCGCACCGGCGCTGCGGGCTTGAGCCAGCAGCACGGCGATCATCGATATCAGCTCACCATGACCAGGCACGGCTTCCGGCCCCTGCACGAAAGCGCTCTGGACATCGACGACAAGCAGCCCATCCACGGGGGTTTGATGATCGCCGATCTCGTACTGCTCCTTTTTCATGGTCGCTCGATCCAGCGTTTGAAGAAAACTTCACATCATATGGAGGCGCACCCGACGAAGTGACAAGGTCGATCTCAACTACAAAAATGCCCTGGAGATCATTTCGGCGCCAAGCATAAGAAGGCACACCAGAAACCATCGGCGTAAGGTTGCCGGACTGACGCGATTGCGGACGATCTGGCCCGTCCACATGCCGGCGAGCGCCGGAATGATCGCAAGGGCCGACATCGCCAGATTGTCCATGCGAAAGGCGCCGTGCCATGCAAGCGCGCCGGCCAGCGCCACCGTCGAAACCGTGAAGGAAAGGCCGAGGGCCTGAACCAGATCATCCTTCTCGAGGCCGAGCGCCTGGAGATAGGGAACTGCGGGCACGACGAAGACACCCGTGGCTCCGGTCAGAAGGCCGGTCGCCAGGCCAATGGCGGGCGACATCAACGGCTCCAGTTTCGCAGGCACACGAAGCTGGCGGGCGAGCAGCGCATGAGCGGCATAAAGGGCGAGTGCCGCGCCCAAGGCACCTGTCGTCAACAACGAATTGCCGCTCGCGAGCAAAGATGAGCCGGCGAAGGTGCCGGCTACGACCATGACGACCAGCAGCCAGAACCGGCGCGCAAGCCTGCCGAAACTCGGACCCGCCAGCAGCTGCCAGGCATTCGTCACGAAGGACGGCGCGATCAGCAGGCCTGCCGCAGTGAGCGGCGAGATCAATGCGCCGAGCACGCCCATCGCCACGGTCGGCAGCCCCATGCCGGTCACGCCCTTGACGATGCCGGCAGCGAAGAAGGTCGCGAAGATCGCGGCAACAAGCCATGTCGAATGATCCGTCATGTCCCTTCCCTAGCAAATCCGGAGGGTCCGACAATGCGGATCATGCGAAGGCAGGCTTCGGCTATGCCGAAGGCTGAATATGCGATAATCTTCGAGCATGCGCTTCGATCTGACCGACCTTCGTCTCTTCCTTGCCGTCGTGGATGCCGGCAGCATTACCCACGGGGCTGCCGATGTCGGACTTTCGCTGCCGGCCGCCAGCGAGCGGCTGCGCGACATGGAGGCCAATGGCGGCGTGCAGCTTCTGGAGCGCGGGCGGCGCGGCATCAGTCCTACGGCGGCCGGGGAAGCGCTGGCGCATCATGCGCGCCTGATCCAGCGGCAATTGGCGCAGATACACGGCGAACTCGGCGAGCATGCCAGCGGTCTACGGGCGACGATCCGGCTTGTCGCCAATACTGCCTCCATCACCGAGTTCCTGCCGCAACGCCTCGGCGATTGGATGGCGCGGCACCCGCGCATCGACATCGAGCTCAAGGAGCGCCAAAGCATGGAAATCGCAAGGGCCGTTTCTGCAGGACTGGCGGAGATCGGCATTCTCTCCGACGCCGTCGACACATCGGGTCTCGTGCTACGCCCCTTCGCCATCGACCGGCTCGTGGTGGTCCTGCCTCGCGATCATGCACTTGCGACAGAGAAACGGATCGCTTTCGCCGATATTCTGCATGAGCATTTCATCGGACTTGCAGGCGGGGCACTGCAGGACCACATCGACGCGCAGGCCGCCAGGCTCGGCACAAGGCTGAAGATACGCGTACGGTTGCGGACCTTCGAGGCCATCTGCGCGATGGCCGCCTGCGGCATCGGTCTCGGCATCGTACCGGTATCGGCCGCGCGGCGTTGCAGCCGCTCGATGGGGATAGCCGCCTTGCGCCTTACCGACAGCTGGGCGACGCGCAAGCTTTCGGTCTGCACACGTTCACTGGAAGATCTGCCGCCGCAAGCCCGCGATCTTTTCGAGCATCTGGCGGCGACGAAACCGTAAGCTGTGTTGGAAAAACCACCGCGGATCGAATAGGTTCGCTCGCATTGCTGTCTGGAGGAGGCAGCCTGTTGGGAGGTCAGCATGGAACTTCGAGACGATAATCTCGATCGATTCGAGGCAGAAGGGGCAGCACCCTTGCCGGACACGGAAACACGCGGCCAGGTCGATCACGATGGCGCCCGCATATGGTATGCATCCTACGGCAGCGGCACTCCGGTAATCCTCCTTCATGGCGGGCTCGGAAACAGCGGTAACTGGGGCTATCAGGTGCCGGCACTGATCGAAGCCGGCCATCGTGTCATCGTCATTGACAGCCGCGGTCACGGCCGCAGCACGCGCGACGAGCGGCCCTATACTTACGAGCTGTTGGCCTCCGACGTATTGGCCGTGATGGACAGGCTGAAGATCGGGAAGGCAGCCGTTGCCGGATGGAGCGACGGTGCCTGCGTCGGCATGATCCTCGGACGAACCCATCCGGAGCGGATTTCCGGGGTGTTCTTCTTCGCCTGCAACATGGACCCCAGCGGCACGAAAGAATTCGTGGCAACGCCGATCATCGAACGCTGCTTTTCCCGGCACACGAAGGATTATGCCGCCCTATCGGCCGCGCCTGATGAGTTCGATGCCTTCATCGAGGCCGTCGGCCTGATGCAGCGGACGGAGCCGAATTACACCATCGCCGATCTCGCCGACATCCACGTGCCCGTCGTCATCGTGCACAGCGAGCATGACGAGTTCATCAAGCACGAACATGCCGACTATCTCGTGCGGCACATTCCGGGCGCGGAGATGATCCTTCTACCCGGCGTCAGTCACTTCGCACCCTTGCAGCGACCGGCTCAATTCAACGCCGCCCTGCTCGCATTCCTCGCTCGGATTCCGGCCTGACATCAGATTCAGTTGCGCACTTCCGATTGTTGGAATAAATGATGACCATCATCTTATTCAAACTCCCGAGACCGAATCGCCACTGACAGGCCCTTCCGCCCCGGGGAGCAATTTTGGCTCCAGGCAGGAGAATTTCATGACGATCAATTTATTTTCGCCGCTTGCTGTCGGCCCCCATGAGCTGGCGCATCGCGTCATCATGGCGCCGCTGACGCGCATGCGGGCAAGCCAGCCGGGCAATGTCCCCACTGCGCTGAATGCCGAATATTATGGGCAGCGCGCGACCAAGGGCGGCCTGATCATTTCTGAGGGATCGCAGGTTTCTCTCGTCGGGCAAGGCATGCCGGCAACACCCGGCATCCACACGCCCGAGCAGATCGCCGGCTGGCAGGCGGTCACGGATGCGGTCCATGGCAAGGGTGGCAAGATCTTCCTGCAGCTCTGGCATGTCGGCCGCATTTCCCATTCCTCGCATCAGCCCGATGGTGCAGCCCCCATCGCTCCTTCGGCAATCGCCGCCAAGGGACAGGCCGTTACGGCTTCCTTCGAACGCGCGCCTTTCGAGACGCCGCAGGCGATCGACATCGATCTGATACCGTTGCTGATCGACATCTACGCACAGGCCGCCGCCAACGCCAAGCAAGCCGGCTTCGACGGGGTCGAGATCCACGGCGCCAATGGCTACCTGATCGAACAATTTCTGCAGGCACGGACAAACCAGCGGACCGATCAATATGGCGGCTCGATCGAGAACCGTACGCGGCTTCTGCTCGAGGTGGTTGAGGCCGTTTCCAAGGTCTGGGGTTCGCAGCGCGTCGGCGTCCGCCTCTCGCCTTTCGGCATTGCCAATGACAGCGGCGAGGACGATCCGCTGCGCCTTTACGGCCATGTCATTCGCGAACTAGACCGGCTGCATCTTGCCTATCTGCACCTGATCGAGCCGCGTGCCAGCGGCGCAGGTCAAGCCGAAGTCGACCACAAGAACGTGCCCTCGGCTGCGGAACTGTTTAGGCCCGCATGGTCGGGCAAGCTGATCGTGGCTGGAAACTTTCGGCCGGACACTGCCGAGGCCGCGCTCGCCGCCGGCCATGCCGATGCGATCGCCTTTGGCCGCCTGTTCATCGCCAATCCCGATCTGCCGGAGCGCATTCGGCGCGGCGCACCCCTCAACCCCTATCATCGCCCGACCTTCTATGGCGGCGGAGCCGAGGGCTATACCGACTATCCATCATTAAATGATGCCATGGAGGCAGCAGAATGAGCACACCAAACGCCGTCATCGTCGGAGTGGGAGCGGAACAAGGGCTGGGCGCTGCGCTCTGTCGGCTTCTCGCCGGCAAGGGCTATCATGTCGTCATTGCCGGGCGGACACCGGCGAAGATCGACAAGGTCGCCGCGACCATCAATGCATCCGGCGGCAGCGCCGAGGCTATCGAAACGGACGCTACGGACGAAGCCGCCGTCGTGCGGCTGTTCGAGCATGCCTTTACGCCACGGAATGGCATCGCCGCGCCTGATTTGGTCGTCTTCAATGCCGGCATCAACCGCCCGATCGGCTTTCGCGATCTGACTGCCGCCCAGTTCGAAGAGTTCTGGCGCATCTGCTGCTTCGGCGGCTTCCTCGTCGGGCGCGAGGCGGCGCGTCACCTGGCACCGCTCGGCCGCGGTACGGTGATCTTCACCGGCGCCTCCGCCAGCTTGCGCGGCAAGGCGGGCTTTGCCCAATTCGCCGCCGCCAAGGCGGGCCTTCGAATGATCAGCCAGAGTATGGCGAGAGAGTTCGGTCCGCTCGGCCTGCATGTCGCCCACACCATCATCGATGGCGGCATCGACGGTGAGCGGCTGCGCTCGCGACGGCCGGATATGGATGCCGATGGGCTTCTGAACATCGATGCCATTGCCGAGAGCTACTGGCATATCCATCGCCAGCATCCATCGGCTTGGACTCAAGAGCTCGATCTGCGGCCCTACAAGGAAAACTTCTAAAGCCGGCGCAGGGCATTGGAGCGCATCATGGTGTTGCCCTAGCAATTCCGCGACAGGGCCTTGGCGATCGCGAGGAACTTCGGATCTTCAAGCCCGGTGCGGCTCCGCATGTTGGTTTCGCTCTCCGTGTCGGGCGTCTTGCTCGAAATCGTGAAGGACCAGGCCGACGGGCGATTTCGACGGCGGCAGAAAAGTCTCGCCAATCGGGCAAGAATGCCTTGCCTGCCGGCGCCGCCCTTGTCTTCAGGTGCTGGTGGATCGACAGCGTTCGGATTGGCGGGATCGCCCCAGCGATCATAGTAGAGATCCTTGAAGAGATGGTTGGTCAGCATCGGTTCTTCTTTCGCTTTGAATCGATCCAAAATCGATATGCACTTCCTTATTGAATCGGTTCAATCCTACACTTCAAGAATCTGACGTCAAGCGGAATTGAACCGATACAACTTCATTGCTAGGATGCGCCGGAAACAAGGGAGATTGCATTGGCCAAGGGCACCATCAGGCTCGCGGACGTCGCCAAGGCGGCGGGCGTATCGCAGGGAACCGCCTCCAATGTCTTCAGCCGGCCCGACGTGGTGCGCGAGGAAGTGCGCGAACACGTGCTGGAAACGGCCAAACGGCTCGGCTATGCCGGGCCGAGCCTGACGGGACGGCTTCTGCGGGCCGGAAAGGTCAATGCCATCGGCGTCGCGGCCGTGGAGCCGCTTGCCTATTTCTTCGATGATCCCTGGGCACGAGCGCTCTTGGCCGCCGTTTCCCAAGTCTGCGATGCCAGTGGCACTGGTCTTGCGCTGGTCTCGGCCAAGGACCGGCAGAAGCTGGACTGGAACATCAAGAGTGCGCTGGTGGACGGTTTCATCCTGCTCTGTGTCGAAGGCGGCGAAAAGCTGGTTCAGCTGACACGCGAACGGCAATTGCCCTTCATCGCTCTGGCCTTGAACGACGACGATCCGTCGATCGCTTCTATCAGCGTCAACAATCTGGGAGGTGCTGCTGTCGCAGCCCGGCATCTGGCGGAGCTGGGTCACAAGCGTTTTGGCGTGCTTGCGACCGAACTCTCGGACGACCATGTCGGGCCGGTCGGTATCGCCGAGATCGAGCGGGCGATCTATTCGACCTCGCGCGATCGTGCGCTCGGTTACTGGCAAGCGCTGGAAGCGTTCGGCATTCGGCGCGAGGACGTGCCGATCTATGAGACGATCAACGACAAGCCAAGCGTCGAGGCCGGGCTCGACTTCCTGTTTTCCGCGCCTGAGCCGCCGACGGCGATCCTCGCCATGTCCGACAATATCGCATTGCTGGCGATCAACTGGCTGCGAGCGCGAGGCCTTTCGGTTCCGCAAGATGTCTCCGTCATCGGCTTCGACGGCGTGCCGGAAGGCGGCATGGTGGAGCCCGGCCTGACGACGATGGCGCAACCCTTTGCAGAAATCGCGCAACGTGCGGTAAAGGCGGTTCTCCACGATGCCGTGCAGGTGGAGCGTGAGATGATCGACGTCACGCTGGTGGTACGCGGGAGCACTGCAGTGCCGAAAGACGACAGGTGACCGGCGCGACCCTGCTTGTTAACCGGCTTGCTGTCCGCCATCGACGTCAGCCGCACGCATCTGGACAAGCTGCCGGGCCGCGGCGGCGGCTGCATCCTTGTCGCTTGCCACCTGCACGGTCGGGACCGCGAACTGGATGCCGTTCTCGTCGAAGGCCTGCTTGATCAGAGCCAGTGCGCTGCGGCGGATGACGGAGAGTTCGTTGGGTTTGGCAGTGATCGCCAGCCTGATCTCGATCGCGAAATCGCCGAACTGCTCGACGCCCTTCATCTTCAGCGTCTGGATGATGCTCGGCTTCAGATCTGCATCTTCGAGCAGGCGCTGGCCGATATCCTTGATGATCCGCTTCAACTTCACCAGATCGGTATCATAGGTGACCTTGACGATGATCTTATCGATGGCCCAGTCGCGGTTCATGTTGTTGACCGCGCCGAGCGAACCGAAGGGGATCGTCGCCAGCGGGCCGCGCTGGTGGCGCAGTTTTACCGAGCGCAGGCTGAAGGACTCCACCACCCCCTTGTGGCTGCCGCTTTCGATGTATTCGCCGATGCGGAAGGCATCGTCCCACAGATAGAAGATACCGCTGATGACATCCTTGACGATGGTCTGTGCACCGAAGCCGACCGCGACGCCGACAACGCCGGCGCCGGCGATCAACGGTCCGATCTGGACGCCGAGGCCCGACAGAACCATCATGATCGCGATGATGCCGATGACGACGGCAAGAATGTTGCGGAAGATCGGCAGCAGCGTCTGCAGCCGAGCGCGATTGGCCCTCATCTCTTCGGAATCGCTGAGGGCAGGCAGGGATTGCATCAGCTTGCCGTCGATATAAGTTTTCGCCAGGTGCCAGACGAGATCGGCGACGAGAAGGATGACGATCCCGCCCAGAATGCCGCGCGCTATGCGACCGACATTCGATTCACTGCCGCTCATCATTGCATGCGCCTCGACCCCCAGCATCCACCCCAGCCATAGGGCTGCGAGCGTGATGATCAGCGCCCTCAAGCCGCGGTCGAGAAGCACGGCCGCCAACTTGCCGGCGCCGAAGATACCGTCGGCCGCGTCATGCAGCGCCTCGATCGCCTGCGTCGCGACCGAGAGAATACGCGGCAGCAAGATCGCGTAGATGCCAAGCCACAGAAGGCCATCGAAACCGGCTACCCAGAGGCACCAGAGCGCCGCGAAGAAAATGGTCAACAGCCAGGAAACCGTCTTCGCCCCACGATTTTCCGGCGCAACGGGTCTCGACCAGACGGCGGTCACGGCAATCAGAAAGAGGCCGATACCGAGGGTATAGCCGATGAGATCGCGCGCACCGGCGGAAAAGCCGAGCGAGATGACGGCCTGTATGACGGCCCAACCGCAAGCGAAATAAATGGCGAAGAGGGTGCCTCGCCGATACCAGTATCTCGCCACGCGCCGCCGTTCGGCAATGCGCGCAGTGCCGCCATCCTCGTCCAGAATATCGTTCGCCCGGCGCATGGCGATCAGCTCCATCACCAGTTTGCCGATGGAAATCGCCAGTCGGATGGAGACCAGCGCAATGACACAGGCAATGGCGAAGCTTTCGATCGCCGGCGGCCAGTCGAAGGCGAGAAGCGGAATTAGGGTCACCAGGCCATGGATGATGGCGGGCACGACGCCGCCCAAAAACTGGGATCGCGCGGCCTGCAGCTCGGTCTCTGCATCGGTAGCCCTTTCTTGGCGTCGCATGCGCTTGGAATTGATGAAGCGGGCAACGACAAGCTCCGCCACCTGCCCCAGGAAGAAAAGAATGACGATCTGGATGATAATGCGCAGCAGACCGACCGCCTTGCCTTCATCCTCAAGCTTTTCGGATGCCATCATGACCTGATAGGGCAACGTCATCGCCGAGCCCGACAGGATTTCAAAGTGGCGCCGCGTGTGACCAAGCAGGCCCGATAACACGGACATCTGGTCGCCGCCGGCCGGTGCGGGACTGGTGGAAGAGGTCGGCGGATTGCTCAATTGAGATGCCAGCCATTGCCGGACATCCGGCTCGTTCATCAGCTGAATGAGTTCGCGAACCTTGTCTGGCGGCGGTGCAGCCGATTGAGCGGCAGCGGTACTCTGGGCGAAAGCCGAGAGAGGAGCGGTGAATGCAAAGAGACAGAAAAGCAGCGCCCCGATCGACAGCCTGCCACCCCTGACATTCTTCATGCGTACCGCCCTTCCCTCAATCGGACCGACCAGTCCGCCTTCGGCAGACTATACGCCTTTTTCCCGCGGGCAAGCAGGCACTTACCGCCTTCCCTTTCCATGCTCGCCTCGGCATTGCCGACGAGCAACTGCCGCGCTAGGTTCTTCAGCGGTACCGTTCGACGCTTGGGGACGCGCGTGTTCAATTTCCTGAAGAAGCTCTTCGGTAAAGGCAAGCTGGCCGAGCAGAGGCTCCCGACGCCCGAGCCAACGGACGCTCCGCCGATCAAGATGCTCGATCTGAATATCCCCGACGAAGCCTTGCAGGATGAAGCGCGTTTTGCAGCCTATCTGCAGGAACGGCTGCCGTTTTTCGGCGACCTGATCAGGATCGATTACGATGCCCGAGCCGGCAGCCTGACACTGCACAGCCGCAACGGCGATGCCATGACGAAATTCCTCAGCAACGCGCTGCTGGCGCTACGGGAAAAGCGCGGCCCGGCTCGCGCGCAAGCGTTGCTCAACTATCTCAATATGACGGAAGCCATGAATGGCGGCGAGGAACTCGCCAAGGTCCTGCCGGTTCTGAAGGCGCGCGATTTCGTCGACGTGGCGCGGCAACAGATGATCCGGGCCGTCAAGGACGAGCCCGATCCGCCGCAATTCGTCTATCTCGACGAGGCCGAGGGCCTGATCAAGCTCTTCGTGGTCAATGGCGAGACCAGCGTCAGCTATGTCATGTCCACGGCGCTGGAAGACTGGGGTATCGACACGCGGGAGTTGGCGGAATTGGCGCAAGGCAATCTACAGACGTTTCTCACCAAAACCGGCCTGCACATCGCCAAGCGCAGCCGGTTCCAATATGTCGAGGTGGACGGCCAGTTCGAATCCAGCGTCGCCTTCCTGCCAAATTTCTGGGCACAGATCCAAGAACAGTCCGGCGGCGCCGCGCCGATCGCGGCGTTCCTGTCGCGCGACAAGGTGTTCTTCACCCATGAGAACGACATTGAGGGCCTGCAGCTTCTGGAGCTGATCAGCGCCGATCTGAGCGACGTGCCCTACGTTATTTCGCCGGATCAATATCGCTGGGAGAATGGCAAGTGGACGCTGTTCAACCGGGTGGCGAGGTTAGAAACCATCAGCCGCCACTAAGGCATTTTGCGCAGTCGCTTGAAGGTGCTACACCAGAACCTCCTGATCGACGCGATCTTCCGCGCCGAAGAACTTCAGATAGCGTTCGACTTCCGCCGGTTCCCCCGTCGCCTTCTGGGGATTGTCCGAGAGCTTGACGGCCGGGCGGCCGTTGGCCTCAATGACCTTGCAGACGATGGAGATGGGGCTCAACCCCTTGAGTTCGGTCGGCGCGCAGCCGGCAAAATCGTTGGTCAGGTTGGTCCCCCAGCCGAAGCTCATGCGCACGCGGCCGTCGAAATGCTTGTAGGTGTCGATGATCGCATCGACATCGAGGCCGTCGGAGAAGATCAGCAGCTTCTGGCGCGGATCGCGGCCCATCTTCTTCCACCAGTCGATGATTTTTTCGCCACCTTCGATGGGCGGCGCGCTGTCTGGACGGAAACCGGTCCAATCAGCCACCCATTCCGGCGCATGGCGCAGGAACGAGGCCGTGCCGAAGGCATCGGGCAGGACCACGAGAAGATTGCCGCCGTAGAGACGGTTCCAGTCCCGAAGCACCTTATAGGGTGCCTTGCCGAGCTCTTCGTCGTTCCGGGCCAGCGCTGCAGCGACCATCGGCAACTCGTGCGCATTGGTGCCGACGGCTTCGAGATCGGAATCCATGGCGAGCAGCACGTTGCTCGTGCCGGTGAAAGCGTGGGGCACACCTTCCTTCAGCGCCTCGACGCACCAGCGCTGCCAGAGGAAACTGTGGCGGCGGCGGGTGCCGAAATCGGAAATGCGCAGGCCGGGCAGCTCTCTCAGCCGCTCCACCTTTTCCCACATCTTCGCCTTGGCGCGGGCATAGAGCACATCGAGCGTGAAGGGGCCGAGCGCCTTCAGCGCCGTGCGCGAACGAAGCTCGTTGATGATGGCGAGTGCGGGGATCTCCCACATCGTCGTTTCCTTCCACGAGCCGTGGAAGTCAAGAATATACTGGCCGTCGCGCTTCGAAAGCTCGTATTCCGGCAGCTGGAAATTCGACAGCCATGCGAGGAATTCCGGCTCGAAGATCTGGGCGCGGCCGTAAAAGCTGTTACCCGCAAGCCAGATCATCTCCTTTTTGGAGAGGCTGAGCGTACGGGCATGATCGAGCTGCTCGCGCAATTCCTTCTCGTCGATCACGTCGGCCAGGCGCACGCTCTTGGTGCGATTGATGAGCGAGAACGTAGCGTCGACGTCCGGATAGAGCTTCCAGATCATCTGGAGCATCAGAAGCTTATAGAAATCCGTATCGATCAGACTGCGGACGATCGGATCGAGCTTCCAGGTATGGTTATAGACGCGGGTGGCGATATCCGTCTTCGTCATGTCGTTCCTGCCCCGTCTCCTGCCCTGCCGACGTCCCATTTCTCGCCAGCGGGCATGCCGGCACGCGTATGTCGCACTCTGTTATCAAAAAATGTTGAGCGAAAGTCCAGTCGCTGAAAGAAAATTGATACCAGAGTAGATGGGCCGCCCTTCGCCGGCAACAACCGAGGCGAAGGGCCCCGATCACCGCCATCTGATACAGACTTAGTAACCCCGGCTGCGATCCACCAGATGCTGCAGCGGTTCGCCCCGTTCGAAGCGGGCGATCTGCTCCTCGACATGGCGCATGAGCGCCTTTTCTTCCGATACCGCGGAATCATGGGGCGTGATGATGACATTGTCCAGATCCCAGAGCGGGTCGTCCGCCGCCAGGGGTTCGACGGCGAAGACATCGAGCGAAGCGCCACCCAGAACACCTGTTCGGACCGCCGAGGCGATATCGGCCTGAACCTGGCTCTTGCCGCGGCCGGCATTGATGAAGGCCGGCTTGCCCAAAGCTCCATTACGGCGGAGCTTGGAAAAGAGCGACGCATTGTAGATGCCTGTCGTCTCCGGCGTCAGCGGCAACAAGCCGACCAGGATATCGGTACGCGCCAGAAATGCATCCAGCCCGGCGGCATCGAAAGTTTCCATGCCGTCGATCTGCTTCTTGTTGCGGGACCAGCCGATGACATCGAAGCCCATCACCTTCAGCTTGGCGGCGGCATCGCAGCCGAGAACGCCGAGGCCCATGACGCCGACGGTGACGTCAGCCGCCTCAGGGCCATGTTGTGGCGCCCATAGATGCTGGCGTTGGTTCCTGAAATGCCCCTGAACATCTCGCAGATGCATCAGGCACTGCATCACGACCCATTCGCTCATGCGTGTCGTGAGGCTGCGATCGACGAAGCGAACGATCGGAATGTCGGGCAGGCCGGCGATGGACATCATCGAATCGACACCGGCTCCGCCGGAGAAGATGACCTTCAGATTGGGTGCGCGCTGAAAAAGATCGGCATCCGGCTTCCACAGAAGCGCATAGTCGACATGGGTGAGATCCGCGCCCTTGTTGGCGGGATCGGCGAGATTGATGATGTCGCGATCGGCAAAGGCCGTCTCGAGCGCCTTGGCAACGGATGCAGGATCGAATTTCAGGTCGACGAGAATGGGGCTTTTGGCCGGCATGGCGGAAGTCTTCACTGTTTGATGGCGGCGGTTGGGACCGCTTCGATGTTGAATGCGGCGGCAAGAAGCGCCTTGGTGTAATCTTCCTGCGGCGCACGGAAAATATCGGCCGAGGCACCTTGTTCGACCACCTTGCCGAACCGCATGACGATCAGCTCGTTGGCGAGTGCCTTCACCACCTTCAGGTCATGGCTAATGAACAGGTAGGCGAGATCGTGCTTCTTCTGCAGATCGCGCAGCAGATCGACCACCTGCGCCTGCACGCTCATGTCGAGCGCCGAGGTCGGCTCGTCCAGCATAACGAAACGCGGCTTCAGCACCATGGCGCGTGCGATCGCGATGCGCTGACGCTGACCGCCGGAGAACTCATGCGGAAAACGCCAACGGGTGGACGGATCGAGGCCGACCTCCTCCAGCGCCCAGCAGACGCGCTTGTCGCGCTCATCGGCCGAAAGCGACCGCTCATGCACCTTGAGCCCTTCGGCGATGATCTCGCCGACCGACATGCGCGGGCTGAGCGACCCGTAAGGATCCTGGAAGACCACCTGCAATTGGTTACGGAGCGGCCGCATCTCGCGGAACGAATAGCCGGCTATATCCTTGCCGACGAAGCTGATGCGTCCACGGGATGAAATGAGCCGGGCGAGCGCCAAACCGAGCGTCGTCTTGCCCGAGCCGGATTCGCCGACGACGCCAAGCGTCTGGCCGGCCCTGAGTTTCAGATCGATGCCGTCGACCGCCTTCACATGATCGACGACCTTGCGCATGAAGCCGGCCTTGATCGGGAACCAGACGCGAATGTCGTTGCCTTCCATGACGACAGGCTTGCCGGCATCGCTTACCGGCGGCTCGCCGCGCGGCTCGGCGGCCAGCAAATGGCGGGTATAGTCATGCTGCGGCCGGGTGAAGACGTCTTCCACCGTGCCGGTCTCGACGATGCGGCCCTTGGTCATCACGCAGACACGGTCGGCGAACTTGCGGACGATGCCGAGATCGTGGGTGATGAACAGCATCGACATGCCGTGCACACCCTTGAGTTCGCGCAGCAGCTCGAGGATCTGCGCCTGCACGGTCACGTCGAGTGCCGTCGTCGGTTCGTCGGCGATGAGGAGCTCGGGGCGGTTGGCGAGCGCCATGGCGATCATCACGCGCTGGCGCTGGCCGCCTGACAGTTCATGCGGATAGGCCTTGAGACGCTTCTCCGGTTCGCGGATGCCGACCTGGTTCAAAAGCTCCAGCGTTCGGTTGCGGGCAGCCTCGCCGGTCATGCCCTGATGCAGCGCGAGGATTTCGCTGATCTGCCGCTCAATCGAATGGAGCGGATTGAGCGAAGTCATCGGCTCCTGGAAGATCATCGTAATGTCGTTGCCGCGCACGGCGCGCAGCTCGCTATCCGATGCCTTCAACATATCCTTCCCCTTGAACAGGATTTCGCCGGAAGGGTGGCTCGCGGCCGGATAGGGCAAAAGCTTCAGGATCGAATTGGCCGAGACCGACTTGCCGGAGCCGGATTCGCCGACCAGCGCCACGACCTCGCCCCTATGGATATCGAAGGAAACACCGTCGACGGCGATCGAGGTTTGCCCGCCCTGATGAAAGGCGACCGAAAGATTGCGGACAGACAGTAGCGGAGTGGAGTTTTCGCTCATCGGAACGTCTTCCTCGGATCGAAGGCGTCGCGCACGGCTTCACCGATGAAAATCAGCAGCGACAGCATGATCGACATGGTGAAGAAGGCCGAAAGCCCCAGCCAGGGCGCCTGCAGGTTGGATTTGCCCTGGGCGATCATTTCCCCCAGTGACGGCGAGCCGGGCGGCATGCCAAAGCCCAGGAAATCGAGCGAGGTCAGCGTAGAGATCGAGCCCGACAGGATGAAAGGAACGAAGGTCAAGGTCGCGACCATCGCATTCGGCAGCAGGTGGCGATACATGATGGTGCGATTGTTGACGCCGAGTGCGCGGGCAGCGCGCACATATTCGAAATTGCGCGCCCGCAGGAATTCGGCGCGCACCACGCCGACGAGACCCACCCAGGAAAACAAGAGCAATATGCCGAGCAGGATGAAGAAGCCGGGCGGCAGGACCGAGGCGATGATCAGCAAGATATAGAGGACCGGCATGGACGACCAGATTTCGATGAAGCGCTGCATCAGCAGGTCCGTCCATCCGCCGAAATAGCCCTGTATCGCACCGGCGCAGACGCCGACGACGGCCGAGCAGATGGTGAGCGCCAAGCCGAACAGCACCGAGATACGAAAGCCGTAGATCAGGCGGGCGAGCACGTCTCGCGCCTGGTCATCGGTGCCGAGCCAGTTGAAATTGCTCCAGTTGCAGTTCGGGTCGGCAGTGCCGGTCGCATAGCCCGCGCAGCGCTTTTCCTTGCTCATTGCCCAGAAGGGCGGGGTGGGCGCCGACATTCCGATGGGAAGGTTGGAATTGGCGGTTTGATAGGAATAGTGGATCGGCGGCCAGATCATCCAGCCATTGGCGCTGATCTCGTCCTGGATATCCTGGGCGCGATAATCCGTCTGCGCCAGGAAGCCGCCGAACTTCTCTTCCGGGTAGTCGACGAAGATCGGCGTCAGGATCTCGCCCTTGTAGGAGATGAGGATCGGCCGATCGTTGACGATAAACTCAGCGCCAAGGCTAAGGACGAACAGGACAAGGAAGATCCAGAGAGACCAAAATCCCCGGCGGTTTGCCTTGAAATTCTCCCAGCGGCGCACATTGGTTGGCGAGAACAAACCCTTGCGCGGCGGCTTTACGACCGGTTGGGAAGCCGGATGGCTGGCAGCGTCCATCACACGTCCCTCCGCTCGAAGTCGATGCGCGGATCGATCCAGGTGTAGATCAGGTCGGAAACGAGGCTGACGACGAGGCCGAGCAGCGAGAAGATGAACAGCGTCGCAAACACCACCGGATAATCACGCTGGACGACGGAGAGATAGCTCAAGCGGCCAAGGCCATCGAGCGAGAAGATATTCTCGATCAGCAGCGAGCCGGTGAAAAAGGCGGAGATGAAGGCACCGGGGAAGCCGGCGATGACGATGAGCATGGCGTTGCGGAAGACATGGCCATAGAGCACGCGCCGTTCGGAAAGACCCTTGGCGCGGGCGGTGATGACATATTGTTTCTTGATCTCTTCGATGAAGGAATTCTTGGTGAGCAGCGTCGTCGTGGCGAAGGCTGCGAGCGACAGCGAGATCAGCGGCAGCACCAGATGCCAGAGATAATCGAGGACCTTCTGCCACCAGCTGAGGTCAGCGAAATTATCTGAGACGAGGCCGCGCAGCGGGAACCAGTCGAAGAAGGAACCGCCGGCAAACAGCACGATCAGCATGATGCCGAACAGGAAGCTCGGGACGGCATAGCCGATGATGATGATGCCGGACGTCCAGACGTCGAAGGTCGATCCGTCCTGCACCGCCTTACGGATGCCGAGCGGGATGGAAATGGCATAGGAGAAGATCAGGATCCAGACGCCGAGCGAGATCGACACCGGCAGCTTCTGACCGATAAGGTCGATGACCGTCGTGTTGCGGAAGAAGCTCTCGCCGAAATCGAAGCGGATATAGTTCCACATCATTCGGCCGAAGCGCTCGAGCGGCGGCTTATCGAAACCGAACTGCTTGTCGAGCTTGGCGATCAGCTCGGGATCGAGCCCCTGCGCGCCGCGATATTTCGAGTTGCTGTCGTCGACGGCCTGCTGAGCCAGCATATCGGTGCCGCCGGACAGGCGGCCGCTGGCGTTGTCGCCCTGCCCGGTCAGCTGCGCGATGACCTGCTCGACCGGGCCGCCCGGCGCAAACTGCACGATGGTGAAGGAAATGGCCATGATGCCGACGATGGTCGGGATCATCAGCAGCAGGCGTCGCAGAATATAGGCGCCCATCAGCCGGCTGCCCCCTCGAAGAGGAATATATCCCGCCTCGCCTCAATCCATCTGTCGATCAATTCACAGTCCCTTCCGCCGAATTGAAACCGGCGCAGTTATTTCGGCTTCAAACTATCCGAATCAGCCTTGAGCATTTGGAGGCAGCGAAGCCCTTATTGCAAGAGAGGCTCACTTTCCGGCGCTTTTCGACCACCAGACCTCGGGGAAGCCGATGGAGTAATAGGGCAACTCGGCCAGATGTTCGAACTTGTCCCAATAGGCTATCCTGGTCGTCGTCCCGTAGAACATCGGCAGGACATAATGGTGAGCGAGCAGCACGCGGTCGAGAGCCTTGACCGTCGCCTCCTTCTCCGCCACGTCCTTCGCGAAGATAACCTTCTCGATGAGGGAGTCGATGCCGGGGTCGGTTATGCCCGCATAGTTGCGAGATCCCTGACGGTCGGCGGAGGCGGAGCCCCAATAGTCGGCCTGCTCGTTGCCGGGATTGAGCGTCTCACCCCAGACGACCCAGATCATGTCATAGTCGAAGCTGCGAATGCGGTTGATGTATTGCGAGGTATCGACCGTCCTGATGCTGGCATCGATGCCGATGCGCTTCAGGTTCTGGATGTAGGGCAGCACCGACCGTTCCTGCGAGGCGCTGCCAAGCAGGAGCTCCACCGTAAACGGCTGGCCGGTCTGCGCGTTCACCATCTTGTTGCCCTTGAGGACCCAGCCCGCGTCCTTGAACAGGGCGATCGCCTTGCGAAAATTGTCGCGCGCCTTCTGCGGGTCGCCGCCGACGGGATTGGCAAAGGGGGTGGTGAACACCTCGGCGGGCACCTTGTCCTTGACGCTGTTCAGAACATCGAGCTCCTGGCCTTGCGGCAGGCCGGAAGAGGCGAATTTCGTGCCGAAGAAGAAGCTGTCGACACGCGTCAATTTCCCGAAGGCGAGGGTCCGGTTCAGCTCCTCGAAATCATAGACGTAGCTCAGCGCCTCGCGGACGCGCTGATCCTTGAACCGTTCGCGCCGCATATTGGGGACGAGCGCCTGCATGATGCCGACCGAGCGCAACGAGTTGGGAAGCTCCTCGCGCTTGATACGGCCATCCTTGGCAGCCGGAAAATCGTAGCCGGTCACCCAGTGGCTGGTGGAATTATCCTGCCAGTAATCGACGGCGCCGCCGCGAAACGCCTCGAACGCGACGTCGTTGTCGGAAAAATAGACATAGTTCATCGCGCCGAAATTATTCTGGCCGACATTGACCGGCAGGTTCTTGCCCCAATAATCGCCACGCAGCTCGTAGCGGATCGAAGCACCCGGCTGGACGGATGCAATCTTGTAAGGACCAGACCCCATGAGCGGCTCGAGCGTCGTGCGCGAGATATCTCGCGGCTTGCCGTCGGGCCCGTTTGCCTCCCACCAGTGTTTCGGCAGGATGGTAAGCTGACCAAGGATCGAGGGCAGCTCGCGATTGCCTTTTTCATCGAAATGGAAGGTAACGTCCCGATCGCCGGTCTTTTCGGCCTTCACGACGTGGGCGTAGTAGCTTGTCGCCAGCGGATTGAGCTCTTTGGTTTTCTCGAAGCTGAAGATAACGTCCTCGGGCGTCACCGGCGTTCCGTCGGCCCACTTCGCCTCGGCGCGCAACCGGAAAACGGCGCTCGAAACGTCATCGGGATAGGAAACGCCCTCGGCAAGCAAACCATAGGAGGAATTGGCCTCGTCATCGGCCTTCTTCAACAGCGTATCGTAGATCAGCGTTGTCCCTTCGGCGGGATTGCCCTTGTAGAGCACCGGATTGAGGGTATCGAAGGTGCCGTTGCTCGACAGCTTCACCTCACCGCCCTTGGGCGCATCCGGATTGACGTAGTCGAAATGCTTGAAGCCGGGCTGGTATTTGAGATCACCGAGAATGGCTGTGCCGATGCGGAATTGCGGCTCCTCGGCTTTCGAGATTACCGGCATTGCCAGCAGGCAAAAAAGAGAAGCGACCAAGCCTGCTTTCAACCGCGACAATGCCATTCATGATCTCCCGATGATTTCTGGAGAATCAGCATAAGGCAAATGAGGGCAAAAAGCAGGACGCAATAGCTCGCCTCTTCGCAAAGACGTCGAAGAACGATTTCGGAAATCAGCCTGCTGTCGCGGCTTCTTCCAGTCGCTTGCGCAGCATCAGCCGCAATTCGCCGACGACGCGGCGGTCCTCGGCGGCATCCGGCTCGCTGGCAACGACGACGGCGATACGCAGCAGTTCGAGCACGATGCCCGACATCAGCGCGATATCGTCCGATATAGGCGGCCGTGCCTGTCGAAGGACGTTCGCAATCAGCTCCTTCAGCTCGGCACGCGAGCGCGCCTTGCGCTCCTTCGGGATATCGCGGCGCCCGGCAAGCACTGGAAGCTCCGGATATTCCTCGATGACGGCAGCGAGCGCATCGAAAATCGCCTCGCCACTATCGGCGGCGGAAAGGCTGGCGCTCCGTTCCACCAGATCACGAAGCCCCGCCTTCAACCGGTCCAGGCGATCGATATGCAAGGCTTCGGCGAGCAAGGGCTTGGTCGGGAAGAATTGATAGAGCGAGCCGATCGATGAATGCGCCTCGGCTGCAATCTCGGTCATCGTTGCGGCGTCGTAGCCCTTGCGCGCGAAGACCTTTGCCGCCGCCTCCAGAAGAATGACGACGCGATCATGGCCGCGCTGCCGCTTCGGCGTGCGCGTCTTCAATTCTTCACTTGATTTTTGTGAGGATTCCCTCATATTTTCCATTGTGAGGATACCCTCATATTTTTCTCGGAGCCCCAAATGTCACTTTACGATCCCAAGACTACCGCTCTTGTTTCCATCGACTTGCAAGGCCTCGTTCTCAGCCGGCCGCTCGCGCCTTACTCTGCCCCACAGATCATCGCCAATACGGTCGCCATCGCAAACAAGCTGAAAGCCGATGGCGGAACGACCGTGTTTGTCACGTTCGGATTTTCCGCAGACTATGCCGACGCTGTCAATCAGCCGACAGACGAAAGCTTCCCGCTTCCCCCAGGAGGTTTGCCGCCGGCCGCGCTCGAAGCTCCGGCCGAGATAGCGGCGCTGACACCGGATGTCGCTATCGTCAAGCAGCAGTGGAGCGCATTCTACGGCACGGCGCTCGACCTGCAGCTTCGCCGCCGCGGCATCAACACGTTGATCCTGACCGGTGTCGCCACCAATTTCGGCGTGGAATCGACGGTGCGCGATGCCTATGCGGCAAATTATGCCGTCATTGTCGCCGAAGATGCCGTGACGACGCTCTCGCAGGAGATGCAGGATTTCGCCTGCACGAAAGTGCTGCCGCGCCTGTCGCGCATCCGCAAGACGGCGGAAATTTTAGCCAACTGACCTGCCCGGAGCCACGATCGATCCAGGAAAAGGCGGTCGCTCGTCGGCCGCAAGTGATTGCCGCGGATTAACTTCCATCTTTTTTCAGGATAATCTCGCCGCAAATCACTTCGGCTGATGCCGACCGCTTTTCAAGGATAAGCATGGCTTCACTTCTGGTTCGCTCCCTTCGAACAATCGGCAAATTCTCTCTCGCGACGGTGATCGGGATGGGTCTTGTCGCCGGCGACGTGCTGGCGCAGCAGGCCACTCCTTCACCCGGAAGCGCCAAGGCGGTCTTCGGGGCAGTGGCGCTGCCGTCGCAGGGATCGCCGCAATCGCTGGGTTTCTATGCCAAGGGCTGCCTTGCCGGCGCGGTTGCGCTGCCCGCCGACGGCCCGACATGGCAGGCCATGCGCCTCTCGCGCAATCGCCGCTGGGGAAGGCCGGAGATAATCGGCCTGCTGGAGCGCCTGTCGCGCGATGCGGCGAAAAATGACGGCTGGCCGGGCCTGCTCGTCGGCGATATCTCGCAGCCACGTGGCGGCCCGATGATCAACGGCCACGCTTCGCATCAGATCGGCCTCGACGCCGACGTCTGGCTGACGCCGATGCCCCGGCACAAGATGACGGCCGAAGAGCGTGAAGCCCTGCCCTTCACGACGATGCTGGCCAAGGACAAGTTCCTGACGATCAACGACAAGGTCTGGACGCCGGCGCATGCCCGCCTGCTGATGCGCGCGGCCAGCTATCCGGAGGTCGAGCGCATCTTCGTCAACCCGGCGATCAAGAAGAAGATGTGCGAGACATGGACAGGCGACCGCGCCAATCTCGGCAAGCTGCGGCCGGAATATGGGCACGACTCGCATTTTCACATCCGCATCCGCTGCCCCGCCGGTTCGTCCGGCTGCACGGGGCAGGCGCCAGTCACCGCCGGCGACGGCTGCGACAAGACGCTCGCCTGGTGGTTCGGTCCCGAGCCCTGGGCCAAGCCGAAGCCCAGCACGAAGCCGCCCCAAAAGCCGCGCGAGGTCATGGTTTCCGATTTGCCGAAGGCCTGCCAGGCAGTGCTGGCGGCACCGCCGGTTGCTTCCGCTCGCGCCGCCACCTTCGGTGCCAAGACTGCCGATGTGACGGCGGAAACGAACGCAATGCCCGTCTCCGGCAATACGCCGCCGGGGCAGATCCCGCAGCAATGAGGCCAGGACTATCCCTGCCAGGGGTAGTCTTTCAAAAGGCGCCTCGTTGGTATAGAAGGCGAATAAATCGATTGAAAGCACTGGCTGGAGCAAGAATTTCATGGCCGACAGCAAATGCATCGCGCTGATCGCGCATGATCAGAAAAAGGATGCGATGGCGGAATTTGCCCGGCGCAATCAGACAGCGCTTGCTGACTGGCATATCGTTGCAACCGGCACGACCGGCGGCCGCGTGCTCGATGCCTGCCCCGATCTCAAGGTTACCCGATTGAAAAGCGGGCCGCTCGGCGGCGACCAGCAGATCGGCGCACTCATCGCCACCGCCGAGATCGACATGCTGGTCTTCTTTATCGATCCGCTCACCCCCATGCCGCACGATGTCGACGTGAAGGCATTGACGCGGCTTGCCGTTCTCTACGACATTCCGATGGCGCTCAACGAATCCACTGCCGAGCGGCTGATCAAAACACTGAACCATTAATCCGCCTTGCCGGCGGCAGACCACGGACCTGGCCATGCCCGAGCTCAATCACAGCGATGCCCCACAGCCTTTTCCCATCCTGATCGGCGATATCGGCGGCACCAATGCACGCTTCTCGATCCTTGCCGATGCGAATTCCGAGCAGGAGCATTTTCCCGTCGTGCAGACGGCGAATTTCGAGACGATCGACGACGCTATCAAGCTGACGCTCGAAAAGAGCAAGGTGCAGCCGCGCTCGGCGATCCTCGCCATGGCCGGTCCGGTGCAGGGCGATGAAATTCCGCTGACCAATTGCGACTGGGTGATCCGCCCGAAGACGATGATCGCCAATCTCGGCATCGAAGATGTGCTTATCATCAACGACTTCGAGGCACAGGCGCTGGCGATCGCCGAAGTTGCCGACGACCATCGCGAAAGCATCGGCGAAACTTCGGAAAACAACGCCGCCTCGCGCGCCGTGCTTGGGCCTGGCACCGGGCTTGGCGTGGCTGGCCTGATCCATACCCAGCACCAGTGGATACCGGTGCCGGGCGAAGGCGGCCATATCGATCTTGGACCGCGCAGCGAGCGCGACCTGCAGATCTGGCCGTATCTGGAAGCCATCGAGGGCCGGATCTCGGCCGAACAAGTCATTTGCGGCCGCGGTCTGCAGAACCTCTATCACGCCATCTGCAAGGCAGACGGTGTCGAGCCGAGCCTCAAGGAACCGGCCGACATCACCACCCACGCGCTTGCCGGCACCAATAAGCAGGCCGAAGAGACGCTGACGCTTTTCGTCACCTATCTCGGCCGCGTCGCCGGCGATATCGCCATGATCTTCATGGCGCGCGGCGGCGTCTATCTTTCCGGCGGCATTTCTCAGAAGATCCTGCCGGCATTGCAGAAGCCGGAATTCCGCGCTGCCTTCGAAGACAAGGCGCCGCATACCGAAATGATGAAGACCATTCCGACGCATGTGGTGACGCATCCGCTGGCCGCCTTGTCCGGCCTTGCC
The DNA here is from genome assembly GCF_050577975.1 of Rhizobium sp. BR 315. NCBI lineage: Bacteria > Pseudomonadati > Pseudomonadota > Alphaproteobacteria > Hyphomicrobiales > Rhizobiaceae > Rhizobium > Rhizobium sp. BR 315. The sequence goes on along the minus strand of NZ_JARWKZ010000003.1, from coordinate 55,713 downwards.
AGCTATGCCCGCAAACCGGCAAGCTTTGGTCTTGCAACAGAGGGCCGCCGCTGGCGGCGTTGACCCAACCGGAATGGCAGGCAGCCCTTCGAGGAAAGGCTGCCGACCGGTTCGCCGAATGGCGGTCTTGGGATTGGTTTTTCAAGGCCGTTCAGGACAAGAAGGGAAAGTCCGGCGTCTTTGAGAACGGACATCCCTCGCCTATAATGAACTTGGCTCCAGGCATGGCTCTTAACCAGCGCGGCAAGCCATCTCTAGCCAAAGCCGCCCTAACTCTTTATAGAGCCGCGAAAGCATATGCCATGTGCGGCTCGCTTGGTTTGAGACAGGAAGCCGATTTTTGAAATCGCCCGATACCAAAAAAAACAACATCGACAGTGAAACCGTCACCGGCATGCTGAAGCGTATCATCGCTGAAAATGGTCGTGATTATCGTTGGGATTACATTGTCGCCATCTTTTGTTTGGTGATGGTGTCAGCGTCAACCGGTTACATCGCCTACATTATGAAATGGGTCATCGACAAGGCGTTTGTCGATCGCGATCTCATCGCTGCGTGGCTGATTTGCGCGAGCATATTCGTCGTTTTCGTGGCCCGCGGTTTTGCTGGGTATTTTCAGTCGGTTATTCTCAACAAGATTGGCAACAATACTATCGCTCGCTATCAGCGGCGGCTCTATACCCATCTGATGTCGTTATCGGTCGGCTTCTTCAACGAAGCCCGTTCGGCGCAACTTGCTGCCCAAGTTAGTCAGAACGTCTCCGGCATCCGAGACGTGATGAACTTGACCATCACCTCCACCATGCGCGACCTCTTGACCTTCCTAACCTTGATTGGGGTCATGATCTTCCAGGATCCGGTGTTGAGCATTGCCTTCTTCGTCATCGCGCCACCCCTGTTCCTCACGCTCCGTTATATTTCCAAGCGGCTGCGCTCCGCCACGCGGGAGGCGATCGTCCTGAACAGCCATGTGTTAGGTGCCATGCAGGAAACCATGCAGGGCATCTCCATCGTCAAGGCTTTCACGATGGAAAACGAACTGGAAGGCAAGGTCAACAAGCTCATCACGTCAGCCGAAAACCGGCAGAATCGTATCGCCCGCCTATCGGAGCGCAACGGTCCGCTTATGGAAAGCGTCGCTGGTTTGTTAATTGCCAGCCTCTTTGCCTACGCCGCCTATCGATCGATCTACGACAACGTATCTCCAGGTGTGTTCTTCTCCTTCGCCACCTCGCTGCTGCTCGCCTATGATCCGGCACGCCGTCTCGCTAAGCTGCAGGTGCAGATGGAGCGCGCCGTCGTCAATGCGCGGATGATTTACGAGCTGCTCGACATGGAGCCGCGCCAGCGCGATCTGCCCGATGCCAAGCCGCTCGTCGTCACGCAGGCCCGCATCGAATTCCGCGGCGTCGGCTTCGCCTATGGCAACGACGCCGTTCTGGACGATGTGAGCTTCGTTGCCGAAGGCGGACAGACGACGGCGCTCGTCGGCCCTTCCGGCGCCGGCAAGTCCACCGTCATCAATCTCATTCCGCGCTTCCACGACCCGAAAGAAGGCAGCATCTTCATCGACGGGCAGGACATCCGCCAGATCACCAAGCAGTCGCTGCGCCAGCATCTCGCTTATGTCTCGCAGCAGCCCTATCTCTTCGAAGGCACGATCCGCGACAACATCCGCTACGGCCGTCCGGACGCGACGAACGCCGAAATCGAAGAAGCCGCACGTCATGCCTACGCTCATGATTTCATCATGGCGCAGCCGCAGGGCTACGATACGCCGGTCGGCGAAAACGGCGTGACGCTTTCCGGCGGTCAGCGGCAACGCCTGTCGATCGCCCGCGCACTGGTGCGCAACGCGCCGATCCTCCTGCTCGACGAAGCGACCTCGGCGCTCGATACGGAATCGGAAGCAGCCGTGCAGAAGGCGCTGGACGAAGCAATGAGCGGCCGCACGGTCGTTGTCATCGCCCACCGGCTGTCGACGGTCGTCCGGGCCGAGAAGATTGTCGTCATGCAGAACGGACGCGTGGTCGAAGAGGGCAACCACGAGACGCTTGCGGAGGCGGACAATGGCCTTTACGCTCGCCTCAACAACCTTCAGCGGCCGGTCGCTTCCGGCAATTCCCGCAAATAAAACGATAGAGACGATATGAGCGACGATGCGATGAAGCTGGTGGTGGTTGGCGCGGCGGGCCGCATGGGACAGGCTCTCATCAGCCTCATCCACGCTACCGGCGGCGTAACCCTGCATGCCGCGGTCGCGCGTCCCGGCTCCGCCTTCATCGGCAAGGATGCCGGCGAGATTGCCGGGCTGGGGCCGATCGGCGTTCCCGTGACCGACGATCCGCTTTCCGCCTTCCTCCATGCCGAAGGCGTCATCGACTTTACGACGCCGGCAACCAGCGTCACCTTTGCCGGCCTCGCAGCACAGGCGCGTATCATCCATATCATCGGCACGACCGGATGCTCGGATGAGGATGAAGCCAAGTTCAAGGCGGCCGCGCGCCATGCCCGCATCGTCAAATCGGGCAATATGGGCCTCGGCATCAACCTGTTGAGCGTGCTTGTCGAGCAGGCGGCGCGTGCGCTGCCTTCGAACGACTGGGATATCGAGGTCCTGGAGATGCATCATCGCCACAAGGTCGATGCGCCCTCGGGCACAGCACTTCTGCTTGGCCAAGCGGCTGCCAAGGGCCGCGGCATCGATCTCAACGACAATTCCGTACGCGTACGCGACGGCCATACAGGCCCGCGCCCGGCCGGCGCGATCGGCTTTGCGACCCTGCGCGGCGGCGGCGTGGTCGGTGATCACTCGGTCATCTTCGCCAGCGAGAGCGAGCGGCTGACGCTGTCGCACAATGCCGGCGACCGCTCTCTCTTTGCGCGGGGCGCGCTGCAGGCCGCGCTCTGGGCGCGCGACAAGAAACCCGGCCTCTATTCCATGCTCGACGTTCTCGGGCTTGCCACACATTGATCCGATCCCGGAGAGGGTCGGCACGGAACTGCTGAACCGCTCCAGCCTTTTATTGTCTCGCAATTCCGGACGGAAAACCGCTACGCATTTTTCCTGGAATTGCTCTATCAAGGAGTGACATTATGAGCGGTACTCTCGTCCTCGTTCGCCATGGGCAGAGCGACTGGAATTTGAAGAATCTCTTTACCGGCTGGAAGGATCCCGATCTGACCGCGCTTGGCGTCGAAGAAGCCAAGACGGGCGGCAAGGCTCTGGCCGCCTACGGCATCAAATACGATATCGCCTTCACCTCGGATCTCACCCGCGCCCAGCACACGCTTGACATCATCCTCGATGAAATCGGCCAGACCGGCCTCGAGACGATCAAGGACCAAGCGCTGAACGAGCGCGACTATGGCGATCTCTCGGGCCTCAACAAAGACGACGCCCGCGCCAAGTGGGGCGAGGAGCAGGTTCACATCTGGCGCCGCTCGTACGACGTTCCGCCGCCCGGCGGCGAAAGCCTGCGCGACACCGGCGCTCGCGTCTGGCCCTATTACCTGACGGAAATCCTGCCGCGCGTTCTCGCCGGTCAGAACGTGCTCGTCGCTGCCCATGGCAACTCGCTGCGCTCGCTCGTGATGGTTCTCGACCGCCTGAGCAAGGCACAGATCCTGGAGCTGAACCTCGCGACCGGCGTGCCCATGGTCTACAAGCTCAAGGCCGATTCCACCGTCGCCTCGAAGGAAGTCCTCGGCGACATGTCCGGCGCGCATTGAGCGGCTGAAAGGCAAACCACCCCTCGCCTTCCCGAATGGATGAGGGGTGGAAAATATGGCAGTATGTGTTACATTGCACTACGCATGCAACACATGGACTAGATATGACGGACGCCACATTTACTTTTCGGGTTGAGGGAGACTTGAAGTCCGCCTTCAGCGAGGCCGCAAAAGCGCATGATCAAACCGGAGCGCAATTGCTTCGAGGTTTCATGCGTGACTATGTGAAACGTCAGCAAGACGCTGCCGAATATGACGCATGGTTTCGTCAGCAGATTCAAGCCGGTCTTGCGTCCGCCAATGCTGGCAATCTTACTCCCGCCGACGATGTCGAAGCAGAGTTCGCTGCCTTGCGAGATGAAACTCGTCGCAGGCTAAGCGGAAAGCCTTCGTGAAGCTTGCTTGGACTCCCGAAGCTAGAGCCGACCGGCGCGCGATCTATACCTACATCGAGGCGGATAATGCCTCTGCGGCACTCGCGCTTGATGAACTCGTTGCCAAGCGATCAACACAGCTTATTACACATCCGATGACGGGCCGACCGGGCCGTGTATCTGGGACGTGTGAACTCGTCGTACACAAAAACTATTTGCCGGTTTACGATCTCGCAGGAGGAACGTGCGAGTAATCCGCATTCTTCATGCCGCACAGCAATGGCCACCGAGCGATGCATAACCAGTCTCTTTGCTTTGATCCAAAGAGCTTCGATCTCAATTCTCGATCGTGAACCGCACCCTGTCGGCGGCGAAGCGTGAAATCGAATATTGCACCGGGACATTGTCGAGATCCGCATTGAGCGCTTGGGCGACCAGAACGATGGCGCCCGGGGATAGTTGCAGATCAGACAGATCGCTTTCGTCGGCATGCGTCGCGGTGATTTCGGTGACGACGCGCACGTAATCCGGCACGCCAAGCTCCTTGAATGCCTTGGTGATCGATCCGGTCGCCCGATAGATCTCCGCGATGTCGCCGAAACGATCTGCCGGGAACCAGCTGGTGGCGCGCGATACCGGGCGATGGTCCGCCTGGCCGAGCGTTTCGAGCCGCACAAGCTGCGTGCCGGCGTTGATCTTGAGCTGCCGAGCAAGCTCGACATTTGCCGGCTCCTCGCTTGCGGCAAGCAGCATGCTGCGGGTCTCGCGCACCTGATCGCCGATCCCCTGCGAGAAGCGCGTCCGCTTCGAAATCGGGAAGCTCAGCCGCTCCTTGCGCTCAATCAGCGTGCCGCGCCCCTGCACGGCCCGGACGATGCCTTCTTGCGCCAGCGCCGCCAGCGCGCTCCGGATCGTATGCCGGTTGACGCCGAACTGCAGCGCCAGCGTCGTCTCCGGCGGCACCATGCCGGTTTCGTCGAAATCACCGTGATTGATCGACGTGCGAATCCGGTCGGCGATTTGCCGCCAGAGCGCCACGCCAGTCTGTCTCTGTATCTTCTGCCCTGCCATTTCGCCCACTCGCCCTGTCACACGCTTGTCACGACTCACTAATAGATATACATCTACATTGTATGGTTGTCTATATCAATAGACATTTAGAGGAAGACGCGATGAATTCAGCACAAAGGCAGGAAGCGGCCGCACAGGAGCGCCGGGAACGCAAGCGCGTTGCCGATCTTCTGGCGCAGGCCGAGCGCGACGAGCTAGAGGCGGCCTGGGAAGCATTGCCGAGCAAGCCGGCGGTTCGGCCGGTGCGCGGGCCGGAAACCGGGCTCGTCATGGTGCGCGGCCGCATCGGCGGCGGCGGCTCCCCCTTCAACCTCGGCGAAGTGACGGTGACGCGCGCCACCGTCCGACTGGCTTCCGGCACCATCGGTCATTCGCATTCGCTTGGCACGGATCGGGAAAAAGCCCGGCTTTCCGCCATCTTCGATGCCCTTTGGCAGCAATCGGCGACGAAAGGCTTCGTCGAGAAGGCAATCCTGCAGCCGGTCACCGAACGCATCGCCGACTATGATCGCAAGCGCGCCGAAGAGACTGCGGCGACCCGCGTTGATTTCTTCACCATGGTCCGCGGAGAAGATTGATGAGCCTGTTCAACACACCAACTTTCGGCAACGAAGCCCTGACCGGCGGCTTCAGCGATCCTGTCTTCGACGGGCAGAACGTCTTCAAGATGACGATGGACGGCATGGCGCGCCCAGGCACTGTGCAGACCGTCACCGCCGACATTACTCCGCCGGCCCCGCTCGGCATTGCGGCCGGTGCTATCGGCCTGACCCTGTGCGACCACGACACGCCGGTCTGGCTTTCAAACAGCCTTTCAAGATCGAGCCTGCCGGAATGGCTGGCCTTCCACAGCGGAGCCCCGGTCATCTCGGAACGGCTGGAAGCGCACTTCGCCTTCGTCGAAGCCGGCATGGCGCTGTCCTCCTTCAGCCAGTTCGGCATCGGCACCCAGGAATATCCCGACCGCTCGACGACCATCGTGCTGGAAATCCAAGGCCTGGAAGACGGCAAGGAACTGGCGCTTTCCGGCCCGGGCATCAAGGACGTCACCATGATCGCCCCGATCGGGCTGCCGGATGCGCTGCTGCGCATCTGGAACGACAATCGCGCGCTCTTTCCGCGCGGCGTCGATCTCATCCTGACAGCGGGCCGGCAATTCCTCTGCCTGCCGCGCACCACCAAGATCACCGCGACGGAGGTGTGACATATGTATGTTGCCGTAAAGGGTGGCGAAGCCGCCATCGCCAATGCTCACCGGCTGCTGGCCGACCGTCGCCGCGGCGACCGTTCGCTGCCGGCGCTCGGCATCGACCAGATCGTCGCGCAGCTCGCGCTCGGCGTCGACCGCGTCATGGCCGAAGCCTCGCTTTATGACCGCACGCTGGCGGCGCTTGCCGTTCGCCAGGCGCGCGGCGACATGATCGAAGCGATCTTCCTGCTGCGCGCCTATCGCACAACGCTGCCGCGCTTCGGCTATTCCCAGCCGCTCGACACGGCGGCGATGAAGATTGAGCGCCGCATCTCGGCGACCTACAAGGATCTGCCGGGCGGCCAGCTTCTCGGCCCGACCTTCGACTATACACACCGCCTGCTCGACCCGAGCCTTTTGACCGACGAGGAAGTGGACGAGCCGATGCAGCGGCCAGCTGAAGAAGGTCGCGTCATGCGCGTTTCCGAAATCCTCAGCCAGGAAGGTCTGATCGAAGGCGACGGCACCCTACCGATCGATCACGAAATCGGCGACCTCACGCGCGAGCCGATGGAATTCCCGATGAGCCGCGATCTTCGCCTGCAGGCGCTCGCCCGCGGCGACGAAGGCTTCCTGCTGGCGCTGGGCTATTCGACCCAGCGCGGCTACGGCCGCAACCATCCCTTTACCGGCGAAATCCGCATCGGCGAAGTGGAGGTCGAATTCGACGTGCCGGAACTCGGCTTTGCCGTCTCGCTCGGCCGCATCCAGGTGACAGAATGCCAGATGGTCAACCAGTTCAAGGGTTCGGCCAAGGCGCCGCCGCAGTTCACCCGCGGCTACGGTCTGGTCTTCGGCCAGAGCGAGCGCAAGGCCATGGCGATGTCGCTGGTCGACCGCGCGCTGCGCGCCGAAGAGCTGGGAGAAGACATTGTTGCGCCGGCTCAGGACGAGGAATTCGTCATCTCCCACTCCGACAACGTGCAGGCGACCGGCTTCGTCGAACATCTGAAGCTGCCACACTATGTCGACTTCCAGGCCGAGCTCGACCTGGTGCGGCGCATGCGCCGCGATTTCGAGGCCGCTCGCGAACGCGGCATGGATTCCATAACGGAGGCAGCCGAATGACCGAACTCGCCACCTACAACTTCGCCTATCTCGACGAGCAGACCAAGCGGATGATCCGCCGCGCCATCCTGAAAGCGATCGCCATTCCCGGCTATCAGGTGCCCTTCGCCTCGCGCGAAATGCCGATGCCTTATGGCTGGGGCACCGGCGGCGTGCAGCTGACGGCGGCGATCATCGGCCCGCAAGACGTGCTGAAGGTCATCGACCAGGGCGCCGACGACACGACCAACGCCGTCTCCATCCGCGCCTTCTTCCAGAAGGTCGCCAATGTCGCGGTCACCACCCGCACGGAAGAGGCGACCATCATCCAGACGCGTCACCGTATCCCGGAAGCCAAGCTCGGCCCGAACCAGGTGCTCGTCTACCAGGTGCCGATCCCCGAGCCGCTGCGTTATCTGGAACCGCGCGAGACCGAGACCCGCAAGATGCACGCGCTTGAGGAATACGGCCTCATGCATGTGAAGCTCTACGAGGACATCGCCCGCAACGGCCGCATCGCCACGACCTATGCCTATCCGGTCAAGGTTGCCGGCCGTTACGTGATGGATCCGTCGCCAACGCCGAAGTTCGACAATCCGAAAATGCATCTGTCGGATGCGCTGCAGCTCTTCGGCGCCGGACGTGAAAAGCGCATCTATGCGGTGCCGCCTTACACCGAAGTCGTCAGCCTCGACTTCGAGGACCATCCTTTCGAGGTCCAGCGTTTCGACAAGCCCTGCGCTCTTTGCGGCGCCGAGCAGGTCTATCTCGACGAGGTGATCCTCGACGACAAGGGCGGGCGCATGTTCGTCTGCTCCGACACCGACTTCTGCGAAGACCGTCGCGCCCACGGCCATGCCGGCGCGATGCTTGCGCCCGATGGATTGCCCGACAGCAAGGAGGCTGCAGAATGAGCGACACCCCGCTTCTGAAAGTCAAGGACATCTCGAAATTCTACGGCAGCCGCATCGGCTGCCGGGATGTGTCCTTCGAACTGTGGCCGGGCGAAGTGCTGGCGATTGTCGGTGAATCCGGCTCCGGCAAGACGACGCTGCTCAACTGCATCTCGACCCGGCTGCTGCCGACGACAGGCAGTGTCGAATATCACATGCGCGACGAGACCTATCGCGACCTGTTCCGCATGAACGAGGCCGAGCGCCGCTTCCTAATGCGCACCGACTGGGGATTCGTGCATCAGAACCCGGCCGACGGGTTGCGCATGACGGTTTCGGCCGGCGCCAATGTCGGCGAGCGGCTGATGGCCATCGGCAATCGCCACTATGGCAACATCCGCAACACGGCCATCGACTGGCTGGAGCGGGTGGAAATCGACGCCGACCGTATCGACGATCAGCCGCGCGCCTTCTCCGGCGGCATGCGCCAGCGCCTGCAGATCGCCCGCAATCTTGTGACCGGGCCGCGCCTCGTCTTCATGGACGAGCCGACCGGCGGTCTCGACGTTTCGGTACAGGCACGTCTGCTCGACCTCGTACGCGGCCTCGTCAACGATCTCGGCCTGTCGGCCATCATCGTCACACACGATCTCGCCGTCGCGCGGCTCCTGTCACATCGTATGATGGTGATGAAGGACGGATACGTCATCGAACACGGTCTGACCGACCGCGTGCTCGACGATCCGCGCGAACCCTATACGCAACTGCTCGTCTCTTCGATCCTGCAGGTCTGAGGAAGTATCATGGCAACCCCACTCGTCGTTTCCGAAGTCTTCAAAAGCTTCACCATGCATCTGCGCGACGGCCTGCGCCTACCTGTCGTCGCCGACGTCTCCTTCTCGGTCGCCGCCGGCGAATGCGTCGTGCTCGGCGGTCCCTCCGGCATCGGCAAGAGCTCGCTCCTGAAAATGATCTACGGCAATTACGCCGTCGATAACGGCCAGATCCTCGTCACGCACAAGGGCAAGATCGTCGATCTCGCCACCGCCGACCCACGCACCGTGCTCGAAGTACGCCGGCAGACGATGGGCTATGTCAGCCAGTTCCTGCGCACCGTGCCGCGCGTCGCTGCCATCGATGTCGTCGCCGAGCCGCTGCTGGCCCGTGGCGTGACGGCGGCCGATGCGCGCGAAAAGGCGGCCGGTCTGCTCGCACAGCTGAACCTGCCGCGGGAGCTCTGGCAGCTGCCTCCCGCCACCTTCTCGGGTGGCGAGCAGCAGCGCGTCAACATCGCGCGCGGCTTCATCACCGACCACGCCATCCTGCTGCTCGACGAGCCAACGGCTTCGCTCGATGCCAGGAACCGGGCCGTCGTCGTCGACATGATCGAGCAGAAGAAGCAGGCGGGCGTCGCCCTTCTCGGCATCTTCCATGACGAAGAGGTGCGCGAAGCCGTCGGCAGCCGCATTCTCGACGTCTCGCAGTTCTCGCCGAGAAAGGCAGCTGCATGAGCCGCAAATTGGGCGAAACGCCCTTCATCAGCCCTTCGGCCAGCGTCAACAAATCGACGCTCGGCCGCTACACGGAAGTCTCGGACCGCTGCCGTATCGACGAGGTCGAGATCGGTGACTATTCCTACATCATGCAGGATGGTGCGGTCTGGTGCGCGACGATCGGCAAGTTCGTCAACATCGCCGCCGCCGTGCGCATCAACGCCACGAACCATCCGACATGGCGCGCCACGCTGCACCATTTCACCTATCGCGCCGCCGACTATTGGCCGGATGCCGATATGGAGACGGATTTCTTCACCTGGCGGCGCGACCATCGCGTCGTCATCGGCCATGACGTCTGGATCGGCCACGGCGCCACCATCCTGCCTGGTGTCACGGTCGGTAATGGTGCGGTCATCGGTGCCGGCGCCGTCGTCTCCAAAGACGTCGCCCCCTACACGATCGTCGGGGGCGTGCCGGCCAAGCTCATCCGCGAACGCTTCACCGCAGAGGTCGGCGCACGCATGGACAGGCTTGCCTGGTGGGATTGGGATCACGACCGTCTGCGCACGGCGCTCGCAGACTTCCGTGCCCTTTCGGCAGAAGACTTTCTGGATCGCTACGCCGCCTAGCGCAATTTCAGGAAAAGTGTGTAGCGGTTTTCCGTCCGAAATTGCGCCAAAACAGAAAGCCGAGACGCTTTCCGCTCGAACCGGGCTTGCGAGGCACCAACGAGCGATCCAGCTTTCAGGCGGTCCTTGTAGTTCGGGATCGGGAGGAGTTTTTCATGGCAAAGCAGTTTTCGAGCATCGACGACCGGCTGCGCGATTTCATCGCGCGGCAACACATCTTCTTCACGGCGTCGGCTACCGCCGCTTCGCGGGTCAACGTTTCGCCGCGCGAAACGCTATGCCTGCGCATCATCTCCCCGAACACGGCCATCTATCTCGACCGAACCGGCAGCGGCAACGAGACCTCAGCCCATATGAAGGCCGACGGTCGGCTGACCATCATGTTCTGCGCGATGGAAGGCCCGCCGATGATTCTGCGCCTCTATGGCCGCGGCAGGATTATCCATCGACCGTCGCCGGAATATCGGGAATTGCTGCACACGCACTATGATGGCGACGAGCCGCTAGGTGCACGGCAGATCGTGTGGCTGGACATCGATCTGGTACAGACCTCCTGCGGCTTCGGCGTGCCGCTCTTTAACTATGAAGGCGAAAGACCGAGTCTCGACAATTGGGCCGAGGCAAAGGGAGCGAATGGTATTGAAGAGTATTGGCGCGAGAAGAACGTCCTCAGCATGGATGGCTTACCTACCGGTTTATTTGACGATTGAGCACAACCAAAGCATTCAGTCGTTAATCATGTCAAATCGGGACGGATTGTAACAGCACTTACATAAAACTGACATTGGAGCTTCATGAAGCGGGACTAATCGATTGCCTTGTGGTTGGCGCCGCCCCCCTCGAAACTCCCTTCGAGGCAGGGGCATGCGCCCATTCTTAGCACCGGTACCGCTGATTTTTTGCAGCCCGGCAGCCGCGAAAGGGAAGCTTCATGTTCGAACTCAGGAATGTCTCACGCCGGTTTGGCAACAAGCTCGCCGTCGATTCCGTGACTTTGAACATACCGCAGGGACAGATGGTCGGCGTTATCGGCCGTTCCGGCGCCGGCAAGTCGACGCTGCTGCGCATGATCAACCGCCTGGCCGATCCGAGCTCCGGCTCCATCCATTTTTCCGGCGTCGAGGTCTCCGGGCTGAGAGGCCGTGCTCTGCGCAGCTGGCAGCGCGACTGCGCCATGATCTTCCAGCAGTTCAACCTCGTTCCGCGACTCGACGTGCTCACCAATGTCATGCTCGGCCGCCTCAATCAGCGTTCTACCATGCTGAGCCTCCTCTCCGTCTTCACCCGCGAAGAGCGCATCGAAGCCATTGCCGCTCTGGAGCGCCTCGGCATCGAGCAGGCGGCCCTGCAGATGGCCGGCACGCTTTCCGGCGGCCAGCAGCAGCGCGTCGCCATCTGCCGCGCTTTGATGCAGCAGCCGAAGATGATGCTGGCCGACGAGCCGATCGCCTCGCTCGACCCGCTGAACGCCAAGATCGTCATGGACGCGCTGCGAGATATCAACGAGCGCGAAGGCATCACCGTCATCACCAACCTGCATACGCTGGATACGGCTCGCAATTATTGCGAACGCATCATCGGCATGGCGGCCGGCCGCGTCGTCTTCGACGGCAAGGCCTCCGAACTGACGGCTGCAGCTGTCAAGGAAATCTACGGCACCGACAAGGACGGCGCCGGCATCGACGAGACCATGACGTCGACCTCTATCAACATCGCCGATCCGGCCGCGCAGACCGCGGCAACTGAATCTGCCGGCCCGCAACCGCTGGCACTGGCCGGTCTCTGAGAGAGACGGCCGGGATCGAGAGCCCGCGTCAAGGGCACATTTCTTCTAGACCGAAGGCATCCGGGGACACCGGTTAATCAGGAGACGAACCCAATGTTGAAGAAGACTCTTCTTGCGGCTACGGCGCTTCTCGCGCTCGCTGGCGGCGCAAACGCTGCAGATCTCAAAGAATTCCGCGTCGGTATTCTCGGCGGCGAAAACGAAGCCGACCGCCTGCGCAACTACGCCTGCCTTTCCGATCACCTGAAGAAGGAATTCGGTTTCGAGAAGGTTTCGCTGTTCCCGGCTGCCGACTATAACGGCGTTATCCAGGGTCTGCTCGGCGGCACGCTCGACTTCGCAGAACTCGGCGCTTCCGGCTACGCTGCCGTCGCCATCAAGGACCCGAAGGCCGTTACCCCGATCCTGACCACGCAGCAGACCGACGGCGCAACCGGCTACTACTCGATCGGCCTCGCTCTCAAGTCCTCCGGCATCAAGACGATTGCCGACGCCAAGGGCAAGAAGCTCGGTTACGCCGATCCGGACTCCACCTCGGGTTACCTCGTTCCGCTGACGCAGATTCCGAAGACCACCGGCGCCCCGAACGACAAGTTCTTCGCCTCGACCCAGTTCAACGGCGGTCATGAGAACAACCTGCTCGCTGCCTACGACGGCAAGGTCGACGTTGCTGTCGATGACTCCTCGGGCATCGGCGATTTCAAGGACGGTTTCACCTCCGGCACCTTCCGCAAGGCTGTCGACAAGGGCACCGTTGACCCGAACAAGCTCGTCGAAGTTTGGCGCTCGCCGCTGATCCCGAACGGCCCGCTCGTCGTTCGTAACGCGCTCGGCACCGAATGGCAGGCCAAGCTGGCCGACTTCTTCATGAAGCTGCCGACCACGGACGCCAAGTGCTTCAACGCCGTCGAAGGCGGCGACTTCAAGGGCTACGTCAAGGTTACCCCGGACTTCTATAACGCCGTTATCGAAGTTCGTAAGGCTGCCATCGGCGGCTGATCCGCATTGCGATAACTGGGCGGCCGGCGACGGCCGCCCTTTTGCTGTTCACAAAGGCAGGATTTCATGACGATTGCCGATACGCACCCGAACATGCAGAGCGCACCTCAAAGCGCCAAGGAGATCGGCGACGCCTGGAGCAAGATGGTGGCCCGCCGCCGTCTTTACACCGGGATCGGCCTCGTCATCCTGCTTGCGGCCTTCGTCAGTTCCGTCCGCTTCGCCGATGAAAGCAATGCCGGCCATTTCTTCGAGCGCCTGCCGCATCTCTTCGACTTCGTCAGCTGGCTCATTCCCAAGGACTGGGCCGACGTCTACCGCGCACTGTTCGATCTGCCGAGCCCCAACGGCGCAAACGGCGCCGGTGGCGAGGAATTCAATTTCCCGCTCGGCCGAGTCTATGTCTGGGGCGATTTCTATATCCCCGAATATTTCGAGCTGATGATCGTCACGATCAACATCGCGCTGGTCTCGACCATCGTCGGCTTCGTCTTCGCCGTCCCTCTCGCTTTCTTCGCCGCGCGCAACCTGTCGCCGTCCCACCCTGTCCGCCTGATCGCCAAGCGCATCATGGAACTGCTGCGCGCCTTCCCGGAAATCGTCATTGCCGGCCTGTTCTCCGCGATCCTGTCGATCGGCCCGATCGCTGCGATCATCGCCGTCGGCCTTCACACGATCGGCGCGCTCGGCAAGCTGTTTTACGAAGTCATCGAGAATATCGACATGAAGCCGGATGAGGGCATGCGCGCCGTCGGCGCAAGCTGGACCGAGCGCGTGCGCTTCGCCGCTCTGCCGCAGGTGCTGCCGAACTTCATGTCCTATGCGTTGTTGCGCCTGGAAATCAACGTTCGCGCCTCCACCATCATCGGCGCCGTCGGCGGCGGCGGTATCGGCGAGGAACTGAAGCTTGCGATTTCGCGCGGCTTCGGTGCCAAGACCATGGCGCTGATGCTGCTGCTCTTCGCAACGATCATCGTCGTCGACCAGTTTTCCGCATGGCTCCGCCGTCGTCTCATCGGCGAGCACGCTTTCCTTCTGCAGCATTGAGGTTCCCCATGTCCGTCATCGACGCCAGCCGTATGCAGGAAATCGAAGCGCGTTATCCGGAAGTCTTTCATCGGTCCTTTCGCCAGCGCTATGGCGCACTGATGATCTTCCTCGGCGTCATCCTCTATGGTTTCTACGCCGTGTGGTTCTTCGACCTGCCGAAGGTCCTTTCGGACGCGCGCTGGGAGCGTGTCGGCATCTATCTCAGCCAGTGGATCAGCTATGACGTCCAGCCGGAATTCCGCATCTCCGGCGACAAGATCAGCATCAAATATCCGCGCTTCTCGCCGCTGGGCGACAATCCCAACCCGGACTGGGTCAAGACTGCTCCGGATGGCAGCATCGCCGTTTCGGTCAGCGGCACCAGCCAGATGGTAACGATCACCAAGACGCAGGCGATCCTGACGGCGCACGGCCTGACCATCCCGATCGATGTCACCGGCAGCACCCCGAAGATCGCCGGCTCGCAGCCCGTTCCCAGCTGGATGACCGTCTACGACGACAATATTCTCGCCAATTTGGGCTTTGCCGGCGATGTCAGCATTTCCACCGATCGCGTGAAGATCCGCAAGCGCTTCCTCGGCTGGGCCAACTTCGTCTTCGACACGCACTCGCCCTTCTTCGACAAGCCGGCGAGCGAGGTCGTCAGCCTGATCGTCTCCGGGCCGCGGCTCGATCCAGCCCAGTCCAATCTCTCGCTCGCATTCGACAATATCTGGAACAATGGCGCCTGGCAGCATGGCGATGTCTGGACCAAGCTGTTCCAGACCATCGTGATGGCTTTCCTCGGCACGCTGCTGGGTTCGCTCGCCGCCTTTCCGCTCGCTTTCATGGCAGCCCGCAACATCACGCCGAACCGGTTGCTCAATCAGGTGCTGAAGCGCTTCTTCGATTTCCTGCGCTCAGTCGACATGCTGATCTGGGCACTGTTCCTGACGCGGGCATTCGGCCCCGGCCCGCTCGCCGGCAGCGGCGCGATCTTCCTCACGGAAACAGGCACGCTCGGCAAGCTCTATTCCGAAGGCCTCGAAAACATCGACAACAAGCCGCGCGAAGGGGTGAAATCCACGGGCTCCTCGACCATCCTCGTGCATCGCTACGGCATCGTGCCGCAGATCGTTCCGGTCATCGTCAGCCAGACGCTCTACCAGTGGGAATCCAACGTGCGCGGCGCCACCATCATCGGCGCTGTCGGCGCGGGTGGTATCGGCCTGAAGCTTTGGGAAGCGATGCGCACCAACGCCAACTGGGCAAATGTGGCCTACATGGTGCTGCTGATCCTGATCGTCGTCTTCCTCTTCGACGCCGCATCCAATGCGCTGCGTTCGCGCCTGATGGGAACCCGTGTCAGATAAGAAGTCCTGAAGAAAAATCGTAGCGCATCATCATTCTGTCACGGGAATCCGGTAGCGCAGGCCCGGCAAGGCTGCATCTGCCGAGTCGGGCTTAGCCGGATTCGATTCGCTGCCACCTTGTTGCACTTGCGGTTTGTCGCAAATCACCCAACAGTGTCCCGCGCAGCCGATTTTTCCAAGGAATACAGCCTTGCGCTATGCTCTCTATTTCACGCCACCCAAAGACGATCCGTTGACGTCGCTTGCCTCCCGCTGGCTGGGTCGCGATGCCTTTTCCAATGAGATTTTTTCCGACAAGGCCATGGGTCCGTTGCCGGAAGCCCATGCCGAACTCACCGCCGATCCGCGCCGCTACGGCTTCCATGCCACGCTGAAGGCGCCTTTCGAGCTTGCAGCCTCAGTGAACGAGCGCGATCTGCTCGAGGTCGCGTCCGATTTCGCCTCGCGCACCAAGGCATTCGTCGTTCCGGAGCTGGTGCTTGGCCAGCTCGGTCCTTTCTTCGCGCTCGTGCCCGGCTCGCTCTGCCAGCCGCTGCAGGATTTCGCCTCGCGCGTCGTAAGGAGTTTCGAGCCGTTTCGTGCGCCGCTTTCGGACCATGATATCGCACGGCGCAAGCCGGAGGGCCTGACCGAGCCGCAGCGTGCCAATCTGCTGCGCTGGGGCTACCCTTACGTCAACGACGAGTTTCGTTTCCATATGACGCTGACCGGACCTGTGCCGGCAGAACGTCAGGCCGACATGCATGAAACCCTGCGCGAGCGCTTTGCCGACCATTCCGGCAAGCCGCTCGCCATTTCCAGCCTCGCCATCTTCGTCGAAGAAGAGCGTGGGGGGCCCTTTACCGTCCGCTCCTGGCTGCCGCTTGCTGGCGCCTAGGCATTTCCGCTTTAAACGCAGTCGCGGGAATGCTCTATCTTTTTGTTTTCACGCAATTCCGGACGCAAAACCGCTTCGCACTTTTGCTGGAATTGCTCCAATGATGAAAGACCTGACATGACCAAAGAAACCGTCCTTTCCAACGCCCGCATCGTTCTCGAAGACAAGATCGTCGAAGGCTCGGTGCTGATCCGTGACGGTCGCATCACCGCCATTTCCGAAGGCAAGTCCGCGATCGGCGAAGATTTCGAGGGAGACTATCTCATCCCTGGTCTGGTCGAGCTGCATACCGACCATCTGGAAGCGCATTATTCCCCGCGTCCGGGCGTGCGCTGGAACAAGACGGCAGCCATCCAGGCGCATGACGCCCAGATCGTCACGTCAGGCATCACGACCGTATTCGACTGCCTGCGCATGGGTTCGGACGAGGACGGCGGCTTCGAAAAGGGCGAGATGCGCGATATGGCCGATGCCATCCAGGCGGCCCAACGCGAAGATCGTCTGCGCGCCGATCACCTCATCCACCTGCGCTGCGAGGTTTCCTCCGACAACGTTCTCGATCACTTCCAGGATTTCGAGAAAGATCCCTACGTCCGCCTCGTCTCGCTGATGGATCATGCACCCGGCCAGCGCCAGTTCCAGACCATGGATCAATATATCTTCTACTATCAGAAGAAGCGCGGCCTGAGCGACGAGGCCTTTGCCCGCTTCGTCGCCAAGCGCCAGGAAGAGTCGGCCAAGTATGCAACGCCGCATCGCGATGCGATCTCGAAGGTCTGCGCCGAGCGCGGTATCACCGTTGCAAGCCATGACGACGCGACGCTCGCCCATGTCGACGAAGCCATCAACTACGGTGTTCGCCTGGCGGAATTCCCGACCAGCATCGATGCGGCGAAGGCTTCGCATGGTGCCGGCATGAGCGTGCTGATGGGCGCGCCGAACATCGTGCGTGGCAAGTCGCATTCGGGCAATATCGCCGCTCGCGATCTGGCCGAACTCGGTGTACTGGATGTGCTTTCCTCCGACTACGTGCCGCTCAGCCTGCTCCACGCGCCCTTCATCCTCGCAGATGAAGTTGAGGGCATTTCGCTGTCGCAGGCGATTGCCATGGTCACCGCAACGCCGGCAAAGACCGTCAGCCTCAATGACCGTGGACGCATCGCGGAAGGCCTGCGCGCCGATCTCGTGCGCGTTCGTCGCGATCATGGCGTGCCGGTCACCCGCTCCGTCTGGCGAGAAGGACGTCGGGTCGCATGAGCACGGACGCCAATCTCGAGCCGGCTAATGGCCGCCTTTCGGATGCGACAGCAGGCACACTCGCTGTCGTCGTCGGCCCGAGCGGCGCCGGCAAGGATACGCTGATGAACCTCGCCGCCCGGCATTTCGCCGGCCGGACTGATGTCCATTTCGTCCGCCGGGTCATCACGCGTGACGGAGATGCCGGCAACGAAGATCACAGAAGCGTTTCCGAAGCGGATTTCGACGCCATGAAGCAGGCCGGCGCGTTCGCCGTCTCCTGGGAAGCGCATGGTCTGAAATACGGCATTCCTGCCGAAGTCGCTGACGAACTGACGCGCGGCAATCTGGTCATCGCCAACGGCTCGCGCTCGGCGCTGCCGCACTTCCAGACTGCATTTCCGCGGCTGAAAGTCATCAACATCACGGCGCGGCGCGAAGTGCTTGCCGAGCGGCTGATGGCGCGTGGCCGCGAAAGCCGCGAGGATGTGCTGAAGCGCCTGGAGCGCAGCACGCTTGCCGTCCAGGCCGGCTATGATGTCGTAGATATCGACAATAGCGGTACGCTCGAAGAAGCCCAACGCGCCGTCATTGTCGAACTCGAAGCGCTAATCCGGAAGTGAGCGTCCGGTACTCCGCCCGGATCATCTATTCACGCCAAATCGCGGATCTCTCACCGCCTCATGCTGAAGTGGCCCGGTGGCAATACCTCCACCGGCCCTCGTGGTTCGAGGCTCCGGCCTTTCAGGCCTCCGCACTTCACCAAGAGGACTGATCTCCCCGCTGCGTCTGATAGCGCCTCAGTGCGCCTCATCCCAATTGTTGGCGGCGCGCGCATCGACCTTCAGAGGTACGGCCATGTCGACCGCCGGCATAGCGGCATTTTCCATGACCGAGACGACGATCGGCGTTGTGCGCTCGACGTCGGCATCCTCGACTTCGAAGATCAGTTCGTCGTGCACCTGCAGCAGCATGCGCACGCGATCGCCAAGCCCGGCCGAAGCCAGCGCCGGTTCCATCTTGATCATGGCGCGGCGGATGACGTCTGCGGCCGAACCCTGGATCGGCGCATTGATCGAGGCGCGCTCGTTGAAGGCGCGGACGGACGGATTGGAAGAGCGGATCTCGGGGAAGTGGATACGGCGACCGAAGATCGTCTCGACATAACCCTTGTCGCGCGCGGCCTGCTTGGTGCTGTCCATATAGTCGCGAATGCCGGGGAAGCGCTCGAAATACTTCTTGATGTAATCGCCCGCTTCCGAGCGCTCGATGGAGAGCTGATTGGCGAGGCCGAAGGCGGAGATGCCATAGATGATGCCGAAGTTGATCGCCTTGGCGCGGCGACGCACCTCACTGGGCATGCCTTCCACCGGCACGCCGAACATCTCGGAGGCAGTCATCGCGTGAATGTCGATGCCGTCTTCGAAGGCCTGCTTCAGCTGCGGGATATTGGCGACATGCGCCAGCACGCGCAGTTCGATCTGGCTATAGTCGGCCGAAACCAGCTTGTGGCCGGGGGTCGAGATGAAGGCCGTACGGATCTTGCGGCCCTCCGCCGTGCGCACCGGAATATTCTGGAGGTTCGGCTCCGAGGAGGACAGGCGCCCGGTTGTGGTCGAGGCCAGCGAATAGGACGTATGCACGCGCTTCGTCTGCGGATGCACATAGGTCGGCAGCGCATCGGTATAGGTCGATTTCAGCTTGGTGAGCTGACGCCAGTCGACGATCTTGCGCGGCAGCTCGAAGCCGGCCGCCGCCAGATCCTCCAGCACCTGCGCCGAAGTCGACCATTGGCCCGTCTTGGTCTTGCTGCCGCCTGATAATCCCATCTTGCCGAAGAGGATGTCACCCAGCTGCTTGGGAGAGCCGATATTGAAGCGTTCGCCCGCCAGCGTATAGACTTCATCCTCCAACCGCGCCGCGCCCTGTGCCAGTTCGCCGGAGAGGCGTGACAGGATCTGACGGTCGATGGTGATGCCGCGCTCTTCCATATGGGCAAGTACGGGCACCAGAGGCCGCTCCAGCCGCTCGTAGACGGCGGAGAGTTTTTCTGCCGCAAGCCGCGGCTTCAGCACCAGCCAGAGACGCAGCGTCACGTCGGCATCTTCCGCAGCATAGGCCGTGGCGCGGTCGATATCGACGAGATCGAAAGTGACGTTGGACTTACCGCTGCCGGCAACGTCCTTGTAGGCGATCGGCTTGTGGCCGAGCCAGCGCTCAGACAGACTGTCCATGCCGTGCGTGGCATTGGAGCCGCCATCGAGCACATAGGACAGCAGCATCGTATCGTCGAACGACTTGGTCTCGATGCCGTAGCGCTTCATCAGCAGGTAGTCGTATTTCAGGTTCTGCGCGATCTTGAGGATGGAGGCATCCTCAAGCAGCACCTTCAATCTCGCCAGGGCATCCCGAAGCGGAATCTGATTTTCCGCCATGCCGCCGCCGAGCAGATCGCCGACGCCGGTCTTGTGGCTGAGGGGCACATAGGCGGCGCGGATGGAGGCGCCTGTGGGATCGTTGCGGTTGTCGGCAATCGCCAGCGAGAAGCCGACGATTTCGGCCTGCATCACATCGAGCGACGTCGTTTCTGTGTCGAAGGCGACGATGCCGGTTTCACGCGCATCGGCGATCCACTGATCGAGCGTGGCGATATCGCGGATGGTCACATATTTCGAATGATCGATCGGTGCCGTAGCGAAGCTTGCCGCACGCGCGGTTGCGAGCGCCGCTGGCTCGGTCAGCCCCTCAACGGCCTGGCGCGATTTTACTGCCGGCGCCGGAACGGAGGCCCCCTCGGCCGTAACCGCGCTGCCGGCAACGAGTTCTGCCTTGCCGTCTACATCGAGATCCGGGCCATGCGCGGCATCGCTCAACTCGACCTTGATTTCGGCCGGCTCGATCGCCGCCGCATCGCAATCGCAGGCCTCCGCGACACGTCGTGTCAGCGTCGTGAATTCCATCGCCTTCAGGAAGCCGATCAGCTTCGGGCCGTTTTGCGGTTCCAGAACCAGCGCCTCGAGCGGCATGTTCACCGGCACATCTGTCCTGAGCGTCACAAGCTGACGGGAAATGCGGGCGAGTTCGGCATTGGCGATGATGTTTTCGCGGCGCTTCTGCTGCTTGATTTCCTCGGCGCGGGCAAGGAGCGTATCGAGATCGCCGAATTCCTCCAGCAGCTGCGCTGCCGTCTTCGGGCCAATGCCGGGGATGCCGGGCACGTTGTCGACCGAATCGCCGGTCATGGCCTGCAGATCAATCATCTTCTCCGGCGGCACGCCCCATTTCTCGATAACATCGGGAATGCCGATCTGCTTGTCCTTCATGCTGTCATACATGTGGACCATTGGGGTGACGAGCTGCATCAGATCCTTGTCGGACGAGATGATCGTCACATCGGAACCGGCGGCCTCGGCCTGGCGGGCATAGGTGGCGATGATGTCATCGGCCTCGAAACCGTCAGTTTCGATGCAAGGCAGGTTGAAGGCGCGCGTCGCCTCGCGGATGAGGCCGAATTGCGGGATCAGCTCCTCCGGCGGTGCCGAACGGTTTGCCTTGTAGTCCGGGAAAATCTCCTTGCGGAAGGTCTTCGAGGAATAATCGAAAATGACGGCGAAATGGGTAGGCGTCACCCCGACCGAAGTGTCGCGCGCCGAGGTCAGGAGCTTCCACAGCATGTTGCAGAAACCGGAAACGGCGCCCACAGGCAATCCATCGGACTTCCGGGTCAGCGGCGGCAGGGCGTGAAAGGCCCGGAAAATGAAACCGGAGCCGTCGACGAGGAAGAGATGATCACCTTTTTTCATGGAGACATGGATAGCGTGACGCACCTCCAACGTCCATATAAAGTTCTGGTTTTGCAGCCCGCCAAGAGCACCAGATCTCTCACCGAAACGTTACTAATTTTTAATCAATCTAATCTGCGGATTCCCTTGAAAAACCACATTTGGGATCACAAATCATACTCACCGGCGATTGATACGCCGAGGGTCTGACAACCGGCCTGTCCCCCGCCACGTCAGACTCGGACAAAGGCCTATCCCCTCTCCGGGCCTTTGTCCCCCTTTTTTGAGCCGCCATGGCGTCCCCTCCAGGCCATGGCGGCTTTTTCATGAAGAATAGCGCACGTATTGCGTGCGCATGATCGAATGAAGCTGATGATTTCCTACCTGTCTCTACCCAAGATTTGCTGATTGTCTTGATTTGAAATCATCGGCATACTTGCAATCATGGGATTTAATCGGATGGACTCCGCAGCCTACCTTGCCAGTCAGCTGGCGAGGGTATTTGCTCGCTCGTTGCTGCAACGCGCGAACAGGCTCGGCTTTTCGCCGGGTCAGTTCCCAATCCTCCTGGAACTGTGGTCCGAAGACGGCCTGACTCAGAAGCAATTGCTGGAGCGGGTCGACATCGAGCAGGCGACGATGGCCAACACGCTGTCGCGTATGGAGCGTGACGGACTGGTGGAACGCCGCCCGCATCCAACTGACAAGCGGGCGCAGCTGATCTTCCTGACGGAGAAGGCAGCCGCCATGGAGGCAGAGGCCATCGAGGCCGCAACGGCGGTCGATTCGGATGTTCTGAGGGATTTTCGCAATTTCGAACGCGAGCTGCTGCTGGAATATATCCGGCGCATCCTGAACAACGCCAAGCCTCTCTAGATGCATTTGCGACGGGGCAGTTTTCCATAGGGAATCACCCCAGAGCGGAAGGATGGAGCGTTCTCGTGGCGCGCTTGAAACGGAAACGCCTCGGGATTATCCCGCCGCCCTGTCCATGTCGGCGAACAGTTGGCTCGGTCCGACATCCGGCTTGCCGAAGAAGATCCCCTGAAGCTGAGCACAGCCCTCTTCGATGACGATGCGACGCTGGAGTTCCGTTTCCACGCCTTCAGTCACCACAGGCATGTTCAAGCTATGCCCGAGGCCGATGATCGCGCGGACGATCGAGCGTGCCGCCGGATCATGTTCGAGCGCACCGGTGAAGCTGCGGTCGACCTTGATCTTGTCGAAGGGAAAGGCGCGCAGATTGCTCAGCGAGGAGAAGCCCGTTCCGAAATCGTCCATGACCACCCGGACGCCGAGGCGGTGCAGCCGCTGCAATGTGGCGATGACGGCCGTGCGCTCCCGCATCAGCGCCGCCTCGGTGATTTCCAACTCCAGCCGCCGCGGATTGAGGCCGGTTTTCCACAAGATGCGCTCGATCTGGTCATAGAGCGTCGGGATCATGAATTCCAGCGGCGACAGGTTTACGGCAACGCTCGCGGGCTCGCGCCAGCGAACCGCCTCCTGGCACGCCTGTTCCAGCACCCATTCGCCGATGGCCACAATCGATCCGCTCTCCTCTGCGATCGGAATGAAAGTCTCGGGTTCGATTACCCCCCGATCCGGATGCCGCCAGCGCAGCAGGGCTTCGTAACCGCTGACGCTATCGCTGCCGACATCATAGATCGGCTGGTAGTCAAGATAGAGCTGTTTGCGGAGAATGGCCTGACGCAGGTCGTTCTCAAGCTGGCGGCGCAGGCGCGCGGCCTTGTCCATTTCCGCATCGAAGAAGCAGGCGTTGCCCCTGCCTTCGCGCTTGGCGCGATAGAGCGCGGTATCCGCATTCGTATAGAGCTGCTCGGCGCTGGCACCGTCGCGTGGGTAGATGGCGATGCCGAAGCTGACGCCAACCGCGGTGGGATCGCGTGCCGTATCCATTTCCGCGGCAAATTCCGCCAGAATGCGCTCGGCAAGACGGGTAGCCGCTTCGGGCTGCTGCCGCATGGGCTGAATGATGGCGAATTCATCGCCGCCGAGCCTTGCCACCGTATCGCCCTCCTCGGCGACCCGCCGCAGGATGCCGGCGACCTTGCAAAGAAGACGATCACCTTCGGCGTGGCCGAAGACATCGTTGATCGCCTTGAAGCGGTCGAGGTCCAGGCAGAAGACGGCGACTTCGCCACGCTTGCGATTTGCCATCTGCAATGCCTGGTGGATGCGCTGGTCAAACAGCGAACGATTGGGAAGATCCGTCAATATATCGTGGTGAGCGAGGTGCTCGATCATCTGCTGGGCCTGGCGGCGCTCCGTCAGGTCGCGCAGGACCAGAACGCTGCATTCGTGCCCGCGATAGGTGATGGAGCGAATCACGGTTTCCACGGGGATCGCCTTGCCGTCGCGTCCCGACAAGGTGGTCTCAAGCGGGACGGCAGCTTCGGCACAAGCATCCAAATCGAGCGTCAGAAAGGCTTCGGGCTCAGCGCCGATCACCTGCTGTGCCGACCATCCGGAAATGGAGAAGAAGCGCTCGTTCGCATCGATAATCTGGCCGTCGCGAAGAACAAGCAGCCCCTCCAGCGACGCGTTTGCGAAGCCGCGGAGATCGGTGAGATGACGGTCGACGAAGATGGCGCCGAGGGCAAGAAGGATCAGGCCGGTGGCGGCAGCCATCACGATACTGGCGAGGATACTGCGGTCGATGGAAAGGACTGCTGCGGGCATGTCTGCCACGGGGGTCAGCTTGACGCCGCTCATCGCGGTGAAGTGCAGCGTGCATATCGCCAGCACCAGGAGAAGAGTGCCGGCAACGATGCGCCGGATGCGACGGAGGCCGCGGAAGGCAATGAAGGCCAACGAGGCAATGCACGCGCCGATGAAGATGGCAATAGCGACGCGCTGCATATCGTAGGAGAGCGCTACCGAAGCCTCGATCGCCTGCATGCCGGTGAAATGCATGGCGGCTATGCCAAGCCCCATGAACACCCCACCAAAGGCAAAGGAGATTATGTTATCCCACTCAAAGGCCACGGCGATGGCAAGCCACGAACCAAGGATCGAGAAGACCACCGAAAGCACGGTCAGCGAAAGACCGTAGGAAATGGGGATGCTGCCCTGATATGCCAGCACGGCGATGAAATGCGTTGCCCATATGCCGACACCGCTGGCAAAGGCCGCGGCGGCGATCCAATAGCGGCGCTGATATGACCGGCACTCCTGTGCACGCGAAAAAAGCAACATGGTAGCAAGACTGCCAATCAGGCAAATAAATGCGGCAACAAGGGTTAACCTGATGTCATGTTCGTCGCGAATACATGCAATCACTGAAAACATTTCGCGTCCCCAGAATACGCTTCTAGATTGATGTTATTTCAAATACTCTAAAAAACTTGTAAATTACATGAGCAACTACGCACGTAATTGAGTGCCTCCCTACCACGAAACAGGCACGATAAATTTTCAGTTTTGACGCCTCGAAACCCGCCAGGCTTTGGTCTATCGTCCCTCCAAATCTCACGTAAGGAGTCGGATATGACCGATTTATCGCCCGTTCTCGATCGCGCCGATCAGAACCTCCCGTCCAGCCTCGACAATCTCTTCGAGCTGCTGCGCATCAAATCGATTTCGACGGATCCAGCCTTCAAGGCGGAATGCCGCAAAGCGGCGGAATGGCTGGTCGTCTATCTGAATTCCATCGGTTTCACCGCATCCGTGCGCGACACGCCCGGCCATCCCATGGTGGTCGCCCATCACGATGCCGGCAGCGCCAACGCGCCACATGTGCTTTTCTACGGTCACTACGACGTGCAGCCGGTCGACCCCATCGAACTCTGGGACAGCGACCCCTTCGCACCTGAGGTCAAGGACATGGGTAACGGCCGCAAGGTCCTGACCGGCCGCGGCACCTCCGACGACAAGGGCCAGCTGATGACCTTCGTCGAAGCCGTGCGCGCCTATAAGGAAACCAAGGGCGCGCTTCCGGTGCGCGTCACCATCCTGTTCGAAGGTGAAGAAGAATCTGGTTCGCCCTCGCTCAAGCCCTTCCTCGAAGCCAATGCCGCTGAGCTTAAGGCTGATTTTGCCCTCGTCTGCGATACCGGCATGTGGGACGGCGATACGCCGGCGATCTCGGCGGGCCTGCGCGGGCTGGTGGGCGAGGAAATCGTCATCACCGCAGCCGATCGCGATCTGCACTCAGGCGTCTTCGGCGGCGCTGCTGCCAATCCGATCCACATCCTCACCGATATCCTCGCCGGCCTGCATGACGAGACCGGGCGCGTGACGCTTCCCGGCTTCTATGAGGGCGTCGAGGAAACGCCTTCCAATATCAAGGCTTCCTGGGAAACACTCGGCATGACAGCCGAGAAATTCCTCGGTGAAGTCGGGCTGTCGATCCCATCGGGCGAAAAGGGCCGTTCGGTGATGGAGCTCACCTGGGCGCGGCCGACGGCCGAGGTCAACGGCATCTGGGGCGGCTATACGGGCGCCGGCTTCAAGACCGTGATTGCGGCCAAGGCGTCGGCCAAGGTCTCCTTCCGTCTCGTCGGCCAGCAGAACCCGGCAGCAGTCCGCGAGAGCTTCCGCGCCTATGTGCGCTCGAAGATCCCCGCGGATTGCTCGGTGGAGTTCCACGAGCACGGCGGCTCGCCGGCCATCCAGCTTTCCTACGATTCGCCGGCCCTGACTAAGGCGAAGAACGCGCTCTCCAACGAATGGCCGAAGCCCGCCATCGTCATCGGCATGGGCGGCTCGATCCCGATCGTCGGCGACTTCCAGAAGATGCTCGGCATGGAGTCGCTCCTCATCGGCTTCGGTCTCTCCGATGACCGCATCCATTCGCCGAACGAGAAATACGAGCTGCGCTCCTACCACAAGGGCATCCGTTCCTGGATCCGCGTGCTCGACGCGCTCGCCGTTTAATTGATGGACCGGGGCGCGCAGATCGCTTTGCGCGCCCCCGCACCTACCCCGCCTCGACGGTCTTTGCTCCGTCTCCTGCCAGAGCGATCGCAGGCCGTCTGACCAAATCTATGAGATAGAACATGGGAATCTGGGTCGACACCGATATGGGATTCGATGATATCGCCGCCATTCTGGTGGTCGCGCATTCGAATCTCGTCATCGACGGCGTCTCGCTGGTGAGCGGCAATGCGCCGCTGTCCCATGTCCGCGACAATGCGGCGAGCGCCGCCGCCGTCTTCGGCTGGACGTTTCCCATCCATACCGGCCGCGAGCTGCCTGTTCTGTGCAAGCTGGAAACGGCGCAGAGCATCCTCGGCCAGAACGGCATTCCGACGACAGGCAGGAGCCTGCCGTCGGCCGATCCGCTTCCATTCAGCGACGCCTTTGCGGCGCTCTGCGACTGGCTTGGCGACGGCAAAGGGCCGAAGCGCATCCTCGCGCTCGGCCCGTTGACGAATATTGCCGCCCTGGCGCTGGCGCGTCCGGACCTTGCCGCCCGTATCGATGAACTGACATGGATGGGCGGCGGCGTCACGTCAGGCAATCATACGGCGTCTGCCGAGTTCAACGCCTTTGCCGATCCCGAGGCGCTGGCGATCGTGCTGGCACATGGCCTGCCGCTGCGCATGATCGATCTCGACATTTGCCGAAAAGTACTGGCCTGGCCCGAGGATGTGGCTCGTCTCCGTCAGGCGGCGGGCGAAAAGGCACAATTGCTCGCCGATCTTCTGGAAGGCTACGTCAACATCGCCATCAGCCGCGGTCGACCGGCCATGGCCCTGTACGACCCGACGGCAGCGGCCATTTTCGTCGCCCCGGAGATTGCCGTGCTTCGGCACGCGCGCATCGACGCCGAGCTGCAAGGCCGGCACACGCGCGGCCGCACCGTCGTCGAGACACGCGCCTCGCATGGTGAGTTCAATGCCCATTTCGCCGCCGAGATCGATGTGGAGAAGGCGCGTGCGATCATATTCGATGCGCTTCTGCGAGAGACCGGTCGCTGAAAAAAGGGGCTCCCGTTGGCGTATGGACGCGGGCGCTATGGAGCTGCATCCGCGAAGAGTGCACCCCCTACCTCTGAGAGGCATATTCAGAGTGGCCTCAGCCTTCCTCCCTCAGCTCCTGTTCTACCAAGGTCGTGCAGAAGGCCACGCCGGAGCCGATGGCATCATCGGCGAAATCATAAGCCGTGTTGTGATGCAGCGCGCCATCGACGGCCGGGCCGTTGCCGAGCCAGACGTAGCAGCCCGGAGCGTTCTGACCGAAGAACGCGAAGTCGTCGCCTGCCGTCGAAGGCGGGAAACGGGTCAGCACTTTCTCGCCGAAAACGGCAGTGGCGGCTTTCAATGCCCGCGCGGTGGCATCCGGATCGTTGACGACAGGCGGAATGCGGCGCTCGAACCGGTAGTCGGCCGCAATCCCGTACATGGCCGCCGTGCCCTGCGCCAGGCGGCCGATTTCCTGTTCAAGCTGATCGCGAACCTCGGGCGCATAGGCACGCGCCGTGCCGCCGATCTCGACGGTGTCGGGAATAACGTTCAGCGCATTGGGGTCACCCGCCTGCAGCGAACAGGCGCTGACGACGGCTGGCTGAAGCGGATCGACGACGCGGCCGACAATGGTTTGCAGCGAGGACAGGAATGTCGCCGTCGCGGTGATCGGGTCTTTGCCGAGATGCGGCTTGGCGCCATGCGTGCCGATGCCGCGAAAGGTGACGCGCCAGGTGTCCGACGAGGCGAGCTGCGGCCCTTCGACCACGGCCATCTCGTCGATATCGAGACCCGGCATGTTGTGCAGACCATAGACAGCATCACAAGGGAAAAGATCGAAAAGACCTTCTTCCACCATGCGCTGCGCGCCGCCGCGGCCTTCTTCGGCCGGCTGGAAGATGAAGTGTACCGTTCCCGAAAAACCGCGCTTGGCGGCCAGATGGCGGGCGGCGCCGATCAGCATGGTCGTGTGGCCATCGTGCCCACAGGCATGCATCTTGCCGGGAATGGTGGATTTATAGGGACGGTTGGCCTTCTCCGGCATGGCCAGCGCATCCATGTCGGCGCGAAGGCCGATGCTGCGCGTGCCGTTGCCAACCTGCAGCGTGCCGACGACGCCGGTCTTGCCGAGGCCGCGATGCACCGTCAGCCCCGCCTCTTCCAGCAAGGTGGCGACGATACCGCTGGTGCGCTCCTCTTCGAAGCCAAGTTCCGGATGAGCATGGAGGTTGCGGCGAAGCGACGTGAGGAAAGGGAGATCCTGAGCGATCTCTTCAGGCAACGACATGGACATTCCTTCGATATGGAGCACGATGACGGCGTGTCTTATCTTCCCCAAAGCGTGGCCTGCTTCAACCCAAATGACGCTCAGACATCGAGCTTGGTGAAAACATGAGCCTTTCCGATAACGGTCACTGAAACCATGCTGTCGACCTCGGGCAAGCCGACGCCGGAGCTCTTGATGTTCAATGTCTCCGAGCCGTTGGCATCGGAGAGCACGACGGTCACCGTGCAGACGGCGCCGCCGAATTCGATTTCCGTCACCTTGCCGATGCACGTTGCATTCGCACTGGCCTCATCCATGGAGCCCAGACGCAATTGCTCAGGCCGCAACATGATGTCGAAGCGGCCTTGCCTGCTCTCGGCATCGACCGCGATATGCCCGAGGACACATTTGGCGGATCCGTTGTTCAGATCGGCCTGCAACACGATGGCATCGCCGAGGAAGAGCGCGGTCTCGCGGTCTCGCGGGTTGAGATAGAGGGCTTGCGGCGTTCCCGCCTGGATGAGCGCGCCCTCGCGCAAAACGGCAACCTGATCCGCAAAGGACAGGGCTTCCGTCTGATCATGCGTCACCAGAACCGCCGTGATGCCGGCAATCTGCAGCACGCGGGCAACGGCCTTACGCATATTCGCGCGAAGGCCTGTATCGAGTGCGGAAAAGGGCTCGTCGAGCAGCATCAATCTCGGTTTGCGGCCGAGCGCGCGTGCAAGGGCTACGCGCTGCTGCTGTCCGCCGGAAAGCTGATGCGGCCGGCGATCGAGCATGCCGCGGTCGAGTTCGACCATGTCGATGAGAGCATTGATGCGCTGGTCGCGGTCGCGCGCGCCGCGCTCCATGCCGAAGCCGATATTCTCTGACACGCTCAGATGCGGAAACAAGGCACCGTCCTGCGAGACGATGCCGATGCCGCGGCGATGCGCGGGCACGATGGCCTCGCCATCCGCCAGGATGTCGCCTTCCAGCACGACCTGTCCCGCATCGGGGATCTCGAAGCCTGCGATGATGCGCAGCAGCGTCGTCTTGCCGGAACCGGACGGGCCGACGATAGCCGTACGGCTGCCGGCAGCGACCGTGAGGTCGATGTTGCTCAACGCATGCACGGGGCCATAGCGCTTGCTAATGTTCTTGATTGCCAGAAAGGTCATTGTCCGGCCGTTCGCTTGGATTGCACGTAAAGGAGAAGGGTGAGCGGCAGCGACAGAACGACCATCATGAAGGCGTAGGGTGCCGCGGAAACATAGTCGATCTCGCTGGTCAGGGACCAGAACTGCGTCGCTAGTGTTTCCGTGCCGTTGGGAGAGAGCATCAGCGTTGCCGTCAGCTCATTGGTGATGCCGAGCGCGACGAGCGCCACGCTGGCGGCAAAGCCAGGAGCGGCAAGCCGCATTGTGATCTGCCGCACCGCCTGCGCCGGCGTGCGGCCGAGCGCCATGGCGGCGCGCTCGAGCTCGACAGGCGCCTGGGCGATGCTGGCGCGCAGGCCGACCATGGCGCGCGGCAGGAAGAGCAGCACATAGGCGAGCAGCAGCGTCGCAAAGGTCTGATAGAGCGGCAGGATCAACCGGACGGTGATGGAGACCAGGGCCAGCGCGACGACGACGCCAGGCAGCGAGCCGACATAATAGTGGCAAGCTTCGAGAACGCGCTGCAGCCGGCCAGGCGCGCGCACCGACAGCCAGGCCATGGGAGCCGCTGCAATGGTGGCGAGGAGGCCGCCGGTTATCGCCAGGGCAATGGTCTGCAGCAGGGCTGAACCGACGGTATCGATCCGCCAGATATCCATGCCGCCGAGATAGAGCCAGCGTGCCAGAGTGACGAAGGGAATGCCGAGCGTCAGCACGGCGGTCACGACCGGCAGTGCGATGGCGGGACCGACGAACCAGCCGAGACGACGGCGGTCCGCCGGGCGAGCAGCACCGGAGCCGATGCGCGCGTAGCGCTCGTTGCCGCGCACCAGCACCTCGAAGCCGAGCAGCAGCAGGCAGCAGAGGACGAGGACGCCGCCGAGCATGTTCGCGGCCGGGCTGTTATAGGCCGACTGGAATTGATCGACGATGGCGGTCGAGAACGTGTCGAAGCGGATCATCACGTAGAGACCGTATTCCGCCAGGAGATGCAGGCCGATCAGCAGCGAGCCGCCGCAGATGGCGAGGCGAAGCTGCGGCAGGATCGCGCGGAAGAAGACACGCCAGGGGCTAAGGCCGAGCGAGGCGGCGGCATCCTCGATCGCCGGATCGAGCCGGCGCAAGGCAGCAGCAACAGGTAGATAGAGAAAAGGAAAATAGGCTAGTACCGATACCAGCACGCCGCTCCAGAGCCCGCGCATGCCGGGCACGAGGCTGACCCAGGCATAGCTGTGCACGAAAGCGGGCACGGCGAGCGGCGCTGCGGCGAGCCAGGACCAGAGGCGGGCGCCGGGAATATCGGTGCGCTCCGTCAACCACGCGAGCGTCACCGCGAGCAGGATGCACAGCGGGATGGTGCAGATTTCGAGCAGGACGGTATTGACGAGCAGCTCGCCGACGCGATTGCGGAAGATCAGGGCTGCGACTTCGGCCCAGCCGGTATCGATCGTGATCCAGACGATGAAACCGAGCGGCACGAGGCTTAGAAGTGCGACGACGGAAGCAAGGGCGACGACGGAAGCATGCCGAACGCGGCTGCGAGGCGCAGCCGTCAACTGGGGCACTCGCATGGCAGCAGGCTCGCCGGCATATGTGTTCTTCTGCAGCAAATCCGAGCTGCCTTTCACGCCCTGAAATAGGAAGGCAATCGCCGCTGACGGCGATTGCCAGATCGATCGGCCCCAAGGCCATCCCTATGCCCCTAGCAGGGCATAGGACAGTGATGCAATAGCCAAGCCCGCCCGAACGCACTCTAAAGGCGCCGCGGCGCGGGCTTTGGCCTTAGATGAGGCCGGCTTCCGTCATCAGATCGGTGACCTTCTTGCTGTTCAGCTTCGAAGGTTCGACCTTGGGTGCCTGCAGGTCTGCCAGCGGCACGAGCTTCGGATTGGAAGCCTCGCCATTGCCGACGGCATATTCATAGGAGCTGCCATCGCGCAGAACGGCCTGGCCACCCTTGCCGGTGATCCACTTGAGGAAAGCCTGAGCTTCCTTCTGGTGCTGGCTGGATGCGAGAACGCCGCCGCCGGAGATGCTGACGAAGGCGCCCGGATCCTGGTTCTTGAAGTAGTGCAACGCCACGTTCTTGCTGTTTTCACCGGTCTTGGCCTGATCGCCGAACCAGTAATAGTGATAGATCACAGCGCCTTCGACCTCGCCGGCGTTGACGGCCTTCATGGCGACGCTGTTGCCCTTATAGGGGCTGGCATTTTGCTTCATCGCCTTCAGCCAGGCGCGGGTCGCATCTTCGCCCTTCAGCTCGAGGAACGCGCTGACGATCGCCTGGAAATCGGCGCCGGCCGGCGAAACGCCCCAGCGGCCCTTCCACTTGGCATCGGCAAGGTCAAGCATCGACTTCGGCAGATCGGCTTCCTTCAGCTTGGTCTTGTCATAGGCAAAAACCGTGGAGCGGGCGGCAACGCCGACCCAATTGCCATCGGCTGCCTTAAAGGTTTCCGGCACCTGAGCCAGCGTATCGGCATTGACCGGGGCAAAAAGCTTGTTGGCATCGACCAGCGCCATGCCCGGCGAGTTTTCCGTCAAATAGACGTCAGCCGGGGAAGCAGCACCTTCCTGGACGATCTGGTTGGCGAACTGCATGTCGCTACCGTTGCGGATCGTGACCTTGATGCCCGTTTCCTTGGTGAAGCCATCCGCCCAAGCCTGCGTCAATGCCTCGTGCTGGGCGTTGTAGACGACGATGCCTTCGGATTCGGCGGCGTTCGCCATCATCGGAGCAACCGCAAGGCCTGCGGCAAGCGCCAGCGCACTGGTGAGATGAGTAAAGGAAAAAGTCATTAAGTCCTCTCGCTTAAAAGTCGCCGCCTCGGCGGCAATGGGATACCCTATATTTTTCCTGACAATTATTTTCAAGTTTACATTGGTGGTTTGCTATCAAAAAAGTTTGAAAAAGGAGTCAAGATTTCGTCGCTATCTCGGCGGCGAGATCGAGCCAGGCTTTGCCAGCATGTGAGAGATAGCCGCCTGGCCGCCATATTCACGCCATCAGCCACTCCATTTCCGGCTCGATGACGAGCGCGCGGCGATATCGGGCGCGAAGCCGGCGGAGCGGCAGGCATCGAGAATGATGCCATTGAGGACAAAGCCGGTTTCGAACAGAATGAAGGGATTGCCCTGCAGCGCCGCGAACGGCACCGTCTCACGCCCGGCAAGCGGGCTGGTAGCAACACATGCATCGGCGTAGCCAAGGCACATGAGATCGGCCGCGAAGAGGGATCGATCGCCGGTCTGGTCATGGTGCTGCTGGGATTGACGAATGTGCTGGCGGCACGGCTGATCGCCTGGCTCATGCATGCTGCCTGAACGAAAAAGGCCGCGGCACTTTCACGCCGCGGCCTTCTTCAATTCGACATTCCGTCTCAGTTGTCGCGCGTTTCCAGCGTCTTGCTGAAGAAGATGGCGACGAGCGTGCAGACGACGCCGGACAGCAGATAGAGGCTGGTATAGACGAGGCCGAACTGGCTGGAGAGGGCGAGCGCCACGAACGGTGCGAAGCCGGCACCGATCAGCCAGGAAAGGTCCGACACGAGAGCCGAACCGCTGTAGCGATAGTTCAGGCTGAAGCGCGAAGCGCTGGCGCCAGCCGCCTGGCCGAAGGAAAGGCCGAGCAGCGTAAAGCCGACAACCACGTAGATGTGGCGACCGGTCGCACCGCCGTCGAGCAGCCAAGGGGCGACGAAGGCGAAGCAGGCGATCAGCACCGCACCAATCGCGAGCTGATTGCGGCGGCCGATCCGGTCAGCGAGCATGCCTGAACAGATGATGGCGAGAATGCCGCAGATCGCGCCCAGGAATTCCATCAGCAGGAACGAACCGGGGGTCTGTTCGCTATAGAGCGTTACCCAGCCGAGCGGGAAGACCGTGACCAGATGGAAGGTCGCAAAGCTGGCGAGCGGCACGAATGCGCCGATCAGCACGTCGCGGCCATGGACGCGCAGCAATTCCGTCATCTTCACCGGCTCGAGCTCGTGGCGCTCCAGCAGCGTGCCGAATTCCTCGGTCGCCACCAGGCGCAGTCGGGCAAAGAGTGCGACGACGTTGACGGCAAAGGCGCAGAAGAACGGATAGCGCCAGCCCCAATCCAGGAAGTCCACCGTCGTGAGGCTCGTGACGAAATAGGCAAACAGGGCGCTTGCCAGCATGAAGCCGATCGGTGCGCCGAGCTGCGGGATCATCGCATACCAGCCGCGATGGTTCGTCGGGGCATTGAGCGCCAAGAGCGAAGCCAGACCGTCCCAGGCACCGCCGAGCGCAAGGCCCTGGCCGATGCGGAAGAGGGCGAGCAGGATGATCGCATAGGCACCGACTTCGGAGTAGCCGGGCAGGAAGCTCATCGCCGCGGTTGAGCCGCCGAGCAGGAACAGCGCGATGGTAAGTTTGACGCCGCGCCCATAGCGGCGGTCGATCGCCATGAAGATGAACGAACCGATCGGACGGGCGATGAAGGCAAGGGCGAACACCAGGAAGGAAAGGAGTGTTCCATGCAGGGGGTCAGCAAAAGGGAACATCAGCTTCGGGAAGACCAGGACCGATGCGATGGCATAAACGAAGAAATCGAAAAATTCGGACGTGCGACCAATGATCACGCCGATGGCGATATTGCCCGGAGCGACGGAGCCGCCGGCATGCATGCTGCGGGCATCGCTCTCAAGCGTTGAAGATGTAGGGTTCAGTGATTCATGCGTCACGCTGACCATGTAGGGAGCCTCCCTCTCCGAGCACGAGTTCCTCCACGAATTCGTGCATAATCAAGATGTTTATCAAACGTGCGAACATATCAAGTGTCGGGCATGAAATAATTCGCAAATTAGCCATCAAAGCCGGCCTTTCCGGCCTTTGTCGCTGCACCGCCTGCATATCAGGAAAGACCACCCGTGGTCATTTGTTCCGATCCGGATATATTAGCTCACATAAAAGCGAATGATCGGCGGAAAACCTTCTGGATTTTGCAGGGTTTTCCCGATAGGTGGGGCCGCATTCCATACCGCATTGCACTCGCGCTTGCTGCGGTGCGACGAAACACCTCATATCGTTCATGACCGCCGTCCTTTAGTCGCGGTAGGGTCGAAACAAAAAGAGCTTTAAGACGTGCTAAGACTATCGAAGATTTTCAGCCGTTTATCCGTCATCCCATTGTTTTTGCTGCTATCAGGCTGCAATTTGGTGGTGATGGACCCCTCCGGCGATATCGCCATGCAGCAGCGGGACCTCATCATCGTCTCGGTCGCGCTGATGCTGATCATCATCATCCCGGTGATCTTCCTGACGCTGTACTTCGCCTGGAAATATCGCCAGTCGAACAAGGAAGCGACCTACGAGCCGGAATGGCATCATTCGACGCGTCTGGAGCTGATCATCTGGTCCGCTCCGCTTGCCATCATCATCGCGCTCGGCGCAGTGACCTGGATCAGCACCCATCAGCTTGACCCCTACCGTCCGCTCGACCGCATCGCAGCAGACAAGCCACTCAGTGCCGACGTGAAGCCACTGACAGTCGAAGTGGTCGCACTCGACTGGAAATGGCTCTTCTTCTATCCGGAATACGACATCGCCACCGTCAATGAGATGGCTGCTCCGGTCGACCGCCCGATCAACTTCAAGATCACGGCTTCGGCTGTCATGAACTCCTTCTTCATTCCGGCACTGGCTGGCCAGATCTACGCCATGCCTGGCATGGAGACAAAGCTGCACGCCGTCATCAATCATCCGGGCGAATTCCAGGGCCTGTCGGCCAACTACAGCGGCGCTGGCTTCTCGCACATGCGCTTCAAATTCCATGGCGTGAACCAGGCCGATTTCGACCAGTGGGTTCAGAAGGCCAAGAGCCAGGGCACGAAGCTCGGCCGTCCGGAATATCTGGCGCTTGCCAAGCCGAGCGAACGCGAACCTGTGCGCTACTTCAATGCAGTCGACGATGGTCTCTACAACGCCATCCTCAACATGTGCGCCGATCCGAGCAAGATGTGCATGAGCGAGATGATGCATATCGACGCCAAGGGCGGTGCCGGCAAGGAAAGCCACGAAAACCGCGAGCGCCTGATCTACGACAATCAGAACACCAGCTCGGCCGAAATCACGCCTGTCAAGGCTGAAGGCGGTGCCGGCCACACCATGCAGCATGGAGACAACTCGATGCCGGGCATGGATATGGGCAAGGGCTCTTCTTCCGATTCGTCGACCGGTTCGGCTCAGCATCAGGGTCAT
Source organism: Rhizobium sp. BR 315 (assembly GCF_050577975.1). Taxonomy (NCBI): domain Bacteria; kingdom Pseudomonadati; phylum Pseudomonadota; class Alphaproteobacteria; order Hyphomicrobiales; family Rhizobiaceae; genus Rhizobium; species Rhizobium sp. BR 315. Next base: position 19,579 of record NZ_JARWKZ010000003.1, on the reverse strand, counting down.
TGATCCGGTGCGCTCAATAACAAGACATTTATAAGGACAGAGGCAATCCATGTTTTCCAACCCGGACCTCTATAAATTCATCTTCGGCCGGCTGACGCTCGACTCCATTCCGTATCACGAACCTATCCTGGTCGTGACGTTCCTCGGCGTCGCCGTCGGCGGTATCGCCCTTCTCGGCCTGCTGACCTATTTCCGTCTCTGGGGCTATCTCTGGAAGGAATGGTTCACGAGCATCGACCACAAGAAGATCGGCATCATGTATGTGGTGCTGGCGCTGATCATGCTGCTGCGCGGCTTTTCCGACGCGTTGCTGATGCGTCTGCAGCAGGCGCTCGCCTTCAACGGTTCCGAGGGCTACCTGCCGCCGCATCACTACGACCAGATCTTCACCGCCCACGGCGTTATCATGATCTTCTTTGTGGCGATGCCCTTCGTCACCGGCCTGATGAACCTCGTCGTGCCGTTGCAGATCGGCGCACGCGACGTCTCCTTCCCGTTCCTCAACAACTTCTCGTTCTGGATGACGACGGCAGGCGCGATTGTCGTCATGATCTCGCTCTTCATCGGCGAATTCGCCAAGACCGGCTGGCTGGCCTATCCGCCGCTTTCCGGCATCGCCTACAGCCCCGATGTCGGCGTCGACTATTACATCTGGGGCCTGCAGGTCGCGGGTATCGGAACGACGCTTTCGGGCATCAACCTGATCGCCACCATCGTCAAGATGCGGGCGCCCGGCATGACCTTCATGAAAATGCCGGTTTTCACCTGGACGTCGCTCTGCACCAACATCCTGATCGTCGCGAGCTTCCCGATCCTGACCGCCACGCTCGTGCTGCTCACGCTCGATCGCTACGCCGGCACGAACTTCTTTACGAATGACCTCGGCGGCAATCCGATGATGTATATCAACCTCATCTGGATCTGGGGTCACCCGGAAGTCTACATCCTGGTCCTGCCGGCCTTCGGCGTGTTCTCGGAAGTCGTGGCCACCTTCTGCGGCAAGCGTCTGTTCGGTTACGCTTCTATGGTTTACGCCACTTGCGTGATCATGATCCTTTCGTACCTCGTCTGGCTGCACCACTTCTTCACGATGGGCTCGGGCGCCAGCGTCAATTCCTTCTTCGGAATCACGACGATGATCATCTCGATCCCGACGGGTGCGAAGCTATTCAATTGGCTGTTTACGATGTACCACGGGCGCATCCGCTACGAAGTGCCGATGCTTTGGACCGTCGGCTTCATGGTGACCTTCACCATCGGCGGCATGACCGGCGTCATGCTCGCGGTTCCGCCGGCCGACTTCGTGCTGCACAACTCGCTGTTCCTGATCGCCCACTTCCATAACGTGATTATCGGCGGCGTGCTCTTCGGCATGTTCGCAGGTGTCAACTACTGGTTCCCGAAGGCCTTCGGCTTCAAGCTCGATCCTTTCTGGGGCAAGATGAGCTTCTGGTTCTGGCAGATCGGTTTCTGGTTCGCCTTCATGCCGCTCTACATCCTCGGCCTGATGGGCGTCACCCGCCGCGTGAGCCAGTTCGACGATCCGTCGCTGCAGATCTGGTTCGTGATCGCAGCCCTCGGCGCCGGACTGATCGCTATCGGCATCGCCTGCTTCCTCATCCAGCTCGCCGTCAGCTTCATGAAGCGCGAAGAGCTTCGCGACCACACCGGCGACCCCTGGAACGGCCGTACGCTCGAATGGTCCACCTCGTCGCCGCCGCCGGCCTACAACTTCGCCTTCACGCCGATCGTCTATGATCATGACGCGTGGTGGGACATGAAGAACCGTGGCTACGTCAGGCCGACCGAAGGCTTCATTCCGATCCACATGCCGAAGAACACGGGCACGGGCATCATCCTCGGCGCTCTCTCGATCGGCTTCGCATTCGGGATGATCTGGTACATGTGGTGGCTCGCCGCCATCACCTTCGTCGCGATGATCGTCATTACGATCGGCCATACCTTCAATTACAAGCGCGACTACCACATCCCCGCCGACGAGGTCGTTAAGACCGAGAACGAGCGTACGAAGCAGCTCGCAGAACAGGTGTAAACCCATGACGACCCATACCGCAAAGGCTCCCATGGATGGCGAAACACCCGCCTTCTACATGACGGAGGAGCATCACCCGGAAGGCAGCACCATGCTGGGCTTCTGGATCTACATCATGAGCGACTGCCTGATCTTCGCAGTCCTCTTCGCCACCTTCGCCGTGCTCGGCCACAGCTATGCGGCCGGCCCGTCTCCGGCCGACCTGTTCGAGCTGCCGCTCGTCGCCGTCAACACGGCGATGCTGCTCTTCTCCTCCATCACCTATGGCTTCGCCATGCTGGCGATGGAGAAGGACAACAAGTCGGGCACGCTGATGTGGCTGACGATCACCGGCATCTTCGGCGCGCTCTTCATCTTCTTCGAACTCTACGAGTTCTATCACCTGATCCTCGACGGCGCCGGCCCGCAGCGCAGCGCCTTCCTGTCGGCCTTCTTCACGCTGGTCGGCACGCACGGTCTGCACGTCACCACCGGTATCGTCTGGCTGATCACGCTGATGGTACAGGTCGGCCGGCACGGCCTGATCGTAGAAAACAAGCGTCGCCTGATGTGCCTTTCGATGTTCTGGCACTTCCTCGACGTCGTCTGGATCGGCGTGTTTTCTCTCGTCTACCTCATGGGAGTTCTCGGATGAGCTCGAACGCAAACCATTCGCATCATTCCGGCGACGCTCACGGCCATGACCACCATGGCGGCCACGAAGCGGCACACGGCACCTTCAAGAGCTACATGACGGGGTTCATCCTCTCCGTCATTCTGACGGCCATCCCCTTCTGGTTGGTCATGGGTAAGGTCTTCTCCGATCCGGCCGTCACCGGCGCGATCGTCATGATCCTCGGCGCGATCCAGATCATCGTGCACATGATCTACTTCCTGCACATGAACACCCGCTCGGAAGGCGGCTGGAACATGATGGCACTGATCTTCACCATCGTCCTCGTCATCATCGCGCTGTCCGGCTCGCTCTGGGTCATGCATCACCTCAACGCGAACATGATGCCCATGTCGCCCGAGATGATGCGCAACATGCCATAAGATCGAGCGGCGGGCCTTCAGCCGAAGGCCCGCCCTCCCCGGCGCGAGATTTCCGCCGGACGCTGCGCGGCGCATTGCTGAGAATGCCTGAACTCGCGGCCAAATTTTTCAAGACCACGCGTGATCTTCAGCGAAGAGACTTAAACACCTCCCGAAATCATGCGGCAGCGCGTCCCCGGAGACCAGCGCCATGACCGACACGTCCCCGAACACATCTGACGGCAAGCCGCGCTCGACATTTGAGCTTGCCATATGGGTGTTTCTGCTTCTGCTTCTGACGACCCTTCTCATAGGTCTCGGCACCTGGCAGGTGGAGCGTCTGCACTGGAAGCTGGATCTGATCGCCCGGGTCGATGCGCGTGTGCGTGCGCCGGCGGTTCCGGCGCCCGGCCCGGCGCAATGGGCTGGTGTCACCGCGGAAAGCTCCGAATACAAGCATGTGCAGGCGAGCGGCACCTTCCTCAACGACAAGGAAACGCAGGTCTACGCCTCGACGGTGCTCGGCCCCGGCTATTGGGTGCTGACGCCATTGAAGCAGGCCGATGGCACGCTCGTCATCATCAATCGCGGTTTCGTGCCGACCGACAAGCGCAATCCAGTGACTCGCCCAGCCGGCCAGATCGGCGCGGAAACCACCATTGCAGGCCTGCTGCGGATCAACGAGCCCACGGGCACGCTGCTGCGCTCCAACGTGCCGGCGGAAGAACGCTGGTATTCGCGCGACGTATCGGCCATTGCCGAGGCCCGCAGCCTGCAGAACGTGGCGCCCTACTTCATCGATGCAGACGACACGAAAAATCCTGGCGACCTACCTGTGGGGGGGCTCACGCAGATCACCTTCCATAACAGCCATCTTGTCTATGCCATCACCTGGTACGGGCTGGCGGTCATGACGCTCGGCCTTGCGATATTCCTCGTCTATTTCGAGCGGCAGCGGGCAAAGGCAGGCCGCTAATGCCGTACAGCGCGTTGTGGCATTCGCCACGCTTTTCCTCGAATTGCTCCGAGCACTATTTCACCATCTGTGGGAAGCGAAGCTGCCAGCGCCGGCCGTCGCTTGTCATTTCGACGAGGCCGAACGGCTCGACGTCGATCGTCCAGAATGCCGAAGCCGGCGCCTGCAGCACATGCAGGATCGCGGCGCGGATGACACTGGCATGGGTGACGACGACGGTATGCCCGGCTTCCTGAAAATGACGTCCCATCCATTCGTCGATGCGTCGCATGACCGACGACAGGGATTCGCCGCCATGCGGCGCGGCCTCTAGATCGGTCATCCATAGGGCGAGAGAGTCCCGATCGCTGCCATGAAGTTCTGCGAGCGACCGTCCGCGCCAATCGCCATAGTCGCATTCGCACATGGCAGGTTCCGGGATGGCGTCGAGGCGGAGCAGCGCCGCCGTCTGACGTGCCCGCAAAGCCGGGCTCGTCCAAATGCGATCGATCGTCCCGAGCCGATCGAGGGAGAACCCAGCTCGAAGCGTCGCTTTATCCTCCAGCGGTTCGTCATCCGGGAAGCAGCCCTTCCGATTGGCCTCCGTCGGGCCGTGGCAAATCCAGCTCAGGCGCGCTTTCATGACACTTCATATCTCCATATGTCGGCGCGATTTTGCATCGCGCTTCGGTCGTGTCCCGGTTCGAATCTCAGCTCGCGAGCCGTTGTCGGTGTTCCTTCAATTGTCGCCGATCATGCGGATGACACGCGCCGGATTTCCTCCGACAAGGCTATTCGGAGGAACGTTTTTGGTGACGACTGAACCGGCAGCCACAACGGAGTTTTCGCCCACAGTCACTCCGCCGACAATTGTTGCGCCGGTTGCGATCCAGACGTTTCTTTTAATCACGATGGGCTTTCCAATTGTGATGGCTCGGCGCTGCGAAGGTTCAAGTGGATGGCCTATCGTGATGATGCTCACGTTTGGTCCGATCATCACATCGTCGCCGATATCCAATCCACCAAGGTCATAGAAAGTGCAGTTCTGATTGACGAAGACATTATGCCCGACGCGGATTTCATTCCCGCCGGCAGTGTAGAACGGCGGGATCAGGACAAAGCTCTCGTCCACCTCTTTGCCGATGAGTTCGCTGAACAAGGCTCGAACCTCGCCTGCATCGTCAAAGGTCAAGCGGTTAAGCGCAGCGGTAAGCGCCATTGCTCGCTTGACGTTTGCCAACATAACCGCCGATTCCGGCGTTCTGCCGTGAATGACCTTGGTGCCATTCTCATTCGACATTCGTTGTTTTCCTTGAGCTGCAGTTGAGCGTGTTTTTCGGTGCGCCGGGATCGCGTCGAGATTCGATGAGCATAGCGGCAAAGCGAACGAGCCGGAATCCACCCGGCCCGAGTTCAGCCGAGGTACACCCCACGAACGCGCTTGATTGACAACCATCTTCGCAGGCAGATATAAACTTGTACTTACGGGTGTGGAAGCCGGTGAAATCCCGGCGCGGTCGCGCCACTGTAATCGATGACGGAAACTTCGCCCTCGAGAGCCAGACCCTTCCCGTAAAAACCCTTCCGCTAATGGAACGCGCTTTTCTTCAAGAGGGATTACAATGTCTGATACCGCTTTCGCACCGTCCGCGATACCGCAGCCGATACCGCTCGGCCAAATCCTGCCGTGGGCCGTGTTCGCCGGCCTGCTGATGCTGCTGGCGATCTATTTCGTCGGCGCAGAGGAAGGCGCAGCCTCCCTCTTGTCAGGCAGCTATGTGCACGAGTTCGTGCATGACGCCCGTCACCTTCTCGGCTTCCCCTGCCACTAAGGGGACAAGCGCATGGTTGGACGTCTTTTGCTCCGCGGCATGATCGTCGGGGCACTTGCTGGTGTTCTCGTTTTTGCCTTCGCCCACACCTTCGGCGAGCCGCTGGTCGACTGGGCCATCGGCTTTGAAGAAAAGGCCGCGCAAGCGGCAGGCGAAGCGCCGGAACCGGAAATCGTCAGCCGCGCCACGCAGGCAGGCATCGGCCTCTTCATCGGCAGCATGATCTTCTCGACGGCGATCGGCGGGTTGTTCGCGCTGGTCTTCGCCTTCGTCTACGGCCGCATCAGCCCGCTCGGCGCGCGCGGTACGGCGGCGCTGCTTGCTGTCGCGGCCTTCGTGACGATTTCGCTCGTTCCGGACATCAAGTATCCGGCAAATCCGCCGGCGGTCGGCAATGCCGACACGATCGGCGCCAGAACCGAACTGTTCTTCATCATGATCGTCGCCTCCATCGTCGGCATGATCGTCGCCGTAGGCTTCGGCCGCCGCCTGGCGGCACGCTATGGATCCTGGAACGGAGCGATCATTGCCGGCGTCGGCTACATCGTCTTCGTCGCGCTGATCCAGTATCTGCTCCCATCGATCAACGAAGTACCGGAACAATTCTCGGCCGTGGTGCTCTGGCACTTCCGCATCACCTCACTCGGGATGCATGCCATCCTGTGGGCTACGCTCGGGCTTGCCTTCGGTGCATGGGCCGAACGCATGCTGCCGCAGACGCGCTACCGCGGTAACGCAGCGCTGCGCCAGGCCTGAAATGATACAGCCATCGCCTCCCGCGCGCTCCGTCGTGCGCGGGAAACGCCGATCCGGAAGCGGCGCGCTGCTCGCCGCCATCTGCCTCGTTTTATCCATCTGGCCGACAGTGCTTGCAGCCCATGGCGACAGGGCATCGGGAAGCCATGCCGGCATTCCGATACCAAGCCTCACCCATGGCGAAATGGCTCTGATTGCGCCCTACTACAGGCGGATCGTCGCGGTCGCGGAAGATGTGCCGAACACCGATGAGACCTTTCGCCGGCTTCTGAATTTCGCTCAGATCCAGCGAGCCTATTGTCTCTGGGGCATCATGCCGGGCAGCGTCAACGACGAGGAAAGCCCCTTCAACGAATGTTCGCATGCCTATCTCGCGGCAGCCAAGGCCGTATTGCTGCAGATGCGGATGATGAATGGCGACAGGGCTTCGGTCGAAGATCTCGTTTCCGATATCGACGCCATCCTCGTGCGCAACAATCTGTCGCTCGTTCTCTGCAAGTTCAGCGGGGAGAGCTTCAATACGGCCGATCTGGTCAGGCCGAGGCCGGCAGACATCGTCGTGCACGGCAAAAGCCTCATGACGGTCCTATCGGCCTTGATGGCGGCCGGGGCCGGCCTATGGCTGGCGGCGTGCGCATTGCGCAACGGCTACCGCTCTTAAAGAAACACCGCCGCTGAACGCGGCGGTGTTTTCGTCTTACGTGTCAAACTGGCTTACCAGTCGCGCGGGCGTCCACGCCAACCGTCCTCACGCCAGTCATCGCGATGATGGCGATGGTGCCAACCCCATGGTGGCGGCGGTGGCGGTCTGTAGTACCCCCAGCGGCGCGGCGGCGGGGCCCAGCGATTCGGGCGGCATTCACCCCAGCGGGTGAGGTGCCAGCCGCGGCCGCAGGCATAGTCAACATTCACAATCGGCGCTCCGGGTGTTGTCACTCCGGCCGCTGTCCCGATAGCAGGAACGGGCATTGCTTCTGCCGACGATACAGCCAATCCGCCGAGCAACGCAGCGATGGCAAACACAGTCGATTTCATCTTTGATGGTCCTCTATCCAAGTCCCTTGCACGCTGGATTTAAACCTCGAAGGTATGAACGCCGGCTGAACCGAAAAAGGCGTTTTGACGGCAAAATCGTGACCGGCTCTAAGCCGGCAACCGGCCGAAGGTTGCCCGTCGGAGAAATCGGATAAGCATGACCGCCGGCGCGCACGGGATATTCGGCTTCGCTCGCGCGTCACGAGAGTTTCACGAAGGAAGCCTACACCAGAAATATCAATTGCCATAAAGGAGTTTGAGATGGTCGACCTCGCTGCAAGCAGTTTAGAGAGTGGCAACGCCAATCACCCAATTCATGGTGCCTCCGGCTCAGCAAAATGGTTCCTGCCGCTCTTCGGCATCATCGTCCTCGGCGGTCTCGCCTATGTCGGCTATGCTCTCGGCAGCGATCTCGCCGAAGCTGCGGCGGTTCCGTGGATTTTGCTAGGTCTTGCCCTGTTGATCGCGCTCGGCTTCGAGTTCGTCAACGGATTCCACGATACGGCCAATGCGGTCGCAACCGTGATCTATACCCGCTCCTTGCCGGCTGAGTTCGCCGTCATCTGGTCCGGCTTCTTCAACTTTCTCGGCGTGCTGACTTCTTCCGGCGCCGTCGCCTTCGGCATTCTGGCGCTTTTGCCCGTTGAACTGATCCTTCAGGTCGGCTCCGGCTCCGGTCTTGCCATGGTCTTCGCCCTGTTGACCGCTGCCATCATATGGAACCTTGGCACATGGTATCTGGGTCTGCCGGCATCGAGTTCACACACGCTTGTCGGCTCCATCATCGGCGTCGGTCTGGCCAACCAGTTCCTGGCGCCTGCCGGTTCCGCCACAAGCGGTGTCGACTGGTCGCAGGCAAGCAGCGTCGGCATGTCACTGCTGCTGTCGCCGATCATCGGCTTCGGCGCGGCCGCGATACTGCTTTTGGTCGCCAAGGTGCTGATCCGCAACAAGGCACTTTATGAAGCACCGAAGGGCAATGCACCGCCGCCGATGTGGATCCGCGGTCTGCTGATCTTCACCTGCACCGGCGTCAGCTTTGCTCACGGCTCGAACGACGGCCAGAAGGGCATGGGTCTGATCATGCTTATTCTCATCGGTCTCGTGCCGACTGCCTTCGCGCTGAACCGGACGCCCGACATCAACTATCTCGATGCCTACAAGGCAGCCTCCGTGCAGGTCGAGACGGTACTGGGCAAGTATGTAAAGCCCGGCGTCGCCGCTCCTGCCGATCCGAAGGCTGCCGTCAGCGCGGCCGTGAAGAGCAAGACCTGGACGGATGTTACAACTCCGGCGCTGCAGGCCTATATTCACGCAACGAGCGCCTCGATTGCCGCCTATCCGAGCGTCGAGAAGCTGCCGAACGGGCTCGTCAGTAACGTCCGCAACGACATCTACCTCATCGGTGAATCGCTGAAGCTGATCGACAAGCAGAAGCTGCTGCCGATGAGCGCCGACGACCTGAAGGCCGTCACCAGCTATCACGCCGCCGTCGATCACACGACCAAGTTCATTCCGCTCTGGGTGAAGGTCGCCGTCGCACTGGCACTGGGCCTCGGCACCATGGTCGGCTGGAAGCGTATCGTCGTAACTGTCGGCGAAAAGATCGGCAAGACGCACCTGACCTATGGCCAAGGTGCCGCCGCCGAAGTGGTTGCCATGCTGACGATCGGTGCTGCCGACCATCTCGGCCTGCCGGTCTCGACCACGCACGTCCTGTCCTCCGGTGTCGCCGGCACCATGGCGGCGAATGGTTCGGGGCTGCAATGGTCTACCGTGCGCAACATGCTGATGGCCTGGATCTTGACGCTGCCGGCTTCCATCGCACTCGCTTTCGTGCTGTTCACCGCACTTCGTCAGGTCTTCTGATCGGCGGATTCAATCGGCCTTTGGCTGAGCCCGGCAATATTTCATGAGATTTACGGCGCCCCCTTGCAGGGCGCCGTTTTTTTACCGAGTGAGACAGGCACATGCTGCCGCTGCCTGCGCATGGCGAAACATGCACGGCCTCCTTCTTCAGAACCCAAGGGATTTCTCGGTCAGGTTCACGAACCAACGGTTTCCTTCCGGCTGCCATTGGCACCGAGGCCGGAAAGTTTCGCCAGCTCCGAGCGTCGGTTTGCGTAGTTTTGTGCGACCATCGGATAGCTGGGAGCGAGCCCCCATTTTTGCCGATACTCCTCAGGCGTCAGGCCATAATGCACGCGCAGATGACGCTTCAGCGTTTTGAAGCGTTTGCCGTCCTCCAGGCAGACGATGTAGTCGTTCGTCACCGATTTCTTCAAATCCACGGCCGGCACCAAAACACTCCGTTCGACGGCGGGAGCAAATCCATCCAAGGCGTGCAGCGCCTCGTAGGTGTTCTTGATCAGCTTCGGCAGGCTGGCGACTGGTATTGTATTGTGGCTGACATAGGCCGAAACGATTTTCACGCAGCCTTCGAACAATGATTGCATCCGCGGTCGAGCGGGCATTTTTCTCTCGCTGAAAGAATCCATGATCGTTTCCCAGATCTCCTTAGGTTCCTCGTGCGCCGCCCCGCTCGATTGCATCAAGTGGGGCGTCCGCTGCCGGATGTCTCACCGTTTCAAATTGCGCCATATTCAAGGCGCGTAATCCCCTGCACAGTTGCCGGGGCAGAATGCGTCCGCACCAGGTGCGGCCGCGATCAAAGTCGGTAGGCTCCCATCGCAAACCCCGCGACCACCCCAGCCTGCGGCAGCTCGCTGGCTGATTCTGCAAAATAGGCCGACAGCTTGTTGCAGAGAGTGGCAAGTGGCATGCCGAGCATGAATGCCGTGTGTGTCGGATCTCCCTTGCAGTGGCGAAGCGTCTGCAAAATGAGCTTGCGCTCGACATCCTCGATGGTCTGGCCGACGAGCATGTCGATTGCCGCGTCGACGGCCTGGCCTACCGGATGCCCTTCCCGAAGATGAAGGACGATCTCCTCCAGCAATCTATCCTCGCTGGCCGTTGCGATGACGATGTCCGTGGCACCATCCCCCAATTCACAAAAGACATAGAGGTCGCTTTCGGCATCTATCGTAATCCGCCCGACCAACTCTGCCGATGCATCACGAATGAGAATTTGCGGCGCTTCCCCACCGGAGAATGCGGCTGATAGGGCGTTATCGCCGGTGGAGAGCGCATCGTGCAGCCGGCGCACCAGGGCGCGCAGCAGCGTTTTGACCTTCAATTCCCGCGTCGCCTGCGCGGCGGACGCCCGATAGTCCGAAGCAAAGAGCGGCTGCCGCATCACCGCGACACCCATGCCGGCGACGCGGGCTGTTTCGGCAAACGGCCCGCGCCTGCCTCTCTTGCATCGGGCACCGGGGTTGCGACCTTATTCGACGCAACAGTGGCGGAATGGCTCATGCACCCCCCTGCAGACCGATCTTGCCTTTGTGTCGGCGCAGCTTCGGCAGTGACACCGGCTTTGACAAAAGAAAGCCCTGCACATGGGTCGCGCCCGCCGCGCGGGCCGCATCGAGCTGAGCGTCAGTCTCGATGCCTTCGACGACAACGAAAGGCGCAAAACAGGAGGCAAAGCCGACGAGATGGAAGAGGCTATCGTGTCCATCGCGGCCTCGCCTGTTATCCCGCAGGAACGCTGCATCGATCTTGACGATATCGGCGGTCACCTGCAGCAGCGATGCCGGTGTGGCGAAGCCTGAGCCGAAATCATCGATCGCGATGCGACAGCCGAGCGAGCGGATGATCTTCACCCGCTCGATGGCGGCGCCGACAAGCGGGTAGCTTTCCGTGACCTCGACGATCAGCCGGGAAGCGAGCTCCGGCCGACGGGTGATTCGGCTGAAAATATCCGCAAACCGATCCGGCTGGGACAGGCCGGACACCGATAGATTACAGCCGAGAACAAGCGTTTCATCCGCGACAAGAGCTGACAGCACCATATCGAGAATGTGCAGGTCAAGCGCGAACCAACGATCCTGCCGCTCGAGGAGCGAGACAAATGCGCCCGCCGCATGCACTGTTCCATCCGCCTCCGTCACACGCGCGAGGCTTTCGGCATAAAATACTCTTTCGATATTCACGGCGTCATGGACCCATTGGGTGGCGAATCCTAGGCCGCCCTCGGCAATCGCCCTTAAGATCAGGTCCTTATGGCCTTCGTCGTTACGGCTCGCCTTACCGTTCATCAAACTTCCCCTCGTCAGGGAGCAGATCTTGGGCAGAGCGCCGATGGCGAGCAGCGGGGGCTGGAAACGGTGCGATGGGCTCCGAATCGTCAAATTTCTGGTGCTTTAGATCTGCCTCATCCATCTTCCAGACACCTCAAACCCTAATCATTAGGGCCCCCCTTTACCGAGCTGGAAATATTGCAGCAAAGACCATAGTCAACCGGACGCCGCCACGCCGTCGACGATCTTACTTCATTTATTGCTAATACAGTAACTAGTAACCCATTGCAAAAGTCAATCGCTGCGCGTTCTTGTCATATACAATTCAACTAAAGTATTAACAGGCTTTTCCGGTCATTCGCCGCCCAATTCTTGAGGCCACCATCCGTTTCCTTGCGCTGCCTGCAGAGCCAGATCCAATGACGGCAGTTCGGCATGCCACAGTTTCTCCCACTCTAGGCTGACGACGCCGGCATAGCCATCGGCAGCAAGAGCGGAACGCAACGCCGCCATGGGAAATTCCCCGCTGCCCGGCAGTACATAGCTATATGGTAGCCGCGGCCCCGCTTTGGAAATGCTGTCCTTCACATGAAGATGGCGGGTATTGCCCCGAACCTGTCTCCAGGTTTCGACAGGATCCTGCCCGCCCTTGCGCCAGGTGTGATGCGTATCCCAGAGCAGCGCGCAATCGGGTGCGGCCCTGAGAATGCGAGCGATCGCGTCCGACGTTACCAGACAATCATGGGTCTCGACGACCATCTCGGCGGCAAAGCCCTCTCGCGTGGCTGTTTCGTCCCACCACCGCAGTGTTGATAACGCTTCGTCCAACTCTCTCTCATCGCCCGTTCCGCCGCCGTCGAAAACCCGCAGCGACCGGATACCGGCCGCCTCCGCCCAAGGCAGATAGCGCAGGAACTCCTCCTTCGCCTCAGATGTCGCGCCGACAAGGCGCAGCGAGGTATTAAAGGCGCAGACACTTACGGTGGACTCTTCTAGCGCACGGGCAAGTGCGGCCGGCGAGCCGAACCTTTCGGTGAAGTAAGTCGCCAGATCGATCGTGCCACCAAGAGCGCGAATTTCGATAGCGTCGAGACCATGATGCTCTGCCAAGGCAAGGGCTTGGTCCAGTTCGAGGTCCGCACATCCCAGCGTGGAAAATGCCAACGTCATCCTTGGCATATCATTATCAACGGTAGTCACCGCGGCCTCCTCCGCCTGGTTTCCAATGTCCGCTGGCAAGCTCGGAAGCAAGTGGCTCCACCCAATTTCCGCGACCGACGCGCAACACAAGTAACCAAATGGATAATTATGGAACCAGGCTCAATCGTCAAGAGCCATCGGGAATGCCCGCGATAAACGAATGCCAATCGCCCTCAGCTGGTCCATCCGAACCGGCATCCCATCGGATATCCGTTGGCGCTCCTAAGGCTATCCCTGCCAGACGACGGGATGAGTTTCTCCGGTCGCGACATTGACGAAGCCTTCCGGAGCTCTTTCTGACGGGGCCACCAGAACCCAACGCCAGGGCGCGCAGGTGAGCGTCGCAAAGGAGAGGCGTTCCGGAAAGCCTGGCCACCAGCGCGGCGAAAATGTCGGCTCATACATCCAGTCGATGCCGGCACCAGCCTCATACAGCTTCTGCATTTCGGCATCCAGCTCTTCGGCTGATCTCGCGGTCATCAAGCCGCCAACTTCGTAGTGGACGCGAGCGATCACTTCTCCGCCCGAAACCAGCACCCAGCCGCCCTGCTGCTCGTTGAGCGCATTGACGACCATGGCCATGGCCTCATCGGAAGAACCGACGACCCAGATATTGTGCTTGTCATGGCCGAGCGTGGCGCCAAGCGCGGTATCCGGCGTGCGCGGCCCGGTGCCGAGCCAGAACATGCGGGCGACTTTGGCTTCGCCGGAAAACCGGTCGACGATGGCGAACTTGGTAACGTTGCGGTCGGAATCGCGCTGGACGGCGCCATTGGTGACGGGCAGATCCATCGTGATGAAATCGTCGGCCCAATGGAACGGCCGCAATAGCGCCGCCTTTGCGGTGGCAGCTTCCAATGGGGCAGCAATGCGAAAATCCTCGGCCGAGACGATTCTATCGATCCGAACCGTCTTTGTCGCCCAATCCGGCCAGTCGATTTCGGGGCGGACACCGACGAAGGTCCCGCCTTCGGAAGCCGGCTTACCATCTGCCCAGACTTTGGCGATCGACAACTTCGCCACATCGTCCAAAAGCACGATATCGGCAAAGCGACCGGGAGCGATCGAGCCGACCCAGGGCGTGAGCCGCATATGCCGCGCCGGATTGATCGTCACGCACTGAATAGCGATTTCAGGCGCCAGCCCGTTCTCAATCGCAAGCCGGACATTGTGATCGGTCGCGCCGATCTTCAATGTGTCGGAAGCGCTGCGATCGTCGGTGACGAATGCAATCTGCGACCAGTCGGATAGGCCCTTGTCGATCAGCCCCTGGATGACCTCTGGCAGGGAATGCGGCCGAAGCTCGATGAACAGGCCGTGCGTGAGCTTTTCCCAGATTTCGTCGAGGAACCAGCCTTCGTGATCGGAAGCGAGACCCGCCCCGGCGAAAGCATTGATCGACGCGAGATCGCGTAGGCCGGCGCCATGGCCTTCGACAACGCCGCGTTGCTCGAACGTAGCGCGAATCATGCCCCAGAGGCGATCGTAAGCCGGATTCTCCGGATTACTGACCGAAGGCCAATCCATCACCTCGTCGAGGCCGGCGACCATCAGGCTTTCATTGAGAAAGGCCTTCTGCTCGTCATAGCCGAAGTGGCCGCCGCCCCATTCATAGGCGGTCGGCGGCACGGCCGAGCCCGGCAGTGGGAATATCTTCATCGGCGATCCGCGGCGACGCGCTTCCAGCCAGAATTCGAGATTGCGGGCGCCGTTCACATTGGAAAACTCGTGGCTCGCTTCGCAGGTCCAGGTCACGCCGTGCGGCATAACCAAAGCGGCCTCCCATTCCGGCGTCAGATGCGAACTTTCGATATGCTTGTGCGCCTCGCCGAAGCCGGGAACGGCAGACAGTTGCGGCTCGTGAATGCGCTCGCCGACCTCGCCCTTATAGCTGCCGGCCGGGCCGACATAGGCGATGCGCCTGCCCTTGATGACGATCTCCTGATCTTCGAGCCAGGTGCGGCTGTGCACGTCGAGCAGCCGGCCGACGCGCAGCGAGCGGGCGGCGGGGCGGCGACCGAGCGCGGTCAGGGTCAGATCCTGGCGGATCAACACCTCGTCTTCCGCATTCACAAGCAGATCGTCGGGAAGGTTTGTCGTGGGAGATGTCATGATTGGCATGCCAGCAGGAAACTCGTTCCGCTGAAGGTAAAGATGGCGATCCGATGTGTAAAGCCGCTTACCCGACCTTCAGGAAAGCAAACCATCTCAGTGAGTTGCATTCCTGGCCCTGCGGCGCGCCAAAATAACTGATCCGTCCATATCGAGCCTGAAAAACCGCTGCGTGCTCAATTGTTGGGCTTGTAAAGCCTATGCTCGAAAAATAGTATCCTCCAAGCTTGAAGCATCTGCAGGATTTCACGGATTAAAGGATCGATAATGAAGGGCCTCTCTCTTGCCCATGTCGCGGGCTTTGCGATTATCGCAGCGACTGCCGCCCTACCGGCCTACGCCCAGGCAAAGACCCTGACCGTGTCATGGTGGGGCTATAACGGCGAGAAGATGCAGGCCAATATCATCGAGCCGTTCAAGAAAATCTGCGGCTGTGAGGTTGTTTTCGAAACCGGCAACAATGCCGACCGTCTCAACAAGCTGAAACTGCGCGGCGGCAAGGGTGTCGATGTCATCTACCTGACCGACAGCTATTCGCAGATCGGCATTCAACAAGGTCTCTTCCAGGAAGTCGACCGCAGCAAGCTCCCGAACCTCACCGATCTCTACGACATCGCCAAGGCGCCGCAAGGCAATTACGGCCCGGCTTACACGATCGGCCGCGTGGGCATCGTCTACGATACGGCCAAGGTCGGCACGCCGGTCACCTCCTGGAACGATCTCTGGCGCGCCGACCTGAAGAGTGCCATTTCGCTTCCGGGCATCACCACAACGGCCGGGCCGCTGACGGTGCTTGAAGCCGGCAAACATGCCGGCGTCGATCCTTACACAGATGCCGACAAGGCCTTTGCAGCTATCGAGGCGCTGAAGCCGAACGTCGTCAAGAACTACAACACCGGCTCCGAGCTGGTGAACCTGATCTCGACGGGCGAGGTCAAGGTGGCTCTGGCACAGGACTTCGTTCTGACATCGATGCGCGCGGCCGTTCCCACAATGGCCTGGGCCGATCTTAAGGAGGGCGATATCGCCACCCTCAACACGGTCAACATCCCCAAGGGCTCCGAAAACGTCGAGCTTGCCCACCAGTTCATCAACTTCGTCCTGTCGAAGGACGTGCAGCAAGCCGAAGCCGAGCAGGGCGTCGATGCACCAGTCTCGACCAAGGTGGTGCTGACGCCTGAGAAAGCCAAGCTCTGGACTTACGGCGCCGAAATGATCGCCAAGCTCAGCCGGATTGATTATCAGAAGCTGAACGAAGCTCAATCGGACTGGATCGATCGCTGGAACGAGATCTTCGGCATGTAATAAAGGCGTGCCGCAGCCGGCCTGCGGCACTCTTACGGAATTCTTCTGATGAAGCATCTTGCAAAATGGGGTTTGACGGCGCCGGCAATCATCGCCGTGACACTGTTCCTACTCGTCCCGGTCATCATCACGATCGCGGCGACATTCGGTGAGCCAAAAGGGCTGTTTTCCCCTTACATCACCTTCTTTACCAGTGGCTTTCGCCGCACGGTGCTCTTCAGGACGATCGAGGTTGCGCTGATTACGACGGTAATCTCGCTGATCATCGGCTTCATCGCCGCCTATGTGATCGCGCAGATGCCGGGCCGCGCCAAAAGCATAATGATCATCGCCGCCGTGTTCCCGCTGTTGACTGGCGTCGTCGTGCGCTCCTTCGCCTGGCTGATCATTCTCGGCAAGAACGGCATTCTCAACACCATCCTGCTTTCCATGGGTGTCATCAGCGAGCCGCTGTCGATGCTGTATACCGAGGGTTCGGTGATCGTCGCGATGGTCTATCTTTTCGTGCCACTGATGATCCTGACCCTCGTCGGCGTGCTCGAGGGCATACCGCAGGATCTCATTCAGGCTGCGACCTCCCTCGGCGCGACACCGGCCGCGACCTTCCGGCAGGTCATCCTACCGCTTGCCACGCCGGGCCTTATCGTCGGCGCCGTACTGGTCTTCACCGGCAGTTTCACCTCCTATGCCACGCCGCAGCTGCTCGGCGGCGAAAAGCAGATGATGATGGGCACCTTCCTTTACCAGCGCGCCATGGTCACCTTCGACTGGGTGGGCGCTTCGACGATTGCCGCCATCATGGTGGTCGTGACGATCGGGATCGTGGCGATCATGAGCCGTATCGCGCGGCGGCTGAACCCGATGGCGGTGTGATCATGACAAAATCCATCCACCCTGCACTCATCGCTTTCACGGGCTGCGTCTTCCTCTTCCTGTTGGCACCACTCGCCATCATCATCGGCGCCGCCTTTAGCAACACGACCTATCTGACCTTTCCGCCACAGGGCCTGACTCTGCGCTGGTTCTCGAACATCTTCCAGATCGAGGCCTTCCGCACGACGGCAATCACCAGCTTAGAGCTCGCCTTCCTCGGAACAGCGCTTTCGCTGTTGATCGGCATTCCCGCGGCCTATGCCATCAGCCGCTACAGGGTCGAACTGCCGCGCTGGCTTTCGACGCTCTTCGTCCTACCGATCCTCGTTCCGGAAATCGTCTTCGGCTTTTCGCTGATGAAATTGATCACCATCGGGCTTCAGCTTCCGATCTTCCCGAGCCTCTTGATCGGTCACGCGCTGCTAGTGCTGCCCTATTCGGTGCGCGTCGTCAGCGCCAGCCTCGCGAGCTTCGACTTCTCGATCGAGGAAGCTGCCATCAGCCTCGGCTGCCCGCCCTTGAAGACCTTTCTGACGGTGGTGCTGCCGAATATCCGCGCCGGCGTCATCGCCGCCTTCATTCTCGCCTTCATCACCTCCATCAACGATGTCTCGGTATCGGTCTTCCTGACCGGGCCTGGCATCTCCACCCTTCCCATCCAGATCCTCGCCCATATGGAGCAGTTCTTCGACCCGACCATCGCCTCGGTCTCCGTGCTGCTGATGCTCGTGACCGTCGCCGTCATGGCGATCGTCGAAGCGACCCTGGGCCTCACCTTCCTGACAAAGTAGCCACCCGTGACCGTATCGCTCTCCATCAGTTCCATCAGCGCTCATTACGGCAAGACAACCGTATTGCAGGATCTCTCGCTCTCTGTCGGCGCCGGCGACCTGGTCTCGCTGCTCGGTTCGAGCGGCTGCGGCAAGACGACGACGCTGAGGCTCGTCGCCGGCTTCCTGCAGCCGACGAGCGGCACCATCAAGCTGGGCGATCGTGACCTGACGACCCTGCCGGCGCATGCTAGGGATATCGGACTGGTGTTCCAGAACTATGCATTGTTTCCGCATCTGACCGTGCTTGAAAACGTCGCCTTCGGCCTCAAACAGCGCCGCATGGCGACCCAGGAACGCCAGCGGAAGGCTGCAGCCATGTTGGAACGCGTCGGCCTTTCCGGCCTTGGCGACCGCCTGCCTGCTGCACTGTCGGGCGGCCAGAAACAACGCGTGGCGTTGGCTCGCGCGCTCGTCATCGGGCCGCCACTTCTGATGTTCGACGAGCCGCTTTCCAATCTCGACGCCAAGCTCAGGGTCGACATGCGCGTGGAAATCCGCCAGCTGCAGCGCGCCAACGGCACGACGTCGCTCTACGTGACGCACGATCAGGAGGAAGCCTTCTCGATCTCGGATCGTGTCGCCATCATGAATGCCGGCCGGATCATGCAGCTCGATACGCCCGAAGTCCTTTACCGCAAGCCGGCGAATGCTTTCGTCGCGCGTTTCGTCGGCTTCGAGAACCTGCTGCCGCTGCGGGCCGTCGCGCGCGAGGGCGCCCTGGTGACGGCAGAGGGTGCCGGCGGCGCGAAGATCACGCTTTCGCAGGATGATTTCGGGCCTCTGCCGGACAGTTTCATCCTCGGCTGCCGTGCCGACGGACTGTCGGTTCGATACGATGGCAACGGCTTGCCGGCTATTTTGGGCACACGAACCTATCTCGGCCGCGCTTATCAATATCAATGCCAAACGGCCGCCGGCGATATCGTCGCCAACGGCACTTTGTCTGAGCCGATGACTGCCGGCGGTGCGGCCGTACTCGTGCCCTTGCCGGAGCAATGCTGCATTCTTGCTCCGGAGAAGTGACCATGAAGATTGCAAGGCAGAGGCGATTGCTTTTGTTGTCCGGCTTTGCAGTATTGTGTGCTTTGTCGGCTTTGCCTCCTTGCTGGGCCTGAGAAGTCGTTCAATCCTCGACGCGTAACCAAATAAAAAAGCCCGCAGAACGCGGGCATTTTGATGTTGGTTTCGGCTGCGGTCTTGGCGCGCGCGTCTGTGATAATTGTTGTTATGAGGGATGGGATATTGGTTGCGGGGGCAGGATTTGAACCTGCGGCCTTCAGGTTATGAGCCTGACGAGCTACCGGGCTGCTCCACCCCGCGTTACCAGCGCAAATCGCGAAGCGATTTGTCGCGAATAGCAAGCCGTGTTCGGCTTGCGTCATCCACGCAAACCGCTTTGCGGTTTGTCGTGTGTTCCCTTGGCACGTTATTTCGCGTGCGCCGAGGGAGAATTGGTTGCTTTCCAGAAG